>NZ_JBIAQF010000007.1:176849-436448 GCF_042888885.1 Streptomyces sp. NPDC002742
CACGAGACGGACGCCAAGCCCGCCACCCGTCGACGCACCCGCAAGGCTGTCGCCACGGAGCCCACGGAGAGCTGATCTCCCGCCCGATGGCCCGGTCCCCCTTCCTGGGGGGCCGGGCCATCGGCGTTTCCCCCACCCCCGCCTCCGCCTCCCACTCCGCCCCTGCCGTGCCGTGACGTGCCATGCCGTGCCGTGCCGTGCCTTCCGCCGGTCCGGGTGCCGACCGCCCGCGGCACCCATCCGGCACCGGCCCCGGACCGCCCACCCGCCGAGCGGCTGTCAGCGGCGCCCGATAGCCTCGTCCGCATGAGCAGGCCCTACACGTTCGTTCCGCCCGCCGGTGTCCGCGCCCACCGACTGTCGACCGCACGCGGCGAGTTCGCCGTGCTCGACGCCGTGCCGGACGGGCGGTCCAAGGGGACCGCCTTGCTGCTGCCGGGGTTCACCGGGAGCAAGGAGGACTTCATCGCGCTGCACGCGCCGTTGGCCGCGGCGGGGTACCGGACGGTGGCCGTGGACGGGCGCGGACAGTTCGAGACCGAGGGGCCGCGGGACGACGAAACGGCCTACGCGCAGAGCGAGTTGGCACAGGACGTGCTCGCACAGGCGGCCGCCGTCGGCACCCCCGTACACCTCGTGGGGCACTCGCTCGGCGGCCTGATCGCCCGCGCCGCCGTACTGGTCGACCCGTCACCGTTCGTCTCACTGACGCTCATGGCCTCCGGCCCGGCCCAGATCTCAACGTCCCAGCAGCAGCGCGTCAAGCTGTTGCGGGACGCGCTGGCCGTGATGAGCATGGCCGAGGTGTGGGAGGCGATCCGGGCGATGGAGTCGCCCGAGGAGACCGACACGGGCGCGCTGGACGCGGGGCTCGACGACCTCGCCGACCTGCGCCGCCGCTGGCTCGGCAACAGTCCCGCCCAACTCGTCGCCACCGGACGCCAGCTCTGCGACGAGCCCGACCGCGTCGCCGAACTCGCCGCCGTTCCCCTGCCGAAGCACGTGATATCCGGCGAGCTCGACGACACCTGGCCGGTCCCCCTGCTGGACAAGATGGCCGTACGGCTGGACGCGCACCGCACGGTCGTGGAGGGGGCCGAGCACTCCCCGAACGCCGACCAGCCCCTGGAGACCGCCCGCGCGCTGGCCGGTTTCTGGGACAGCACGGGCCCGCACGCCTAGCACCGCGCCGCCGGTACCGCGCCCTGTAGTCACTACGTCTGCCGCGCCTGCTAGTACTGCGCCTGCAGGTGCTCCCAGAAGCCGTCCCGCAATGCGCGGCGCAAGTCCGACTGTCCGCGCAGGGAGTACTGGAGCAGGCCCTCGGCCTCGACCAGCAGGTCCTGGTCGACCGAGCCGGGTAGGTACGGGTGCCCGGGAAGCAGCTCCACCAGGGATTCGCGGCCCCGGGCGGCCAGCCACTTCGCGGCGATCTGGGCGCCGACGAAGCGCACGTCCTCCCGGGTGGGCCGGACCGCCGCCGTCGGGTCGTACGACTGGGCGGTCCGCCTGGCCACGTACGGCTTGAAGAAGTCGAGGTCGAGCGTGCGCTGGCTGTCGACCTCCCACAGAAGCGGTTCGGCCTGGTTTCGCCCCTCGGGCGCCTCGATGCCCCAGAGGTGGACCCGGGCGCCGTAGCCCTGCGCCGCCTCGACCGCGGAGACGAGGTCCTCGTCGCCGCCGAGCAGCGCCGCGTCACTGATGGCGCGGTGCCGGGCGAGGGACTCCAGGTCCGACCGGATGAGCGAATCGACGCCCTTTTGCTGGTTGTTGGCGTTCAGGTTGCCCAACCGGACCTTCACGTCCGGGAGTTCGGCGATGGCCTGCTGCTCCGCGGTGTGGATGCGCCGTCGCGCGCCGTCGTACCAGTAGACGCGCAGCAGTCGGCTGTCCGCGAAGATCGTGCGGGCCCGGTCGATGAGCGCCTCGATGAGGCCCTCGGTGTCCAGGTCGAACGAACGGCGGTCCTCCGTGCCGGCGACGAGCCGCCCCGCGGCCGCGTACAGATATCCGGCGTCAACGAAGATCGCGTGGGTGGAGGGGGTCTTCGCGACCTCGGCGAGCACGCGCTGGAGCAGCTCGTTCGTACGGTCTATGCGGGCGGCGAGCGCCGCGTGGTCGTCGTTCATCAAGACTATTGTCCCGGCGGTCACGCTGCGAACACAACTGGCGCCGTTCAGTCTCCGCCACCCGGCCTACCCGCCGGTAATTAGGTTCTCGAAAAATTTCCTTAGCGTAGGGAATGTTTGTAACACGCATCCCGTTGACTCCCTACGTGAGCGAGGACACTGGTGCCTCGCTCCGCCCACACAAGTAGTTCTCCTCAGGAGGATGACCAGACGAAGGGAGAAGCCCATGCGCTTCGAAATCATGCGACTCGACGATGTCGACGGCACGCCCGTGGACAGCACAGTCGTGGACGCCGCCTCCGTCAACCGGATCGTTCAGCAGGCCGCCGCCATCGGGCAGCGACTGTGGATCCGCCCGGCCGATACAACCGCTTCGTAACACGACGATCATCCGCTTCGCCGTACGAGGACGCACCGAACGCGCCTCGTAGGACCGGAACGCGTTGCGGACCGCAGACGCTTCTCAGACTTCAGAGCCCCGCACGGCGAGGATGCCGTGCGGGGCTCTGCGTGTCCGGACGAAGCGGTGGCCTGTCCTGGACCATCGCTGAACCGCCGCCCGGGGAACGCCGTCAGCTTCCCTTGATCACCTGCGTGACGCCGTTGATGATCTGCTGCACCGCGATGGCCGAGAGCATCATGCCCGCGAGCCTGGTCACGAGCACCACGCCACCGTCCTTGATGACACGGATGATCAGCAGCGAGTAGCGCATCACGACCCACAGCACGACATGGATCGCGAGAATGGCACTCCAGAGCGAGACCTGTGTGGCGACCGTGTCGGCCTTCTGCACCGCGAGGATCACGGACACGATGGCGCCCGGCCCGGCGAGCAGCGGCATGCCCAGGGGGACGAGGGCGACGTTGACGTCCTTGGTCTGCTTCGGCTCGTCGGTCTTGCCGGTCAGCAGGTCGAGGGCGATGAGCAGGAGCAGCAGTCCGCCCGCGATCATCAGCGCGGGCACGGACACGTGCAGGTAGTCCAGGATCTGGTGCCCGAGGAGCCCGAAGGTGGTGATGACGCCACCGGCGACGCAGACCGCCTGGAAGGCCATCCGCCGCTGCACCCTGGCGGGGCGACCGGCGGTCAGCGCCAGGAAGATCGGGGTGATCCCGGGGGGATCCATGATGACGAAGAGGGTGACGAAGAGGGAGCCGAAGACGGCGACGTCGAACATGGTGGAGAGAAGCCTTGCGAGGTGGTGGGAGAGGGTGGGCGGATCTTCCGGCCACCGCTTCTGGCAGTCGTTCCGCGGACGGAACAGGGCGGCACGACCGGCGGAGCCGGGTGCCTGGGGACGGGCCGGTGAGCACGGCACGGTTCCGGTCGAGCGGGGGCGGGACGTACGCCCCGTGCCGTTGACCCGTGTGGGCGACCCGTGCGGGCGACCCGTGCGGGCGCGGCTCCGTCTGGCGGCCGGCCGACCGGACCGGGCCCGGAACGCGTGCCCTCGGCCCGGCGACGACCGGGACCTCCGGCCGGACCGGGCACGAGCCTCAGCACGCGCCGCCCCGCGATGGCCGGCGCCCTACGACACCGGCCCTGCCCGTACGAGCCTCACGTACGGGCGGCCTCGCCCACGGGGCTCGCGACAGCGACCCGTCGACACCTGCGCAGCCGCAGCCATAGCCCTAGCCGCAACCTGGGATGAGGCAGAGGCGCCGGTGCCGGCCTGACGGAACCCCGCCCGTACGGGAACGTCCGGGGGGGTTCAGGCTCCGCCCGCGCCCGGCACCGGGAACGCCCCGGTGGCGCGGCGGGTGATCTCCCCGTAGACCTCGGGGTCGGTGGTGAACTCCCCGAGCACACAGGTCTTGCGGCTGCCGTGGTAGTCGGACGAGCCCGTGGTCAGCAGCCCCAGCTCGGCGGCCAGACCGCGCAGCCGTGCCCGGGTGGCCGGCTCGTGGTCCATGTGGTCGACCTCGATGCCGTCGAGGCCCGCGGTGGCCAACTCGGCGATCACCGACTCCGGCACGGTACGGCCCCGCTTGGCGGCGGCCGGGTGCGCGAAGACGGTGACGCCCCCGGCCCCCTTGACCAGCCGGATCGCCTCGAAGGGGTCGGTCTCGTGCTTGGGGACGTAGGCGCGGCCCCCGTCGGCGAGCCACTGCCCGGTGAAGGCGTCGGAGACACTGTCGACGACGCCCAGCTCGACCAGGGCGGAGGCGACGTGCGGGCGTCCGACCGACCCGTCGCCCGCGATGCGCGCCACCTGTTCCCAGGTGATCGGCACGCCGAGTTCCCGGAGCCTGGCGATCATGCTCCGGGCGCGCGGCACCCGGTCGTCCCGCACCAGTTCGCGCTCGGCGAGCAGTGCGGGCTCCTCGGGGTCGAAGAGGTAGGCCAGCATGTGCATGCTGATGCCGTCGATCCGGCAGGAGAGTTCGGCGCCGGTGACGAGAGCGAGCCCCTCGGGCAGTGCGGCGATCGCCTCGGCGTACCCACGGGTGGTGTCGTGGTCGGTCAGCGCGACGACGTCGAGACCGGCGGCGGCGGCGTTGCGCACCAGTTCGGCGGGGGTGTCCGTACCGTCGGAGGCGGTGGAGTGGGCGTGCAGATCGATGCGCACTACGCGGACTCCAGGCGGTGACGGAACGGACGGGGACGCTCAAGGATAACGGGGAATCCGGGACCCGCCTGTCACACCCGTACCGGCCGAGCGACCCCTACCGACTCCACCGAAACCGGCATCCGGTTCCCAGGGTCGGCGCCTCGGAGCACGACCAGGGGCGAAGCGTTCCGCGGAGCCGACCGCGAGCCGAGCCGTCACGGGCAAGCGTTCCGCGGAGCCGACCGCGAGCCGAGCCGTCACGGGCAAGCCGTTCGCCGAGTGCTAGGGCTCCAGGATGCGCGGCGACAGCGCGCCGCACGGCAGCAGGTCCACCTCCGCGCCCGCGTCGCGCAGGTCCGTGAGGACCAGTTCGTCGTACATCAGCAGCCCGGTCTGTTCGGGCCAGACGACGGCCCACAGCCACAGCCCGCGTGCCTCGCCCGCGAAGACGGCGCGGTCGTCGGGGGAGCTGGAGACATGCCAGAGCGGGGTCGGCCGGCCCGCCGCGAGGACCTTCGCCTGAGGCGGTTTCTCGACACTCATGTACGGGCCGGGGTCGGGTCCGTCCATCCCCGCGTAGCGCGCGCCGAGACCGACGCCCAGCTCCTCGGCGACCAGGATCAGCTCACCCATGCCACCCAGCGGTCCGGGCCCCGAGCAGGCGATGGCGGTGGCCCTGCCTCCGCTGCGGTCGTCCCCCGCGAACGCCGCTCCGGTGAACAGCCAGCCGACGGGGAGCGGCCACGGCATCCACACCGGCACCCGGGCGCGGTGCACGACCACACCGAGGGCCTCGACGCTGGGCGGGATCACGGGCTGCAGCGGATGCACCGTGCCGTGCACATCGCACTGCCAGGAATCGGCAAAGAGGCCGGGAGCCCTGACCCGGCCACCACACTTCGGGCAACTGGGTTCGCCCCTCATAGGGCCCAA
Source organism: Streptomyces sp. NPDC002742 (assembly GCF_042888885.1). Taxonomy (NCBI): domain Bacteria; kingdom Bacillati; phylum Actinomycetota; class Actinomycetes; order Kitasatosporales; family Streptomycetaceae; genus Streptomyces; species Streptomyces sp. NPDC002742. The sequence continues at coordinate 182,464 of NZ_JBIAQF010000007.1, forward strand.
CGGTCCTCCCCGTCCTTCGCCGCGTCAAGGACGATCACCCGTCCGGCGTGTGCCTGTCATGTCAAAAACTACGTGCATGTTGCATTAATTAGCCCACCTAACTTATTGTGTGCATAGGCCAACGATCCAGTCGGCGCACAGTGAAGGAGCGGGCATGATCAACAGCACGGAAGGCCCCGCCGAGGGCGACACGTTCGGCACCGGCGCCGGCATCGTCCTGCGTCAGCCGAGGGCCGTCTGGGCGACGGCCGGGGCGTCCGTCGTCGCGTTCATGGGCATCGGGCTCGTCGACCCGATCCTGCCGTCCATCGCCCGGGGACTCGATGCCACGGCCGGCCAGGTGTCCCTGCTCTTCACCTCGTACTTCCTGATCACCGCCGTCGCGATGCTGGTGACCGGCTTCGTCTCCAGCCGGATCGGCGGCCGCCGGACCCTGCTGCTCGGCCTCGCGCTCGTCGTGGTCTTCGCCGGACTCGCCGGCACCTCGGGATCGGTCGGCGAACTCGTCGGCTTCCGGGCCGGCTGGGGGCTCGGCAACGCGCTGTTCGTGTCCACGGCCCTCGCCGTCATCGTCGGCGCGGCGGCCGGCGGCAGCGCCACGGCGATCCTGCTGTACGAGTCGGCGCTCGGCCTCGGCATGGCCTGCGGCCCCCTGGCGGGAGCCCTGCTCGGCAACGTCAGCTGGCGCTACCCGTTCTTCGGCACCGCGTTCCTGATGGCGGTCGGCTTCCTGTGCATCACGGCGTTCCTGAAGGAGCAGCCGAAGCCCGCGCGCACGACCTCACTGCTCGACCCGCTGCGCGCCCTCGGCCACAAGGGCCTCGCCTCCGCCGCGGCCTCCGCGTTCTTCTACAACTACACGTTCTTCACCGTGCTGGCCTTCACCCCGTTCGTACTGAACATGACGCCGTACAAGTCCGGCGCGGTGTTCTTCTGCTGGGGTCTGCTGCTCGCGGTCTTCTCGGTGATCGTGGCGCCGCGCATGCAGGCGCGGTTCGGCTCGCTGAAGGTACTGGGCGGCTCCCTGCTGCTGCTCGCAGCCGACGTGCTCGTCCTCGGGTACGGGGACCACACCACCGCCGTCGTCTGCACGGTCCTGTCCGGCGCCTTCATCGGCGTGAACAACACCGTCTACACGGAGCTGGCCCTCGGGGTCTCCGACGCACCCCGCCCGGTGGCGAGCGCCGGCTACAACTTCGTGCGCTGGTTCGCGGCCGCGGCGGCTCCGTACTTCGCCCCGAAGATCGAGGAGTGGAGCAGCATCCGTGTGCCGTTCGTGGTCGCCGCCGTCACCGCGCTGCTGGGCGCGGCCGTGGTCTACCTGCGTCGCGACGCGCTGTCGAAGGAGGCCGAGGAACTGGAGCCGGTCCACGCCACCGAGGACGGTGTCACGATCTTCGCCAACTGAGCTACCTGGAACCAGGATTGACGTGTCATCACATTCGACGGTCCCGGGCCGATCAGTCCAGGGGTACGGACCTGCGCAGCGGATCGCGCAGGTCCGTACCGCCGTTCAGCCAGCGCTCCTGAAGGGCGCCCGCGCCGTGGACGCGTTTCCAGGCGGCCTCGTTGGGCGTCATCGGCAGCAGCGGCAGGAAACGTACGGGATCGGCGGGCTCGTCCAGTTCCAGGTCCTCCACCAGACCGCCGGACTCCGCGACCAGGACGGAGGTGAACGGCGCGCCCGGCCAGAGGGGTTCACCCACGTCGAGCGAGGCGCCGGAGGCCACGACCAGACCCTCGACCTGGGGGGAGGCGGCGAGTACGGCCAGCGGGCGGAGCACCTTGTCGGTGTCGGCGCCGGCCGGGCGGACCGAGAGGATCAACTCGGCGCGCGGACCCTTCACCGGATCGGCGAGCACGGCGGTGGGGTCGGCCATCGGCTGGGCGGACATCCCGAGCGTGGCGTAGCGGACGATGTCGCCCTCGGTGAAGCGCAGCACCTCGATGCGGTCGGTGCCGAGGAAGGTGACCGCGGCCCGCGCGTCGGGTTCGCCCAGCGCGGAGCGCAAACGGGCCTCGACCAGAGGAAGAACATCAGCCATGAAGCGAGCATAGGCCGCGTCAATTGCGCCAGGGTGCACCGGACCCCGGTCAACAACGCGCAAAGCGGAGCCTTGACGTATCGGTGCGCTGATAGTCTTGGCCGCTGGTCGGAGCAGTGCATGACCGAAGGCCCCACCAGGCCCTCATGGCACTGCGGGAGTTGCTCCCGGGCTCCGGCACACTGAGACTGATCTGACTCCCCCTCGGCGGGAGGCAGACTCCCCTTCGGGGGATGGATCGTCCCCCACGGGGGACCGACCGGAGGAGGTGGGGCTGCAATGGACCGAAGTCGACCGTGCAGTACCACCCGCTCTTCCGGTCGCTGAGTCCGTAGCTGGTTCCGCTGGGTTTTCAGCCCTGCCGGCCGCCGCCTCCCGCAATCGTGTGCATACGTGTCAGCGTTGCCCGGTGCACCACGGAAGAGCGCTTCGTTTCCGCCTGATCTGTCCGATCTGAACCCCTGATCTGTCTGATCTGAATCAGTAGCGAAGCTGCCACCGCGACGGTGCGGTGCTCCCCGCTTTGTGGACGTGCCAAACATCCGCAGTCAGGACGTCCCCATTCCGGGTAGTTCCAACCGTCGCCGGCCGCCTCCGTTGCGAAAAGGAGCCTGCCATGTCGATGATCCGTGACCTGCGCGCCGCGGTCCGCCCCCGCCCCTCCCTGCGCAAGGACAGTGGCTCGTACGACACCACCCGTGACCCCGGCACCCCGTCGGCCGTGGTCGACTGCGCCGTCTACCGCGACGGCGCCCGGATCGCGACGCGCACACCGCTCACGCCGCAGGAGGCGATGCGTCAGGTGCGTCGCGACGGCGGCTTCGTGTGGATCGGCCTGCACGAGCCCACCGAGGACGAATTCGCTGTCATCGCCCGGGAGTTCGGGCTGCACCCGCTGGCCGTGGAGGACGCCGTCCAGGCCCACCAGCGCCCCAAGCTGGAGCGCTACGACGACTCCCTCTTCACCGTCTTCAAGACCATCCACTACGTCGAGCACGACCGGCTGACGGCGACCAGCGAGATCGTCGAGACCGGCGAGGTCATGTGCTTCACCGGACGGGACTTCTTCATCACCGTCCGGCACGGCGGGCAGGGCTCGCTGCGCGCGCTGCGGCACCGGCTGCAGGACGACCCCGAGCTGCTCGCCAAGGGCCCCTCCGCGGTCCTGCACGCGATCGCCGACCATGTCGTCGACGGCTACATCGCGGTCGTGGACGCCGTGCAGGACGACATCGACGAGGTCGAGACCGAGGTGTTCTCGCCGGGCCGCAAGGGCACCCCGCGCGGCACGGACGCCGGGCAGATCTACCAGCTCAAGCGCGAGGTGATGGAGTTCAAGCGGGCGGTGTCGCCGCTGCTGCGCCCCATGCAGCTGCTGAGCGAGCGCCCGATGCGGCTGATCGACCCCGACATCCAGAAGTACTTCCGCGACGTCGCCGACCACCTCGCCCGTGTGCAGGAGCAGGTCCTCGGTTTCGACGAACTGCTCAACTCGATCCTCCAGGCCAACCTCGCGCAGGCCTCCGTGGCACAGAACGAGGACATGCGCAAGATCACCTCGTGGGCCGCGATCGTCGCCGTACCGACGATGGTCTGTGGTGTGTACGGCATGAACTTCAAGTACATGCCCGAGCTGCACTGGCGCTACGGCTACCCGGTGGTCATGGGCGTCACCGTCGGGCTCTGCCTCTCGATCCACCGCATCCTGAAGCGCAACGGCTGGCTGTAGTGCGGGCTGGTTAGTCTTGCCCCATGACGCAAGAGCTGCTCGACCAGGCCCTCGTCGAGGAGGCCACCAAGAAGTCCGGGCTGATCTGGGTGCGCGACGTCGGCACGCCGTCATCCCCCGGTCCGGACCACGAGGTGCCCGCCCGCGCGCTGTGGCACGTGTGGCACGACGGCGCGGCCTGCCTGGTCGGCGACGGGCCCGGCGAGCAGCCGCTGCCGGGGCTGCTCGACGGGGGCGACGCGGTCGTCACCGTACGCAGCAAGGACAAGGGCGGACGGCTCGTGTCCTGGTCCGCCACCGTCGTGGAACTCGGCGCGCACACCCCGGAGTGGGAGGCGGCCGTCGGGGAGCTCAAGGGCAAGCGGCTGAACGCACCCGACGGCGAGGCCATGCCGGAGCGCTGGGCACGCGAATGCCGGGTGCTGCGTCTGGAACCGACGGGCGTGACCGCGGAGCTGCCCGATGGTTCGCTCGCCGAACGGCCGCTGCCGTCCCCGGCGACGACCCGCCGGCCGATCCCGGCGGCGCTGCCCCGCCTGCTGATGAAGCGGCGCAAGCGCGGCTAGCGGGCCACGAGGCTGCACGAATCACGCCGCCCCGTCGCGGTTCGTGGGCGCGGTTCGTGGGTCGTGGTGGGGCTTCGTGGGTCGTGGTGGGGCTTCGTGGGTCGTGGTGGGGCTTCGTGGGTCGTGGTGGGGCTTCGTGGGCGTGGGTCGTGGGCCGCTCGCCGCTCGCCGCTGGTCTCAGGTCGCAGGTCGCAGGTCGCAGGTCGCTGCGGGCTTATGACGAGGGCAGCTGCTGCCCGTAGTCGACCGTGTCCTTCTTGGACGGCTCCGCCAGCGGGAAGTCCTTGCCCCACTCCGTCAGACGGAGGGTGCCGGCGTTGCCCGCGCGTCCCAGCAGGAGCGGGTACGGGGTGCCCTCCAGGGAGACGTCCAGGGTGCCGCCCGCGCCCTTGTCGCCGGTGATGCGAATGGTGCGGACGCCGGACTGGTCGTGGTGGCCGTCCTTGGCGAGGGCGCCGTGCAGCCCGAGCAGCCCGTCGAGCAGGACGTCCTTGTCGGTGAAGCCGCTGAAGCGCTTGTACGCGGGGTCGCCGGTCGGCACCTTCACGTACATGCCCCGCAGCTTCTCCACCGCCGCGGTGTCCGCCGACTTGCCGCCGCTCTTGCCGTCCTGATGGGCCCAGAACTCGCCGTCGGCCTTGAGGAAGAGGTGCTCACCGACCCGCAGCAGCCGGAAACTGGCCCCCTTCGAGGTGACCGACCCGGTACCGCCGTCGGACTTGAGGCGCATGTCGAGGGTGAACGTGGTCCCGTTGGAGACGACCGTCCCGGAGAGCCGCACGGTCTGCGCGGCCTCGGCCGCCTTCCTCGTCCTCGCCTGAATGGTCGCGGCAGACAGCTTGCCGACCCCGTTCGTGCCCGCGTCCGGATCCCCGCTCCCGCACCCCGTCAGCCCCGTCCCTGTCACGGCCAGTGCGCACATCGCGGCCACCGTCACGGCTCTGCGGGTACGGCCCTGGGGAATTGCAGTCACAGGTGGGGCTGCCTTTCGTGCGGTCCTCAAACGGCGTACGGCAGCGTACCGGTGCGGCACCCGCCGGGCGGAGGCGGTCCGTCCGGACCGCCCACCAGGGCGTACCCGAGCGGGACGGGCTAGCCTGAAGCCCACCCGAGCGGACAGACCGGTACACAACGCTCCGAAGTGAAGGAGGCGCTGGCATGGCCGCAGCCGCCCCCCGGATCTTCGTCTCGCACCTGGCCGGCGTCGCCGTGTTCGACCCGAACGGCGACCAGGTGGGCCGTGTGCGGGACCTCGTCGCCATGCTGCGCGTCGGACGGCGGTCGCCCCGCATGCTCGGCCTCGTCGTCGAACTGTCCACGCGCCGCCGGATCTTCCTGCCCATGACCCGGGTGACCGGCATCGAGTCCGGCCAGGTCATCACGACCGGCGTCCTGAACGTGCGCCGCTTCGAGCAGCGGCCCACCGAACGGCTCGTCTTCGGCGAACTGCTCGACCGGCTCGTGACCCTCGTCGAGACGGGCGAGGAGGTGACGGTCCTGGACGTGTCGATCCAGCAGCTGCCCGCCCGCAGGGAATGGGAGATCGGCCGGGTCTTCGTGCGCAAGGGGCGCAGCGGCGCCTTCCGGCGCGCCAAGGGCGAGACGATGACGGTCGACTGGTCCGCCGTCACCGGGTTCTCCCTGGAGGAGCACGGACAGGGCGCGGAGAGCCTGCTCGCCACCTTCGAGCAGCTGCGCCCGGCCGACCTCGCGAACGTGCTGCACCACCTGTCGCCGAAGCGGCGCGGCGAGGTGGCCGCCGCGCTCGACGACGACCGCCTCGCCGACGTACTCGAAGAACTGCCCGAGGACGACCAGATCGAGATCCTCGGCAAGCTCAAGGAGGAACGCGCGGCCGACGTCCTGGAGGCGATGGACCCCGACGACGCGGCCGACCTGCTCGCCGAACTGCCCACCGAGGACGTGGAGCGGCTGCTGACTCTGATGCGGCCCGGCGAGGCGGCGGACGTCCGGCGGCTCATGGCGTACGCGGAACGGACGGCGGGCGGCCTCATGACCACCGAGCCCATCGTGCTGCGGCCCGACGCGACCGTGGCCGAAGCGCTCGCCCGGGTCCGCGATCCCGACCTCTCCCCCGCGCTCGCCGCCCAGGTGTACGTGTGCCGCCCACCGGACGAGACACCGACGGGCAAGTACCTGGGTGCGGTGCACTTCCAGCGGCTGCTGCGCGATCCGCCGTTCACCCTGGTCGGCTCGCTCGTCGACGACGACCTGCAGCCGCTGGCCCCGGAGGACGAGCTGCCCGTGGTCGCCGGGTTCTTCGCGACGTACGACATGGTGGCGGCCCCCGTCGTCGACGAGAGCGGCTCGCTGCTCGGGGCGGTGACCGTGGACGACGTACTGGACCACATGCTGCCCGAGGACTGGCGGGAGACGGAGTTCCACCTCGACGAGAGCGTGCACGAAAGCCTGCACGCGGAGAGCCACGACAGCGGCGACAGCCATCAGGCCGGCCGAGCAGGCGTCCCCGGGGACGGCCGGGGCCACGAGGACGGCCGCCGGGGGCCGGACGGCCCGCTGGGCGGAGAGGGACGACATGGCGCCTGACCGTGAGGCCCGTGAGCGGGCCTCCACGGGGTCGACGGCGACCCCCCGGCCACGCACCCGGCTCGACCAGCCGAAGCCGCCGCGGCGCAGACTGCTGCCCGAGTGGGACCCGGAGGCCTTCGGACGGTTCTCGGAACGCATCGCCCGCTTCCTGGGCACCGGGCGGTTCCTCGTCTGGATGACGATCGTCATCATCATGTGGGTGGTCTGGAACGCCTTCGCGCCGCACGGCCTGCGTTTCGACAACTACCCGTTCATCTTCCTGACGCTGATGCTGTCGCTCCAGGCCTCCTACGCCGCCCCGCTGATCCTGCTCGCGCAGAACCGGCAGGACGACCGGGACCGGGTCAACCTCGAACAGGACCGCAAGCAGAACGAGCGCTCCATCGCCGACACCGAGTACCTCACGCGCGAGATCGCCGCGCTGCGGATGGGCCTCGGCGAGGTCGCCACCCGCGACTGGATCCGCAACGAGCTCCAGGACCTGGTCAAGGAGCTGGAGGACCGGTATCCCGACGGCCACGGGGACGGCCGCGTCGTATTCCCGGCGGAACGGTCGCACGGACGTGACGTAGACGACCGGTGAAGGGCTTACCGGGGCCCATGGGGTGCGCCGTACCATCGTCCCTATGGCTACGGAAGACGCGGTGCGTGAAGCACTGGCGACGGTGAACGACCCCGAGATCAACCGACCCATCACCGAACTGGGGATGGTCAAATCCGTGGAGATCGGTGCGGATGGCGTGGTCGCGGTCGCGGTGTACCTCACGGTCTCCGGCTGCCCGATGCGCGACACGATCACCCAGCGGGTGACGGAGGCGGTCTCGCGGGTCGAGGGCGTCACCGGTGTCGACGTGGAACTCGACGTGATGAGCGACGAACAGCGCCGCGAGCTGGCGACCGCGCTGAAGGGCGGCACGGCCGAGCGCGAGGTTCCCTTCGCCAAGCCCGGCTCGCTCACCCGCGTGTACGCGGTCGCCTCCGGCAAGGGCGGCGTCGGCAAGTCCTCGGTCACCGTGAACCTGGCGGCGGCGATGGCCGCCGACGGACTCAAGGTCGGTGTCGTGGACGCCGACATCTACGGCCACTCGGTGCCGCGCATGCTCGGCGCCGACGGCAAGCCGACCCAGGTCGAGAACATGATCATGCCGCCGTCCGCGCACGGCGTGAAGGTCATCTCGATCGGCATGTTCACCCCGGGCAACGCGCCGGTGGTCTGGCGCGGCCCGATGCTGCACCGCGCCCTCCAGCAGTTCCTGGCGGACGTCTACTGGGGCGACCTGGACGTCCTGCTCCTCGACCTGCCGCCGGGCACGGGCGACATCGCCATCTCCGTCGCCCAGCTCGTCCCGAACGCCGAGATCCTGGTCGTCACGACCCCGCAGCAGGCGGCGGCCGAGGTGGCCGAGCGGGCCGGCTCCATCGCCGTGCAGACCCACCAGAAGATCGTGGGCGTCGTCGAGAACATGGCGGGGCTGCCCTGCCCGCACTGCGACGAGATGGTCGACGTCTTCGGCACCGGCGGCGGCCAGTCCGTCGCCGACGGCCTGACCCGCACCACCGGCGCCACCGTCCCGGTCCTCGGCTCCATCCCGATCGACGTCCGCCTGCGCGAGGGCGGCGACGAGGGCAAGCCGGTGGTCCTGACCGACCCCGACTCCCCCGCCGGCTCGGCCCTGCGTGCCATCGCCGGCAAGCTGGGCGGCCGTCAGCGCGGCCTGTCGGGCATGTCGCTGGGAATCACCCCGCGCAACAAGTTCTAGGACTTCCCGCACGACGCTCCAACGCCGTCGTCACGAAGGAGGGGGCGCCGTCCGCACGGACGGCGCCCCCTTCCTCGTAGCGGCCGCCAGAGCCTCGCGGAGACTGTCCCTCGCGGAGACTGTCAGACCCCGTGTCCGCCACCGGTGCCCGCGGCGGCCGCAGCCGCCGCCAGGGCCTTCCTAGGCGTATGCCTCGATGTCCTTGATCATCGCGAAGCCCAGCCCGTACGCGCTCATTCCCCGCCCGTACGCGCCCACGTGGACGCCTTCCTGGGTGGAACCCGCGAGAACCCAGCCGAACTCGGACTCGCGGTAGTGGAAGGTCGTGGGGACGCCGTCCACGGGAAGGGACAGGGTGGACCAGTCCGGACCGTCAAGATCGTCGGCCAGCACCCACGCGGTCTCGGTCTGTTGGTCCAGCCAGTCGTCGCGCAGGGTGTGGTCCATCTGGCCGGGCCAGGTGAAGGACAGCAGCCCCACACCGGCCAGCCACGCCGCCGAGGACACCGAGGTGGCCTCCAGCAGTCCCGTCCCGTCCGCGCTGCGCCGAACGGGGCTGGCGGCGACGGTGACCACCACCGCGAACCGCTCCTTGTCCTCGCCCGGCTCGGGGCGCACCGAGGGCTCGTCCCCGTGCCCGATCGAACCGTGCTCGACGGCACCGTCCGCCGAGGTACCCACCTGCATCAGCCAGTGCTGCCCTGTGAAGGCCTCGTCGAGGCCGTACCAGGGGAAGGGCGCCAGCAGGTAGCCGTCGACCGTACGCCGGGCGGAGGGGACCTGTTGTCCGCCCTCCGCGGCCGGCGCCTGCACGCCCACCCGACTTGTCGTCTCCATCTGCCGGACGCCTCCTCGCTCTCGTCGGACCGGGTGGCCCGCCCCCCTCGGGCGTCCTTGTCGGTCCGCACAACAACTGGGCAGCATAGCCACACCGCTGCGAGCAGCGGCGAAAGCGCCCGGCGCGTAAGGAGTGCGAGCGGCGTGTCCGGACCTTGCGGGGCCTGTTCGCGGCCCGCGGACGAACACGTTCCGAGGCCGGTCCCGACCGGCCGGGGCCAGGGCCGGTCCGGCCCTGCCGGGGTGGTGGACGCCCGGTCGCGCACGCTCCCGTGCGGCGGGCCGCCGCGGTACTCCGTACGGCTCAGGTGGCGTCGGCGTCGAAGGGCGGGTGCTCGTCGGCGTCGAGCTTCTCGCGCTTCTTCGTCATGTCGACGGAACCGCCGGCCGTGCCGTCGGAGGACGAGGTGGCCCCGGAGGACCCGGAGGCGTCCGAGGAGTCGGACTCTCGGCCGTGCACCACGTCCGTGACCTCGGCCATCTCCTTCTTCAGGTCGAAGCCGTTACGGATCTCCTTGAGCCCCAGCTCGTCGTTGTCCAGGTGCTTGCGTATGAACGTCTTGGGATTGAGGTCCTCGAACTCGAAGTCCTTGAACTCCGGGCCGAGTTCATCGCGGATGTCCGCCTTGGCGCTCTCCGAGAAATCACGGATCTTGCGAATCGTGCGCGTGACGTCCTGGATCATCTTCGGGAGCTTGTCGGGACCGAAGACGAGCACGGCCAGGACGACCAGCGTCACCAGCTCAAGCGGTCCTACGTCATTGAACACCTGATAACTCCTTGCGATGTCCTCGGTCCACGGCCCTCGGGAGTCTTCCGTGGTCCGGGCCGGGACCAACGGTACCCGGCGTTCCCGTCCGTCCGGAACTGTCCCGGGGCTTCCGACTTCCTGTACACCGTTGGTTTTCCATGATGTTTGCTGTCCGGAGTTGCGGGATCATGCTCGGCTGTGGGGTTCGCGCCGCTCGCGGCCGTGACTCGCGGGGCTCTCAGTCGCCGTTCGCGGAACCGAGGACCAGGGTGACCGTCTTCCGCGTGCCGCCCCGCCGCACGGTGAGCCGGAGCCGGTCGCCCGGCCGGTGGGCGCGGGTCCGCACGATGAGTTCCTCGCCGGAGTGGACACGTCCGCCGTCGACCTCGGTGATGACGTCGCCCGGCTTGATGCCCGCCTTCGCGCCGGGCCCGCCGGTGGTGACGGGCGGACCGCCCCCGGCGGCCTTGGTGCCGACCCGCGCGCCGTCACCGGCGTAGTTCATGTCGAGCGTGACACCGATCACGGGGTGGGTGGCCCTGCCGGTGTTGATGAGCTCCTCGGCGACGCGCTTGGCCTGGTTGACGGGGATGGCGAAGCCGAGCCCGATGGAACCGGCCTGCCCGGTCCCCTGGTCGGAGCCGCCGTCGGCGGACCGGATGGCGCTGTTGATGCCGATGACGCGGGCCCGGGAGTCGAGCAGGGGCCCGCCCGAGTTGCCGGGGTTGATCGGCGCGTCCGTCTGGAGCGCGTCCACGTACGAGACGTCGGTGCCGTCGCCCGTCTCGCCGCCCGCCGTGATGGGCCGGTCCTTGGCGCTGATGATCCCGGAGGTGACGGTGTCGGCGAGGTCGAAGGGCGCGCCGATGGCGACGACGGGGTCGCCGACCTGGACGCTGTCCGAGTTGCCCAGCGGCATCGGGGCGAGACCGTGGACTCCCGAGACCTTGACCACGGCGAGGTCGTATCCGCTGTCGTGTCCGACGACCTCGGCCTTCGCGGTCTGACCGCCGCTGAACGTCACGGATATCGTGCCGCCGGCGCCGGCCGGTCGGATCACGTGGTTGTTGGTGAGGATGTGTCCCTCGCCGTCGAGCACGAAGCCGGTGCCCGTTCCGTCTTCCTCGCTCCCGTGCACGTGCAGGGTGACGACGCTCGGCAGCGCGTGCGCCGCGATCCCGGCCACACTGTCCGGGGCGCGCCCGGGGGCTTCCTTGGCGGCCTGCGGCAGCTCGATGTCCGTCAGCCCCCCGTTCCGCTCCAGGTACGCCCCTACGGCGCCGCCCACTCCCCCGGACACCAGCGTGAGCGCGACGGCCCCGAGCACCAGGGCCTTCCTCGCCCTCCTGCGCCGCTCCGACGCGGTGGGCACGGCGACCCCGTTCTGCTGAAGGGGGCCGTACTGCTGGAGTGCGCCGTACCGCTGGAGTGCGCCGGGCTGCCGGAGTGCGCCGGGCGCGGCCGCCCAGGGGTCGTAGTTCTGCCAGGGGTCGGGAACAGCGGACTCGGCCGGGGCGGGAGAGACAGCGGGGGCGGCAAGGGGCTGGGGCATCGGGGCTGCCGGGTTCGGGGACCCGGAGGGTCCCGGTAGGCGGGGCAGGACGTCGAAGGGCGCGCCGCCCTGCGCCGGGACTGCCCCTGCGAGGTGCGCTCCGCCGGCGGGGGCTCCCTCTTCGGCCGGGCCGGGAACGCCCGGGGGCCGGTCCAGCTCGTGGTCGCCCCCGGTGTCGTCCTCACGGGCCGTCCCCGGCTGCGTCCGCGCCTCGGGCGCAGCCGGGGACGGCCCGCTCTGCGCGCTCTCCGCGAGGACGGTGGGGTACGTGGAGTCCGGTTCCGTGGGATGAGCCGGTGCGATGTCCGCGCCCGTGCCCCGGGGCCGGGGTCGACTCCACCACTTCGCCTTCGTGGGCCTGCCCTCGTTCATGCTCTCCCCACACCTGGCCCGCGGCACGACTCGCCGACGGTCACCACAGACTTGTCGACTCCGCGCCCGTGATCCCTCCCGCGGACGCGGCCCACCCCGGATTCAACCAGGTTCACGGGCCGGCGCGCAGAGGGCAGGTTCAGTGAGCGCTGCGGGGGGTGGGGGACGAGGAGGAAGAGGGGGACGGTGTGACGGTGGGGGCGGTGAGCAGTCCCGGAGCCGGGGTCAGCGCGAGCGGCTGGACGTCGGTGAGCGGACGGATGAGCGGGGACATCGCGGCGGCACCGGCGACCACCGGTGTCGTCAGGGTGTGCACGACGTCCTGACCGCGCCCCGCCGGAGCGGGGACTCCGGGAAGCAGCGGGGCGGACACCCCGGTCGGCGCCACCGGACCGTTGCCGAGCGCCCGCTCGCCCTGGGCGAGCAGCGGCCCGACGGACCGGCGGCGCTGAGACTCGGGAGTCGTGGCGGCCCCCGCGCCCTGGGAACGGGACGGCGTCACATTGCTCTTCGCTCCGGCTCCTCCGCGCGCGTCAGGGGTGTCTCCGGGCACACCGGTGGACACTCCGCCGAGCGCGACGGCGGCCAGCGACACGGCGCCCGCCGCGGCGAAGGCGAACCGCAGCCCGCGCGAGGCCGACCGTTCGGCCTCGTGACGGCTGACGTCGTGGATGCGGAAGCCGCGCCCCGGAGCGGGGGGCAGCACGTCGGCGTGCGGTCCGCCCGGCACGTACCCGAAGGGTTCGCCGCGCATTCCGAAGACGCCGGACAGGCCGGGGCCGGTGGTGCCGTCGGCGAGTCCTCCGCCGCCGAAGCCTCCTCCGCCCAGCCGCGAGCTGTCGAAGTCACCTCCCCCGGGAAGTCCCTGGAGTCGGGCCAGGAAGCTTTCGGAGGGGGGTGGCGGGGCCATTTCGGCGAAGACGTTCTTCAGCCGGCGCTGGGCGTCGGCCTCGGCCTTGCACTTCGCGCAGGTGGCGAGGTGGGCCAGGACGCGGTCGCGCGACTCATGACCGAGCTCTCCGTCCACCAGGGCGGAAAGTCGGTCCCCGAGGTGCTGCTCGGCAGGGGTGGGACGTGTTCCACTCACGCGGTCGCGCCCCCTCCCCCCAGCACGGGCACACGGGCCGCGAACGAGCGTCGCTCGGCGCGGGCCTCGGGAGACCGGTGTGCCAGGGCCTTGCGCAGCTGGGAGCGGCCGCGGTGGATCCGGGAGCGGACCGTGCCGAGCTTGACGCCCAGGGTCGCGGCGATCTCCTCGTAGGACAGTCCCTCGATGTCGCACAGGACGACGGCGGCGCGGAACTCGGGGGCCAGGGTGTCCAGCGCCTGCTGGACGTCGGCGTCGAAGTGCGCGTCGTTGAAGACCTGCTGCGGGGAGGGCTCACGGCTGGGCAGCCGCTCGGCCGCGTCCTCGCCGAGGGCGTCGAAACGGATGCGCTGCTTGCGCCGCACCATGTCGAGGAAGAGGTTCGTGGTGATGCGGTGCAGCCAGCCCTCGAAGGTGCCGGGCGTGTAGGTCGACAGCGAGCGGAAGACACGGACGAAGACCTCTTGAGTGAGGTCCTCGGCGTCGTGCTGGTTGCCCGTGAGGCGGTAGGCCAGACGGTAGACGCGACCGCTGTGGGTGCTGACGATCTCTTCCCAGGTGGGCGGAGTCCACGCCTGTGACTCCGCGTCGGTGGTGAACGTCGCGGTCTGCACAGGGGCAGCAGCGTGGGACTGGTCAGCGTTGTCGGTCACGGATTTCGGCTCACCCGCTGATCTGAGTAGGCGCCGCAGCACCCCTCCCCGATCCACGGGCGCAGCCGCACCTCCCCTGTCGGCTCTGGTGGTGTCCAGTGGAGCCCCTACCATAGCCACCTCGCCCGTTAGCTCCGGATAAGCGGTTTTACGAGAATTTGATACCTGCTCATACGGGCGCGCCGGCGACTGCCCGCGGCCCCGCTCCGTGTACCGATCCATCGACTTCCCCCCGCCCGGTTTCCCCACCCCTCTAAACGCCCGGTCCCATCCGCAGGTTCCCGGCACCAACGGATACAGTCACGCCCAGGCAACCACGGGACAGGAGAGGGTCATTACCGGCAACCGGCAGACGAGCTGGGCGGCGTTCGCCGACGCCTTTGTCGCCGAGGACGAGGCGCTGCGCTGGGCCCGGGACCGGGCGCACGAGGCAGGCCTGCGCTCGGTGTCGCCCGGCACGGGCGCCGCCCTGCGCCTGCTCGCCGGCACCCTCGACGCGAAGGCGGTCGCCGAGATCGGTACCGGGACCGGCGTCTCCGGAATTCATCTTCTGCACGGCATGCGGCCGGACGGGGTACTGACCACGGTGGATCCGGAGCCGGAGCGCCAGCAGTTCGCCCGCCAGGCCTTCCGCGCCGCCGGTTTCGCCAGCAATCGCGCGCGCTTCATCCCGGGCCGCGCTCTGGACGTCCTGCCCCGTCTCGCGGACGCCGGCTACGACCTCGTGTTCTGCGACGGCGACCGTCTGGAGAGCCTGGACTACCTCGCTGAATCGTTGCGCCTGCTGCGGCCGGGCGGGCTCGTCGCCTTCGAGGGCGTCTTCGCGGACGGCCGCACCGTGGACTCGGGACCGCAGCCGGTGGAAGTGAGCAGACTGCGCGAACTGCTGCGCGCGGTGCGCGAGAGCCAGGAGCTGGTGCCGTCGCTGCTGCCGGTGGGCGACGGTCTGCTGTGCGCGGTCAAGCGCTGACCCCCGCCTGATCCGCTGCCTGATCCGCCGTCCCGTCCGTTTCCGGCCGAGGGCCTCTGACCAGGCCATACGTCCAGGCCGACCGCTGCCGACCCGAGCGGCACGGCAGTCCCGTACGCCGCAAAAAAACGGCTTCCCCGGCACCAGGTGCGGTGCCGGGGAAGCCGAAGAGGTGTGGGTCGCGTTCCGCGTCAGCCGACGACCTTCTTGAGGGCGTCGCCGAGCGCGTCGGCCTCGTCAGGGGTCAGCTCGACGACGAGCCGACCGCCGCCTTCGAGCGGAACGCGCATGACGATGCCCCGCCCCTCCTTGGTCACCTCGAGCGGGCCATCGCCCGTCCGCGGCTTCATGGCCGCCATGCTCGTTCCCCTTCCTGAAACCAGCTCATCGTCGCCGACGGCCCCCTCGGAGGGCACGCACGTCCCCTCATAGGACACACGTCACCGGCATCGAACACATTGCTTCCAGGCCATTATCCCGCATCTCAGGACCCGATGACCAACATCAGTCGGCATCGCTTGCGCAACGCGCTTGAGCAAAACCACTCAATTCGGCGATGTGGCTGCGATACTGCGCCGCCGCATGGACTTCCGCGGCCCGGAATTCTTTGATGCAGGTCACATGTACGCCCCGCGCCACCGCCGGTGATCTCCGCCATGCTGTCATCGGACACAGGACGTACCGGCCGGTACGACGAGCCGCGACCCCGGAAGGGACCCACCATGGCCGACACCGTGCTCTACGAGGTGAGCGACGGACTCGCGACGATCACGCTGAACCGCCCCGAGGCGATGAACGCGATGAACACCGAGACCAAGGTCGCCTTCCGGGACGCGGCGCAGGCGGCCGCCTCGGACGACGCCGTACGGGCGATCCTGCTGACCGCCGCCGGTGACCGGGCGTTCTGCGTCGGGCAGGACCTCAAGGAGCACATCGGACTGCTGGCCGCCGACAAGCAGTCGGGGTCGGGCCGGACCATGAGCACCGTGCGCGAGCACTACAACCCCATCGTGCGGGCCCTGACCGGAGCCGCGAAGCCCGTGGTGGCCGGGGTCAACGGCGTCGCGGCCGGGGCCGGGTTCGGTTTCGCGCTCGCCGCGGACTACCGCGTCGTCGCCGACACGGCCGCCTTCAACACGTCCTTCGCAGGCGTCGCGCTGACCGCCGACTCCGGGGTCTCCTGGACGCTGCCCCGGGTCATCGGCCCGAGCCGCGCCGCCGACCTCCTGCTCTTCCCCCGCAGCATCAGCGCCCAGGAGGCGTACGAGCTGGGCATCGCGAACCGGCTGGTTCCGGTCGGCGAACTGCACGCGGAGGCGGAGAAGGTGGCGCGGGCGCTGGCCTCCGGGCCGACGCTGGCGTATGCCGCGCTGAAGGAGTCCCTCGCGTTCGGGCTCACCCACTCACTGGACGAGACCCTGGAGAAGGAGGACGAGCTCCAGGCGCGGGCCGGCGCGTCCGAGGACCACACCATCGCGGTCCAGGCGTTCGTGAACAAGGAGAAGCCGAAGTACCTGGGGCGCTGACGGACCGTGAGCGTGCGCCGCGGGCCGCCCACGGCCCGCGGTGCCACTCGCGGGATCTCTCCCGCCCTGCGTACCTCTCGTGGCCCGTGTGCGGCTCACCGCGTCCGTGCGGGGCACCCCCGTCAGGCGGCGTCGCGCACCGCGCAGTCCGTCAGGTGGTCGTTCACCAGGCCGCACGCCTGCATCAGGGCGTACGCCGTCGTCGGGCCGACGAAGCGGATGCCGCGCTTTTTGAGCGCCTTGGAGAGGGCGGTCGACCCGTCGGTGACGGCCGGTACGTCGGAGAGCCTCTCCGGGGCCGGCCGGGAGGCGGGGTCGGGGGCGAACGACCAGATCAGCTCGTCCAGCTCGCCCGGGGCCCAGTCGGCCAGCACGCGCGCGTTGGCGACGGTCGCCCGGATCTTGGCGCCGTTGCGGATGATCCCCGGATCGGCGAGCAGGCGCTCCTCGTCGGCCTCCGTGAAGGTCGCGACGCGGGCGATCTCGAAGTCCGCGAAGGCGGCGCGGAAGCTGGACCGGCGGCGCAGGATGGTGATCCAGGACAGCCCCGACTGGAAGGCCTCCAGACACAGCCGCTCGTAGAGGGCGTCGTCACCGTGGACCGCCCGGCCCCACTCCTCGTCGTGATACGCCACGTAGTCCTCGGTGGAAAGCGCCCAGGGGCAGCGCGGTACGCCGTCGGGTCCGGCGAGCGCGTCGCTCACTGCTCGTCCTCCGGGTGCTTGCGCAGCGAGGTGGTGGGGCCCGCCGCGCGGGCACCCGCGAGCGCGGCCTCCAGGTCGGCGATCCGGGCGTCCCGCTCGCCGATCTCGGCGCCCAGCCGGCCGAGCGCGTCGTCGACGTCCGCCATGCGGTAACCGCGCACGGTGACGGCGAAGCGCAGCGCGTCCACGTCGCCCTTGTGCACCGGACGGTCGTAGGGCAGCGGGTCGCGCAGCCGCTCGGGTTCGGCGTCGGGAAGGGGGGTGCTCTCGCCGCCCCCCACCACGGACAGGGTGACCGCGGCGACCACGACGGCGAGTGCGACGACCAGGAACAAAAACATGAACATCGCTGAGGTCCCCACGCTCTGGTGCCGGCGCGGGTCGCGTCGGCGCGAAAGTACTGGTACTGACGAAGGCAGTCTGACGCTGGAAGTGTCAGGCTCCGATCGTGCCATGCGAGTCTGACAGTTAAGGTCGCAGGCGGCTTATCGGTGCGACTTACTGGGAGAGGTCACAGGGGATGCTCAGGCTGGGCAGGCGTGAATTCGACGCGCACGAGCCGGTGATCATGGCGATCGTGAACCGGACCCCGGACTCCTTCTACGACCAGGGAGCCACCTTCCGCGACGAGCCCGCCCTCGCGCGCGTGGAGCAGGCGGTGTCCGAGGGCGCCGCCATCATCGACATCGGCGGGGTCAAGGCCGGCCCTGGCGAGGAGGTCACCGCCGAGGAGGAGGCACGCCGGACGGTCGGCTTCGTGGCCGAGGTCCGCCGCCGCTTCCCCGACGTGATCATCAGCGTCGACACCTGGCGGCACGAGGTCGGCGAGGCGGTCTGCGAGGCGGGTGCCGATCTGCTCAACGACGCCTGGGGCGGGGTCGATCCGCGGCTGGCCGAGGTGGCCGCCCGGTACGGGGTGGGGCTCGTGTGCACGCACGCCGGGGAGTCGGAGCCGCGGACGCGCCCGCACCGGATCGCGTACGACGACGTGATGGCCGACATCCTGCGGGTCACGCTCGGGCTGGCGGAGCGCGCGGTGGCCCTCGGGGTGCCCCGCGAGTCGGTGCTCATCGATCCCGGGCACGACTTCGGGAAGAACACCCGGCACAGTCTGGAAGCGACGCGGCGGCTCGGGGAGATGGTCTCCACCGGGTGGCCGGTTCTCGTCTCCCTCTCCAACAAGGACTTCGTGGGCGAGACGCTCGACAGGCCGGTCAAGGAGCGGGTCGTCGGGACGCTGGCGACGACCGCCGTCTCGGCGTGGCTGGGGGCGCAGGTGTACCGCGTCCACGAGGTCGCCGAGACGCGTCAGGTGCTGGACATGGTGACGTCGATCGCCGGACACCGCCCGCCGGCGGTGGCCCGGCGCGGACTGGCGTAGCGGACGGGCCGCGCGGGGCACGGAAGGGCACGGAAGGGGCCGCCTCGGCAGCCCCTCCCGTGCCCTCGGCCCTTCGAACCGCGGGACGGGCGCCCCCTAGCGGCCGGCCTCCTTCGACACCAGGGCCACCGCCTCGTCCACCTCGTCGGTCAGGTGGAACAGCATCAGATCCTTCTCCGAGGCCTTGCCCTGGGCGATGAGGGTGTTCTTGAGCCAGTCGACGAGGCCGCCCCAGTACTCCGTGCCGAACAGCACGATGGGGAAGCGGGTGACCTTCTGGGTCTGGACCAGGGTGAGCGCCTCGAAGAGTTCGTCGAGAGTGCCGAGACCGCCGGGCAGGACCACGAAACCCTGCGCGTACTTGACGAACATCATCTTCCGGACGAAGAAGTACCGGAAGTTCAGACCGATGTCGACGTACTGGTTCAGCCCCTGCTCGAAGGGGAGCTCGATACCGAGGCCGACGGAGATGCCCTTCGCCTCGCACGCACCCTTGTTCGCGGCCTCCATGGCACCCGGTCCACCGCCGGTGATCACCGCGAACCCGGCCTCGACCAGGCCCCGGCCGAGGGCGACTCCCGCCTCGTACTCGGCCGAGTCCACCGCTGTCCGGGCCGAGCCGAACACACTGATCGCGGGCGGGAGTTCGGCCAGCGTGCCGAAGCCTTCGATGAACTCCGACTGGATGCGCAGCACCCGCCAGGGATCGGTGTGCACCCAGTCGGACGGGCCGCCCGCGTCCAGCAGTCGCTGATCCGTGGTGCTCGCCTGGACCTGATCCCGCCTGCGCAGCACCGGGCCCAGCCGCTGCTCCTCAGGTGGCCGCTTCTTTCCCCTCGGGTCGCCAGTAGCCATGTCCACTCCCTCCGCGTACGGATCTCCCCCGCTCCGGCCGGGGCCGGGGCGGGGGAAGGTCGTTCCGCCCCAGCGTAGATCTCCGCTGGTTACGGCGGGGGGACGTCGGCATGTCCGCCGTGAACCGCCGACAGTACGTCCGTACGCCTCAGGCGGTGAGCCAGTCGCGCAGTCGCTGCTCGCCCGCGAGGATCTTGGCCGCTTCCACCCGTTCGTCCCGCTTGTGTGCCAGGTGGGGGTTGCCCGGGCCGTAGTTGACCGCCGGGACGCCGAGGCTGCTGAAACGGGAGACGTCCGTCCAGCCGTACTTGGGCTGCGGGGTGCCCCCCACCGCCTCGATGAACGCGGCGGCGGCCGGGTGGGAGAGGCCCGGCAGGGCGGCACCGCTGTGGTCGTCGATCACGAACTCGTCCACACCGCAGTCGGCGAAGACCTCGCGGACGTGCTCGACCGCCTCCTCCTCGGTGCGGTCGGGCGCGTAGCGGAAGTTGACGGTGACGACGCACTCGTCGGGGATGACATTGCCCGCGACACCGCCCGAGATGCCCACCGCGTTCAGTCCCTCGCGGTACTCCAGGCCGTCGATCACCGGGTGGCGCGGCTCGTACGCGGCCAGCGCGGCCAGGATCGGGGAGGCCGCGTGGATCGCGTTCGAGCCCATCCAGCCGCGGGCGGAGTGGGCGCGTTCGCCCTTGGTCTTCAGCAGCACCCGCAGCGTGCCCTGGCAGCCGCCCTCGACCTGCCCGTCGGAGGGCTCCAGGAGGACCGCGAAGTCGCCCTCCAGCCACTCGGGGTGGGCCTCGGACACCTGCTTCAGCCCGTTCAGATGGGCCGCGACCTCTTCGTTGTCGTAGAAGACGAAGGTGAGGTCCCGGTTGGGCTCGGGAACGGTGGCAGCGATACGGAGCTGGACCGCGACGCCCGACTTCATGTCGCAGGTGCCGCAGCCCCACAGCACGCCGTTCTCGTCGAGGCGGGAGGGCACGTTGCCCGCGATCGGCACGGTGTCGATGTGACCGGCCAGGACGACCCGCTCGGCGCGGCCCAGGTTCGTGCGTGCCACGACGTTGTTGCCGTACCGGTCGACCGTCAGGTGCGGCAGGGCGCGCAGCGCGGCCTCGACGGCGTCCGCGAGCGGCTTCTCCTCGCCGCTCTCCGAGGGGAAGTCGACGAGCCGCGCGGTGAGCTCGGCTGCGTCCAGGGTGAGGTCAAGCGGGTTGTCGGCCATGGCGTCGACCCTAGCGCGCCCGGCCGAGGGAGCCCGAAAACAGCCGGATGCGGTCTTATCCCCCGGCCGCGCTTCCGTTGTCCACAGCCCCACGGATCGCCGACAGCGGTCTCCAGTACCTTGTACGCGTGTCTGAGCCGTCCCCCACTCCTGTCCGGCGCCGCCGTCGTCGCCTCCTTCGCTTCGGAGGGGCCCTCGTGGTCCTGTTCGCGGTCGCGGGCTATCTCGGCGTGCAGTACCTCACCGGCGGCGTGGGCGCGCCCCGGTGCAAGGTCGTCTCCGGCAACGGCGACGGCGCGTCGTACGAGTTCACTCCCGAACAGGCGGTGAACGCGGCGACGATCTCGGCCATCGGCACCTCCCGCGGCATGCCCGAGCGCGCGGTGGCCATCGCCCTCGCGACAGCGCTCCAGGAGTCGGGCCTGCGCAACATCCAGCACGGCGACCGGGACTCCCTCGGCCTGTTCCAGCAGCGGCCGTCGCAGGGCTGGGGCACGAGAAAGCAGATCATGGACCCGACGTACGCGGCGGGCGTCTTCTACGAACACCTGGCCAAGGTGCCGGGCTACTCACGGCTGCCGCTCACCGTCGCCGCGCAGCGCGTGCAGCACAGCGGCTTTCCGCAGGCGTACGCGAAGCACGAGCCGGACGCCACGCTGCTCGCCGCCGCGCTGACGGGCCGCGCGGCGGCCACGCTGACCTGCCAGGGGCGCCCGGCCGCCACCCCGGCGGGCGGCCCCGCGCCGGTGCGGGCCGCGCTCGCGCGGGACTTCGGGCGCGATGTGCTCCAGGAGGCGGGCGCCACCGTGGGAGCCGAGGGTTCCTCCGCGTCGCCGGCACCGGCCGCCCCGGCGTCCCCGAAGGCCGCCGACCGGACCGTGACGGTCCCCGTGCGCGAGGAGTCCACCGCCGGGACCGGGGTGGTCCGCCGCGGCTGGGAGCTGGCGCACTGGGCCGTGGCCAATTCCTCGGCCCTGCACATCGAGCGGGTGTCGTACGCGGGACGCGAGTGGACCGCGGGGACCTCGGAGGCCTCGTGGCGCACGGCCGACGAGAAGGGCGGTTCCGGGGGCGGGAAGACCGCGGCCGAGGTCCGGATCGTGACCGGGCAGTAGTCGTGACCGGGCAGTAGTACGGACCCTCACCCGTCGGGAGGACCCTGGCCCGGCGGGCCGGCGATGTGCGCGCACTTTCGGGCGCTCACCCCCCTCACCCGGGAAATCCCTTGAGAACAAAGGCCCACAGGGATTCCGTGGACTTTCCGGCCGGGTATCGTTTGCCCGTTTTTATCCACACCCGATAATGCGACGCATTACCAACTCTTTGCGGCGGGCCACCGCAACCTTCGCGGACTTCGAGCGGTAGTCACTGCGTCCGAGCCCGGAACGATCGCCTCAGCGATCGGCGTCCGGTGACGCGGTCGGTCGGCGGCCAGCCGCCCGGCGGCCGGGCGCGGCAGGACACTTCCCCGTTCCCTTCCGTCTAAGGAGCTCCATGTCCCTCCCCCTGACCCGCCGGATCGCCCGTGTCGTGCTGCTCGTCGCGGCCGGAGCGGCGCCCGTGGTCGGCGCGGCCGGCTCCGCCTGCGCGGCGACCGACCTGCCGGCCGCGCCCAGCCTCGGCGGGCTGACCGCCCTGGACGGGGCGAACGTCGGCCACACCCTCGACGGAGCGGCGCAGAACGTCACCGGGACCGCCGGCAAGTCCGGCGGCGAGGGGGTCAAGAAGTCCGCGCGGGCCGCGGGCGGGACCGGCGGGAAGGTCTCCAAGAAGGCCGCGCCCGCCACGCGGAAGGTTGCCGGGGGCGCGGCCGGTCAGGCCGGCGCCCTCCTCGGTGACACCGCCATGACCGCGGTCGGCGCCGGCCTGCCGACGGACGCCGTGACCCCTGGCGGCCTGCCGACGGCCGCTGTGGCCCCCGGCGGGCTGCCGACCGCCGCTGTGACCCCTGGCGGCCTGCCGACGGACGGTGTGGCCCCAGGCGGCCTGCCGGTGGGCTAGCCCGCGGCGGCGCACGACGACGGGGGTCCGGGGAACACGCTTCCCCGGACCCCCGTTTCGCTTCACTCGGCCCCCCGCGCCTACCGCAGGCGTTCCACCGCCGCCGCCACGCGCTCGTCCGAGGCGGTGAGGGCCACGCGGACGAACTTCTCGCCCGCCTCGCCGTAGAAGTCGCCCGGGGCCACCAGGATGCCCAGGTCCGCCAGGTGGGCCACCGTGGACCAGCAGGACTCGTCCCGGGTGGCCCAGAGGTAGAGACTCGCCTCGCTGTGCTCGATGCGGAAGCCGTGGCTCAGGAGGGCGTCGCGCAGGGCGGTCCGGCGGGCGGCGTAGCGCTCACGCTGCTCGCGGACGTGGGTGTCGTCCGAGAGCGCGGCGACCACGGCGGCCTGGGTCGGCGCCGAGGTCATCATGCCGCCGTGCTTGCGGATCGCGAGGAGCTCACCGAGGACGGCGGGGTCGCCCGCCAGGAACGCGGCGCGGTATCCGGCCAGGTTCGAGCGCTTGGAGAGCGAGTGGACCGAGACGATCCCCTCGTAGGAGCCGCCGCACACGTCGGGGTGCAGGACCGAGACCGGGTCGGCCTCCCAGCCCAGCTCGATGTAGCACTCGTCGGAGAAGACGAGGATGCCGTGCTCACGGGCCCAGGCGACGATCCGGGTGAGTTCCGCGGCGGACAGGACCCTGCCGGTCGGGTTCGACGGGGAGTTCAGCCACAGCAGCTTCAGGCCCGCCGGGTCCAGCTCCGTCGGGTCGTCGTAGACCACGTGCTCCGCCCGCGCGAGCCGCGCACCGACCTCGTACGTCGGGTACGCGAGGCTCGGGTACGCGACCTTGTCGCCGGGGCCGAGACCCAGCTGGGTCGGCAGCCAGGCGACCAGTTCCTTGGAGCCGACGATCGGCAGAACGTTCCGGTGGGTGACGTCCCGCGCGCCGAGGCGTCGCTCCACCCAGCCCGTGAGCGCGTCCCGCAGCTCGGGCGTGCCCCACACCGTGGGATAACCGGGCGAGTCCGCGGCCGCGACCAGAGCTTTCTGGATCAGCTCGGGCACCGGGTCGACCGGCGTGCCGACGGACAGGTCGACGATGCCGCCCGGGTGAGCGGCGGCGGTCGCCTTGTAGGGCTCCAGCTTGTCCCAGGGGAAGACGGGAAGCCGGTCGGAGACTGCGGACACGGGATCGGGCTCACTTTCTCGTACGCACGACCCGTACCGGCGGAAAACCGGACACGGGTTGCTGCACGGACTGCTGCGGGGGCTGATACGGCAAATGCCTCGGCCCCGTACGGCGATCGGAGCGATCGGCTGTACGGGACCGAGGCGACGCGTATGCGGGCCGCTCTACTGGTTCTGCGGCGGCAGCGCTGCGATGAAGGGGTGGTCGCGCTCGATCAGACCGAGCTTGCTGGCGCCGCCGGGCGAGCCGAGTTCGTCGAAGAACTCGACGTTCGCCTTGTAGTAGTCCTTCCACTCCTCCGGAGTGTCGTCCTCGTAGAAGATCGCCTCGACCGGGCACACCGGCTCACAGGCTCCGCAGTCGACGCATTCGTCCGGGTGGATGTACAAGGACCGGGAGCCCTCGTAGATGCAGTCGACCGGGCACTCCTCGATGCACGCCTTGTCCTTGACGTCGACACAAGGCTGCGCGATGACGTAGGTCACGCTGTCGTTCCTCCTCGATAGGGCGCTGGCGGGGCCTCCGTAGGCTCCGCCGCCTGGCGCGCGGGAGCGCGGCGTCGTCGATGCCCGCCCCTAGTATCTCCGTTCTTGGGCATGATCCGAACAGGAGGGGTGAACTGACCTGTGGAAATCTCTGCTTCCGGCCGCCTTGAGGTCCGTATCACCGCTGCTGACGTGGGAAAACGCGTCTCGGTGCGGCGCCTGACCGACGGCGGAGACACGGTGGAGAAATTCACCGATACGGTCGGTGTTCTCACATCATGGGACGACGGTGTGCTGCTGATCACACGACGGACCGGCGAGCGTGTCCGGATCGCGGAATCCTCACTGGTCGCGGCCAAGGTCGTACCGCCCGCCCCGGCGCGGCGGCGCGGCCCCGCGGCCTCCTACGAGGAGCTGGCGCGCGTCGCCGCACGGGCCTGGCCGCCGGTGGAGAGCGAGCGGCTCGGCGGATGGGAGCTGCGGGCGGCGGGCGGTTTCACCCGGCGCGCCAACTCCGTCCTGCCGCTGGGCGACCCCGGCGTGCCGCTCGACCGGGCGCTGGCGCACGTACGGGACTGGTACGCCGCCCGTGGCCTGCCCTCCTACGTCCAGACCGCCACCGGCGCCGAGGGCACGCAGGAGCTGCTCTGCGCGGAGCTGGAGGCGCGCGGCTGGACGCGTGAGGTGACCGCCGAGCTGTGGATCGGCTCGCTCGCGCCGGTCGCGGACCGGGAGGTGCCCGAGGCTCCCGGGACTCTCGGGACTCCCGGGACTCCCGAGGTGACGCTCTCCCGCACGGCCGACGAGGCGTGGCTCGGCCGCTACCAGCGCAAGGGAGTGAGCGATGTGGCCCTGAAGGTGCTGGGCGGCGGCCCCTCGGTGTGGTTCGCGACGGTGCCCGGCACCGGGGGCGCGGCTCCGGCCGCGATCGGACGGTGTGTGGTGGACGGCCGCTGGGCCGGTTTCGCAGCGGTCGAGGTCGACCCCGCCCAGCGCCGCCGGGGCCTCGCCACGGCCGTCATGGCCGCCCTGGCCGGCCGGGCCCTGGAGGAGGGCGCCTCGGCGGCCTGGCTCCAGGTGGAGGCGGACAACACCGGGGCCCGGGAGCTGTACGCCCGGATGGGCTTCGGCCCGCATCACGCGTACCACCACTACCGGGGGCCGTCGGCCACCGATACGGCGGACGGCGATACGGCGGACGGCGATACGGCAGACGGCGATACAGCAGACGGCGATACAGCGGACGCCGGTACGACAGGCACCGGTACGAGCGCCGCCGGTGCAAGCGCCGCCGTTACAAGCGCCGGCACAGTGACCGCCGACGAGCCGGACGGCGGTTTCGGTGGTGCCGAGCGGGGTGCCGAACCGGGTATCGCGCCGGGCGTCGAGCCGTATCGATCGACGTGAAGGGGCACGAGCCGGTTATGCGTTCCCCCCAGCCCCCGCAGCCCGAGCGAGCCGACGAGGTACGGCGGCGGTTCGCCGACGAGGCGCGGGCCGAGCGCCCCGATCTGGCGGCGCTGTGCCTGCTGGTCGGCGCCGCGGCCGACGGAACACTGGACGAGGCCGGAACGGACGCGGCGCAGATCGAGCTGGACGAGCTGGCGGGCCGGCTGCCCTTCCGTCCGGGCGGCCCTCGCTCCTGGGCGACCGCCCTCGCCGAACTCCTCGGCGGGCGCTGCGGATTCCGGGGCTCACCGGCCGACTATCAGCGGCTGGAGTCCTCCCTGCTGCACGCGGTGCTGCGGCGGCGGCGCGGGCTGCCCATCCTGCTCTCGGTGGTGTGGATGGAGGTCGCGCGACGGGCCGGGGCACCGGTCTACGGGGTCGCGCTGCCCGGTCACTTCGTGGTGGGCTTCGGACCGCCCGAACAGCAGGTGCTGGCCGATCCCTTCGACGGCGGGCGCGTCCTGACCGCCTCCGACGCGGAACTCCTCGTCGCGGGCGCTACCGGCGCCCCGCTCGACCCGTCGATGCTCACCCCCGCCGACCCGCTCGACGTCGTCGTGCGCGTCCTGAACAACGTCCGCGCCTGGGCGGCGGCCCGCCCCGAACGCTCCGACGTGGCCCTGTGGTCGGTGGAACTCTCCCTGCTGCTTCCCTCGCACCCGGCACGTCTGCGCTACGAGCGCGCCCAACTCCTGGTGAAGCGCGGTGACTTCCTGACCGGAGCGACCGAACTCGACGCCTACGCGGACGTCGTGGCAGCGGTGGACGAACCGGCCGCGGCCCGCGTACGCCAACAGGCCCACGCGGCACGGGCGATGCTCAACTGAGGGCACCGTCCCGCCGCACGGCTCACAGCCAGCCCTTGTCCCGCGCGATCCGTACCGCTTCCGCCCGGTTGCGGACCGCGAGTTTCTGGATGGCCGTCGAGAGGTAGTTGCGGACCGTCCCCTGGGACAGGTGGAGGGCGGTGGCCAGTTCGGCGTTGGTGGAGCCGTCGGCCGCCGCGCGGAGGATCTCGCGTTCGCGGTCGGTGAGGGGATTGGCACCCTCGGCCAGGGCGGCGGCCGCGAGGGTGGGGTCGATGACGCGCTCGCCGGCCAGCACCTTGCGGACGGCGGCGGCGAGTTGGGCGGCCGGGGCGTCCTTGACCAGGAAGGCGTCGGCGCCGGACTCCATGGCGCTGCGGAGGTATCCGGGGCGGCCGAAGGTCGTGAGGACGATCAGCTTGATGCCGGGGATCTCCTTGTGGACCTCGGCCGCCGCCTCTATGCCGGTCATGCCCGGCATCTCGATGTCGAGGAGCGCCACGTCCACGTCGTGGGCGCGCGCCGCCGCCAGTACCTCGTCACCGCGGGCCACTTGAGCGACCACCTCGATGTCCGGCTCCAGTCCCAGCAGGGCGGCCAGCGCCTCGCGGACCATCGACTGGTCCTCGGCGAGCAGGACCTTGATCGTGCGGCTCATGCACCGGATCCTACGGGGTCGTCCGCCGCGCCCACCGAGGCCCGGCCGCGCTCCAGGGGCACCTGTGCGACCAGCCGGAATCCGCGCCGGACGCGGCCGGCCTCCAGCGTTCCGCCCGCCTTCTCCAGCCGTTCGGTCAGTCCCGTCAGGCCGTTGCCGGGGGCGGCGCCCGAGGAGCCGCCCGAGCCGTCGTCCTCCACGGACAGTTCGAGCACGGGTCCGTCCAGGGTCTGGCGCCGGACGAGCCCCACCACGCAGCGCCGGGCACCGCTGTGCCGTACGACGTTGGTGACCGCCTCGCGCAGCGCCCAGGCGAGCGCGGACTCGCTGTCCTCGGGAACGCCGTCGAGGTCGGGTTCGGCGGGCAGCTCGGCGAGGACGTCCGCCGCGGCCAACGCGACCTGGGCTCCGGCGAGTTCACCGGCCAGCCGGGGCCGCCGGTAGCCGGACACCGCCTCACGTACGTCCACCAGGGCCTGGCGGCTGACCTGTTCGATGTCGGCGACCTGCTGGGCCGCCTTGTCGGGGTGGTCGGGGAGCATCCGCTTGGCCAGTTCGCTCTTCAGCGTGATCAGCGAGAGCGAGTGGCCGAGCAGGTCGTGCAGGTCCCGGGCGAGCCGCAGGCGTTCCTCGTTCGCGGCGAGCTGGGCGACGGTGGCCCGCGCCTTGCGCAGCTCCACCGTCGTGCGGACCAGCTGCCGAACGCCGGTCATCGCGAAGCCGATGAGGACGACGAGCAGAACGAGGTTGCGCGCGTCCCGCTCGCCACCGTGCAGGCCGACGAGCAGCATCACGACGGCGGTGAGCGGGATGGTCACGTACGAGACGCGCAGCGGGAACGTCGTCCCGCAGGCGACCGAGACGTACACGAACAGGCCGAGCCAGGGCGCTCCGAGCGTCAGGCACAGGGCGACGGCCAGTGCGCCGAGGACGAGCACCATGAGGGTGACGGCCAGGGAGCCCGCGAACGCCTTGCCCATGTGCCGGAAGACCAGCATCAGGTAGACCGCGACGAAGGCCGCGAGCCCCAGCCAGCCGGCCGCGGTGGCCGCGGGCGTGTGGTGGCCGGAGACGAGGTCGTGGACCGGCGAGCTGAGGAACACCAGCCAGATGACGATCCACACCGACTTGCGCAGGGCCTCGCGGAGGTTGCGCGGGGACTCCCCCATCCTCACGATCCGGTCCGTGCGGGCCCCGTCGGGCAGCGGGTCTTCCGTCATGGCACTCACGCCTTCAGCGTGTCCTTCCGGTACAGCCAGGCCGCGCCGCCCGCGAAGAGGGCGAAGGAGACGGCGAGGATGGCGATGTCCTTCGCGTGCGGGGCGTTCCCCAGTTCGATGGCCTGCCCCAGGGCAGCGTACGCGTGCGTGGGCAGCCACTTCGCTATGTTCTGCAGCCAGCCGGGGAAGGTCGTCGTCGGCATCCACAGGCCGCCGAGCATCGACAGCCCGAAGTAGACGATCATCGTGATCGGGCGGACCGCGTCGCCGCTGGCGAGATAGCCGATGGCGACGCCGAGCGCGGCGAAGACCAGGCTGCCGGCCCAGATCACACCGGTGAGCGCGAACCACTGCCAGACGTCCAGGCGTACGTTCTTCACCGCCGCGGCGACCACGAAGACGATGACGATCGACGGCAGGCTGATCACGGCGGCGCTGGCCGTCTTGGCGAACACATAGCCGCGGCCGGGCAGCGGGGTGAGCCTCAACTGCCGCACCCAGCCGCTCTCCCGCTCCTTGGCGATGCGCTCGCTGTTGCCCATCAGGACGGCGGTCAGGGCGCCGAAGGAGGCCATGGAGACCATGAAGAAGGTCGGCAGGGTGAGACCGGTGCCGGGCACCTCGGTGGTGCTGTCGGCACTGCCGGCGATCAGCAGGAACAGGGCCGAGGGGTAGATCACCGAGAAGAACAGGAACTTGCGGTTGCGCAGGGCGCGGGTGATCTCCAGCTTGATGAGACTGTTCACTTGGACGTGGCCTCCTCGGCGGCGGCGCGGTCGGCGTCCGCGGCGGTGGTGCGGTCGGCCTGTTCGGCCGCGGTGCGGGTCGCCTCTTCGGCGGCGGTGATGGCGACGAAGGCCTGCTCGAGACCGAGCCCGGCGACTTCGAGGTTGCGGGGGTAGACGCCGAGCCCGTACAGCGCGTGGACCGTCGCGTCCGCGTCGGAGGACTGGATGCGGACGGTCTGCCCGGACCCCGCGGCGGAGCCGCTTTTGGACACAGTGATCGAGGTGAGGAAGGGCAGCGCGCGCAGCGGGGCCTCGTCGATCGTGCCCTCCAGGTCGAAGGCGACGCGGCGGGCACCGGCCTTGGCCTTGATCTCGGCGGCGGTGCCGTCGGCCAGCAGCCGTCCCCGGTGCAGGACGAGCACGCGGTCCGCTATGGCGTCGGCCTCCTCCAGGTAGTGCGTGGCGAACAGGACCGTACGGCCCTGGTCGGCCTGCTCGCGCATGGTGGCCCAGAAGGCCTGCCGGGCGGAGACGTCCATGCCGGTGGTGGGCTCGTCGAGGACGATCAGGTCGCTGTCGCCGGCCGTGGCGAGGGCGAAGCGGACACGCTGTGCCTGGCCGCCGGAGAGCTTGTTGACCTTGCGGTCGGCGATCTGGGTGATGCCGGCGCGGGCGAGGACATCGCGGGCGCTGTACGGCTTCGGGTGCAGATCGCAGGCGAGCCTGACCAGTTCACCGACGGTGACCTCGTCCATCAGCCCGCCGCTCTGGAGCATGGCGCCCACCCGTCCGGCGACGATCGCCTCGCGCGGGCTGGTGCCGAACACCCGGACCGTCCCGCTGTCGGCGTTCTTGAGGCCGAGCAGCAGGTCCAGCGTGGTCGACTTGCCCGCGCCGTTGGGGCCCAGCAGGGCGACGGTCTCGCCCGGGTGCAGTTCGAGCGTCAGCCCGTCGACGGCCTTCACGTTCCCGTAGCTCTTGGTCACCGATTCGAACCGGACCACCGAGGTGGTGGTCGCCGCAGTCGTTGTCATGTCGTCCATCGTGGCGGGGAAGGGGGTGCCCGCGGCAGTGCGGTGTGTCCTCGGTCGCGGATGACAGATGTCATGTCCGCCGCCCGCACCCGTGCCCCGCGGCCGTCCGTGCCCTCGCCCGGCGGCCCACTCCCGCACCCGCGCCCGGCGCCCCTCACGTGCCCGTGCGCCGCGGCCCTCCCGCGCCTGTGCCCAGGCGGATCGTGTCCCTGCCCCGGGCCTACCGTGCGATACGGCGAGAGGGCACCCGGCCGTCGAGAAACCTCGGCCGGGTGCCCTCTGTGCGCGCGGTGCGTCCGCTAGTTGGGGTTGGTGGGGATGGTCACGTCGCGTGCGGCGGCCGTCTTGCCGACGAGCGCCCTTCCTATGGCGGAGGCCACGTCCTGCGGGCTCACGGCCTTCTGGCTGCCGTCGCCCTTGGTGATCGTCACACCGTCGAAGGCATGGCCGTACAGCCCCTGGAGCACGTTCAGGTCGTAGTGCTCGACGAGCTTGCCGTCGACCGGCCGGACGCTCAGGAACTTCCAGATGGACTTCTGCGGGCTGAAGGGGATGAAGTGCGTGGCGTCCGTACGGATGATGATCTTCGCCGACATGGCGACCGTCGCGAACGTCGACATCTTCCGGTCCACCTCGTCCTTGGCGACCGTCGGCTGGCGGGTCGTGGTGGCGACCTTCACCGGAGTGGTCGCGTTGGTCTCCACCTGGGCGCGGTACGCGTCCTCGACGGCCTTCAGCGAGGGGCCGACGTCGATGCCCTTGCCCGCCTTGCCGTAGACGGCGACGGCCTTGCCCGGCTGGAACTTGATCGTGCCGTCGCTCGCCGAACCGGAGCCGCTCGCGGCGCGCTCCAGGGCGGCCTGCAGCTTCTCCTCGTCGACGGGCATCACGGGCTCGACCACGCGCCCCTGGCCGAACAGCGAGCCGATCACCGAGATCGGGTTGTAGTCGCTGCCGGCGGCGGCGCGGACGGTGGCCTGGCTGTCCAGCTGGAGTCCGGCCTGGTCGGGCCTGAGCTGGACCGTGTCGCCGTCGACGGACAGCGTGAGCGGCTTGTTCGTCCGCGTGCTGAAGGCGTCGTCGAGCTTCTTGACGGCGTCGTCGCGGGTGCCGCCGCCGATGTCGACGCCCAGCACGGTGGTGCCCTTGGGCACGTCCGAGTGGTTCATGAGCAGGCCCGCGCCGTAGGCGCCGCCGACGAGGACCACGACGAGGACGCCGAGGAGCGCCGGCTTGTTGCGGCCCTTTTTCTTCTTCCCCTGGTTCGACGGGGCGGACGGCTGCTGGACCGGCTCGGGGAGCTTCGGCGGAGTGTGCGACCGGGGTCCGTCGCCCCGCGCCCCCGCCTCGTACGCGAAGTCGTGACTGGGCGAGACGACGGGGATGCCGCTGGTCAGGGTGTGCCCGGAGACGTTGTCCGCGGGAGCGCCGTAGGCACCGGGTCCCGGGTCGGGCGCGGGCTTCTGCGGGGTGAGGATCGCGGTGTCGTCGCTGAGACCGCCGCTCAGGCCTGCGCGCGAGCCGTTGCCGGTGCCCGGGTAGCCCGTGCCCGTGTTCCGGTTGCCGCGGTGCGGGCCGGGCGACGTGGCCAGGCTGCCGGGAGCCGCGCCCGCACCGGCCGGAGGCAGCAGCGGGCCGTCACCGGTGGTGGGACCGGTGGTCGGGCCGGCCGGGCCGCCCCTGCCGCGCTCGGAGAAGTACGGAAGGTCGTCGCGGCGCGGTTCACCGGACCCGCCGGACCCGCCCGCCGGGCCTATGGCCGGGAAGGAGCCGGTGTCGCGCAGCGCCCCGGAGACGTCGAAGGAGCCCGTGCCGCCACCGTGGCCGGGGGCCACGGGTCCGGCGCCGGTCGCGCCGGGGAGCCCGGCACCGTTCGCACCGCTGGGCCGCACGCCGCCGGTGATGCCCAGCGGACCGGCACCGGTGGACGGCATCGGCCGTCCCGCGCCCGGCCGGCCGGGCGGTGTCCCCCCGGCGCCCGCCGCACCCGAGGGGGCCGGGGAAGTCGAACCTCCCGGCAGGCCCGCCCCATTGGTCGACCCGCCTCCCGGCCCGATCTGGGGCGCGCCGGACTTGCGGGGCGCGAACCAGTTGCTCGTCTTCTCCTCGGCCGCCCCGGGCTGGTCCCCGGGCGCAGTCGCGGGTGCCGGTGCGAACGGGGCCGCGTCGGTGGCCGTCGTGGCGGAGGCACCCGCGGGCGAACTCACGCCCTGCGGGGCCCGGTGTGTCCCGGTGTGCCCGCCGTCGTCACCCTCGGAGGGCACGTCGGCGTCGGCCACGGGTGTACGGACGACCACGGGCGGGATGGGCCGCGACCCGGGGATGTTGATCCGGATCCGTGTCGTCAGAGTGGTCTCGGTCTTGCGCTCCTCCGGCGGCTTCCCGGCGGCCGAACGGCCCGCGTCGGCACCGCTTTCGGAAGCCGCGGGGGTGCCGTACGGCGGCGTCCCCGACGGGTACGCGGCTCCACCGCGCCCGTTGGGCCCGGAGGACGAACTGTCAGTTTCACGACTCAAGGCAGGTTCTCCCGGTTGGCTCCGCCGCCCGTTTACTCGACCTCATCTCGGGCAGCTCGGCGGCGCGCACCACCATACTGGCCATGTACGGCCCGCAAACCTCGCCCGTGCAGGAATCTCGCACGGGAACCGCACGGGACAGATACGGCGAAGTGGTACGTCACTTGCGAAGTCGGGCATCGGAAAGGCCCGGTTGCCGCCCCTGACCGAGGGTGGCGCACATCACAGCGACGGCCATGCCTCCGAGGAGGAAGAGGTACGAGACCACTCCCGCGCCGAAGAGGAAGTCCCCTTCCGGACGGCTGGCGGTGAGCAGCACGACGGCGACCATCCAGCCCGCCGCGGGGGCCACGGCCCCGGCGCGGGACTCCGTCGCCCGGGCGCCGCCCAGGAAGAGTCCGGCGGCACCCGCCAGCGCGAGCAGCAGCCCGAGCGGGAACCAGCCCGGCTGCACCAGCGCCCCGGCGACACCGACCACGGCGCCGAGCAGGAAGAGTCCCAGATAGGCGGCGATCCGTCCGCCCGAGGGCCGGGTCAGCGGCTGGGCGAGCATGCTTGGGCCACCGCGCTGTCCGTTCGTACTCATCACAGATCCGTCCCTAGCCAAGTCGTCCTCGCCCTCGCACTCGCACTCGCACTCGCACTCGCACTCGTCCTCGCACTCGCCGTCCCGGCGCCCCTCACCGGTGGATCCCCTCGATCGTCCCGGTGCCCTCGATCCCCGCGAAGAGGTCCGTCTCGCGCGTCGCGGGCCGCGGGGAGTTCACCAGTTCGTAGTACTCGGTGGTGAAGAGCGGCTGCGCCAGGTCGTTCGAGAGGACGAACCAGGGGCCGTCCACGGTGATCTGGGTGGCGTGCGCCCGCATCGCGGCGGCCTTGGCTGCGGCGTACCCGGTTCCGTCGATCTCGGTGGTGATCGTCACCTCGTCGACCACGCCCGGTACGTCGCCCACGGCGGCCATCCTGTCGAACGGCAGCTCCGGAAGGGCCTCACGCAGGCGGGCGAACGCCTCCTCGGCGACCTGGCGCGGCACCCGGTTCCAGTAGGTCTTGGTGATCCGCCACGCGTCACCGAGGTCGGGACGGTGGGTGGGTTCCGCGGCCAGTTCGGCGGCGCGCGTGGCCACGCGGTGAGCCTGGATGTGGTCGGGATGCCCATAACCCCCATCGGGGTCATAGGTGACGAGCACCTGAGGCCGTACCTCGCGGATCACCTCTACGAGGCAGTCGGCGGCGTCGTCGACCTCCGCGGACCAGAACGCACCCGCGCGATGGTTCTGCTCGACGCCCATCATCCCGGAGTCGCGGAACCGTCCGGGGCCGCCCAGGAAGCGGTGGTCGGCGACGCCCAGCTCCTTCATGGCGGCGCTCAGCTCACCGGTCCGGTACCGGCCGAGTCCGCCCTCGCGGTCGGGGGCGAGATGGGCGAGTCCGGGCGGGATGACCTCGCCCTCCTCACCGAGGGTGCAGGTCACCAGCGTCACCTGGGCGCCCTCGGCCGCGTAGCGGGCCATGGTCGCGCCATTGTTGATCGACTCGTCGTCCGGATGCGCGTGCACCAGGAGCAGACGCCGGTCGGGCAGTTCCGTCATGGGGCCCAGCCTACGAGGCGGCTTCACTGTCAGGCGCCCCCGTACTCCCGTACTCCCGTCAGCTTTCGCCTCCCGCCGACAACGGCCTCGAAGTGCTCCGACAGCGTCAGAAGTCGTCAGGGAGCAGCCGGAAGGCGGGCTGGCCGGTGAGCGGACGCATCATGCGGAAGTGGCTGTCCGTCGTGAAGATGTCGGCTGTCCGGAAAGCCGCCGCCAGGGCGACGTTCATCGCGTCCACCAGACCCACTCCCGCCCCGCCGTCCGCGTCGACGCACCCTCGCATCACCGCCATGGCGCTTCTCAGGTGCGGTGCGGTGTCGGGAATCTCGAACCGGCGGGCCTCCGCCTGGCCGGTGATGAAGTCCAGTGCGTTCATGGCGGCCTTGGTGCCGACGCGCGAGGTCAGCAGGTAGTCCAGTTCGGTGAGCACCATGGGTGACACGACGAGGTGCCCCGTTTGCGCCAGAGCTTCCCGGTGAGCGGAGTGGCTGGGGTCCTTCGGTGTGAACAGTCGGTACAGGGCGTTCGTGTCGGCGATGGCGACCTGGATGTCAGTCATCGGTTCCCCCGCCGACGTCTCCGCCCAGACCCCGTAGCGTCGCCTCGATCTCGTCGTCGTCGAGCACGGGGCCGCCCAGGTCCGGGAAGTCCAGGTCGCCCATGGGATCGGTGCGGAACGGATACGCGGGCCGGCCCGTCAGCGCACCGCGCGGCACGATGTCTCCTATGGGGACGCCGTCCTTGGTGATGGTCACCGTCTCCCCTGCCGCCACTCGGGCCAGGACACGCGATGTCTGCTGATTGAGCTCCCTGAGCGGGACCTCCGCGCTCTCACTCATTTTTTCACTGTACTACTCGTTCTACATCGATGCCGGGCGACGGCCGACGGGTGGTCACGCCCGTCCGGACGGGACACAGGGCGCCCGCATCGCATCAGACGGCCGCCCGGAGGCCGGACCGGCAGTCCCGGCAGTGACCTGGTTCCGGTGCGCGGACGGGCAGCGGATCGCTTCACCTTCTCCAGGCCACGCCTGGCCGAACGGCCGCTGTCACGCGGTCTCGGAAGCCGACGAGCCGAAGGTTCAGAAACCCAGATACGTGATCTGAACGACGTAGACGCGCTCGCTCCGCACAACGACCTGATAAGAGAACATCCCGCCGGGAACGATGATGTCGCCGCCCTTTGGATCGCCGCCTTCATGGGCCCGGCCGTGAACGTGCAAGGCTTCGGCCGCCCTGACCAGTTCGTCTGCCTTCGCTTCCACCTTGAGGAGGAAGTCGGGCGGAGCGGTACGAGCGGTTTCCTCCGCTCCGAAGGCGTACTCCCACTTCCAACTCACCCGCGGACTGCCTTCATGGCCTCGTCCAGGACGGAGGCCAGTTCCCGCAGTGCCTCCTGGGCGACGGCCGGGTCCTCGTGTTCCAGACGGCTCTTCGCGTGGGAGTGGCGGGCGGACAGTTCGGGGCGGCGGGCGATCTCGATGTCCCTGGCCCAGATCAGTACCCAGCTCTGCACAGGGCTGAGGGACTGCCATTCGACCGCCTTGGCGAACGCCTCGTCCTTCTTGGCCTGCATCTCCTCCAGACGGCCCGGAGCGACGACGGCGAGAGCCACGCGGAGGGCGTCAGGGGTGTGCTCAGGGCGGGGGATCAGCTCGTGCCCGTGATCGGACTGGGTGCTCATCGTGTCCTCCTGGGGATGCCCCCGCCAGCGTAGCGAGCCAGGGCGGCAGCCGAGCCGGCCTCGGCAGGAGGCAGGAAGCGCGTCGCCCGAGTTTCTGTCCACAACAGGGGAGCCGACCATGGCGAACCCTGAACCTTTCTTGTCGCGAAGCCGGTGACCTGAACGCCTGAACAAGCGCCTGTCAGGCAGCCGCCGAGACGCTCACCCGGCAGTCGCGGCAGCGGCCGCCGGGTTCTGGCGCCCGGAAGGCGCGGTCGCAGCCGTCGCAGGTCTGGAGGGGGTGCCGAACGGCTGATGGCTGGGCGGTGGACGGCGGGGCAGGCGCTCGGAACGGGGGCGGCGGTGGCAGTTGCGCGGCCAGGCGATGGGCCAGGAGAGCGGCCGGGCGCCGTAGTAGACCTTCGGACGGTAGGTCGGTGGTGAGTGCGTGGCGTACGGCGGCGACGCTGACGTCGCGCTCCAGCCAGGCGGCGACACCCGGGGCCAGGTGGGCACTGTCGCAGGCGGAGAAGAGCAGGCGGGGGTCGTCACGACGCAGGCCCGCGAGGAGCTCCGAGCCGGCCCGGAGGAGCCCTGGGGCCCCACAGGCGGGTTGCGGTACTGCTGGGAGGGGCTTGCGGGGCGCACGGGGCCTGGAGCGCCCTGGGGCGGGGTGCTCATGCCTTGCGTGTGCCGGAGTGGAGTACCCGGGGGCGAGGTGTCCCCACGTGGAATGCCCCGGCATGGAGTTCGCCGGGGTCGGGTGCTCCGGTGTGGAGTGGGGCGAGGCGGGCCGGGCGGGTTCGGAGACGGCCCCGGGAACGACCTCGGGAACGACCTCGGGAACGACCTCGGGAACCGCCTCGGGGGCGGGGCGGTGGCCCGGCTGGTTGCAGGAGACCGTGCGGGTGACGATCCGGCCGCCGGGGACGCGTTCGCGGGTGCGGCGGAGGTAGCCGTGGGCTTCGAGTTCGCGCAGGGCGGCGGCGATGCGGGTCACACCCTCGGGGAAGCGGGCGGCGAGGGTCTTGATGTCGACGGGAGCGCCCGCGGGGAGGGACTGGATGTGGGCGCCGAGTCCGATCGCCAGCCCGGACAATTCCGGGTGCTGGGCGAGGTGGTTGCCGATCACCGTGAAGCGGGTGGTGTGGCGGGTGTTGTCGTGGACGAGGCCACTGCGGGAACGGGGTTGCCGAGACGGGGGTTTGCCGACCGGACCGGCCGCAACACGGGACTGGGCGCGCGGGGGCGCGCTAGGGTTCTGCGTATCCATCGGGAAGCTCCTACTTCCTCGGTGGTCAGGCCCTCGCACTGGGATTGGCGTCCCGGCGAGGGCCGTCGCATGTCTGCTGTTGTGTTGCGCCGAGCGTAGGGCAGGCAACCGGTCCCATATCCAGCCCAGTTGGCGATGTTCACTCGCGCGAGTGAGCTTGCCCGGCGGGCGGGAGGGGTGGGGCTTGGTCGGGTCCTTTCATCTGTGGGTCTTGGAAAAGAAGACCGCCCGTAGCACCGAAGCACGGCCGCCCGGGTTCCGGTGCGAGATGCAGCTCGGCCCATACCGTCTTGCGCGGAGATGGCCCCGAGGTCCAGCCCCAGCGATCGGCGAAGGCGTCGACGAGGACGAGACCGCGGCCGGACTCGGCATCGGGGACGGAGTGCCGGGCGTGCGGAAGACGGTCGCCGCGGGTGTCGGTGACCTCGATCCGGAGAGTGTCGGCGACGACGTAGAGCGTGAGACGGAAGTCGCGGCCCGGGACACGCCCGTGCGTCGCCGCGTTGGCCGCCAGTTCGCCGACGATGTGCGCCGCCGGGTCCAAGGGGATTCCCCAGGTGCGAAGTTGCTCAGCGGCGAGAAGACGGCCGAGGCGGGCGCCGCGTGGGGTGGGCGACAGGAGCACGCTGAAGTTGCGGATGGGGGTAACCGGCAAAGCCTCGGGGACGGCTGTTTCTTGATTCACGTCACTCAGCGTGGCGGCGCGCACCTACCGTGAACAGTGACGGAGCCGATGCGTACGGTGACTGTCCGGACGCTGTCCGACGTTGTCCGGCCAGTCCGGAACGGTCGTCCGGGTAGGGAGCGTTGAGGCACGGCGGTACGGCGGAGGGGCGCGCTATGCACGTGGACGGTGACACGGGTCGGCTCAAGACCGAGGCGGACGAGCCGGGTTGGGAGGTGGACCCGGACGACGACTGGGGCGTGGCGGTCGTCGCGACCGTCGGGCGACAGCTGAGGCTGCGGCGGGAGGCGGTGGGGATGCGGGCCGCCGAGTTCGGGAACGCGGTGGGGTACGGGGAGGACATGGTCTACAAGATCGAGGGCGGGAAGCGGATTCCCCAGCCGGAGTATCTGGACAAGGCCGACGAAGTGCTGAGGGCGGGTGGGTTGCTCTCGGCGATGAAGGAGGACGTGAAGAGGGTTCGGTACCCGAAGAAGGTGCGGGATCTGGCGCAGATGGAGGCCAGGGCGGTCGAGATCGGGGTGTACGAAAGCAGCAGCATCGCCGGTCTGTTGCAGACGCCGGAGCACACGCGAGCCCTGTTGGAATCGTGGCAGCCAGCTTATTCACCCGAAGACCTTGAGCGTCGGGTTGCTGCCCGTGTGGCTCGCCGGTCCGTCTTCGAGCGGTCGCCTGCGCCCGCTCTGGGGTTCGTCCTGGAAGAGGCGACGCTCCGCCGCAAGGTGGGAGGCACAATGGTGCGGCGACAACAGTTCGAACGCCTCCTGGAGGTGGGACGGTTGAACAACGTCACCCTGCAGATCATGCCCATGGACAGTGCGGCGCATCCCGGTATGAGCGGCAGGATCGAAGTCCTGAAGTTCGAGGACGGCACGGCTGTCGGACGTTCCGACGGCGCATTCAACGGTCGCCCGGTCTCCGACTTGAGGCTGCTGCGCCTCCTTGAGCTGCGGTACGGCACCATCCGGGCCCAGGCTCTCCCGCCCAGGGAGTCACTGACCCTCATCGAGCAACTGCTGGGAGAAACATGATCCG
The DNA here is from genome assembly GCF_042888885.1 of Streptomyces sp. NPDC002742. Taxonomy (NCBI): domain Bacteria; kingdom Bacillati; phylum Actinomycetota; class Actinomycetes; order Kitasatosporales; family Streptomycetaceae; genus Streptomyces; species Streptomyces sp. NPDC002742. The sequence continues at coordinate 221,372 of NZ_JBIAQF010000007.1, forward strand.
CACGACCGCCGCCGAGCCCACCTCCGCACTGGCCTGGTTCAAGAGCAGCTACAGCAGTGGCCCAGACGGCGACTCCTGCGTCGAGATCGCCGCCACCCCCGGCACAGTGCACGTCCGTGACTCCAAGAACACCGCCGGCCCTCGGCTCGCGCTCACGCCGGGAGCCTGGGCCGACTTCGTGTCGTACGCGTCCGAAGACTGACCCGCCGGACCGACCACGCGGCCCGGCCTCCGGCACGTCGGCCTCTCCGTCAGGGAGCGGGCGATCAGGTCCTCGTAGCGGGGCAGGAGCGGGGCAGGTGGGGCAGGCGGGGGCGGGACCCGGCCCCCGGCCCGGGCGTCCGCCCCGGCACCCGTCAGAACTTGATGCTGCCGATCATCCCCGCGATGTTCGTCGTCAGATCGCTGATCGTGGGCGCGATGGTGGAGGAGGCGAGATAGAAGCCGAGCAGCATGCAGACGACCGCGTGCCCGCCTTTCAGTCCTGACTTCTTGATCAGAAGAAAGACGATGATCGCCAGCAGCACCACCGCCGAAATCGAGAGTGCCACGGCGGCTCACCTCCAAAGTTCCCAGGGACTTGGGGTCCGGTACGGGGTCGGACATGGGGGGTCGGTAAATCCATACAGCAGCCAGCAGGTTCCTACCCACGCAGCGCTAGTGATCATAACTATCCGTACGCGCGCATCGATCGGCGCACGGCCGCACAAGGGGGCGCATGGCCAATATGGTCGAGGCATGACGAACGAGCCTCTCTCCTTCCCGCGCCGGTACGCCCGCACCCAGCGGTTCACCTCCGGCGCGCCGCGCGCGTTCACCGTGTCCCCCGACGGCTCCCGCGTGGTGTTCCTGCGGTCCTCCTCCGGCACGGACCGGGCGAACCAACTGCGGGTTCTCGATGTGCCGGAGGGCCGGGAGCGGGTCGCGGCCGACCCCGCGGCCCTGCTCGGCGGCGCCACCGAGCACCTCTCACCGCAGGAGCGGGCGCGCCGTGAGCGCAGCCGCGAGGGCGGCGCGGGGATCGTCGGATATGCCACCGACACAGCCGCCGAGTTGGCCTCTTTCACCTTGTCAGGGCGGCTCTTCACGGCGGAGCTGCGGGCCGGCACGGCGCGTGAACTCCCGGTCCCCGGACCGGTGATCGATCCACGCCCCTCCCCCGACGGCACGCTCGTGGCATACGTGTGCGGGGGCGCGCTGCGGGTCGTCGGGGCCGAGGGCGACGGCGACCGGGCGCTCGCGGAGCCGGAGCCGGTCGCGGCCCCCGGTTCGGTTTCCTATGGACTGGCCGAGTTCATCGCGGCCGAGGAGATGGGGCGTTCGCGCGGCTTCTGGTGGTCGCCCGAAGGGGACCGGCTGCTCGTCGCGCGGGTCGACGACACGCCCGTACAGCGCTGGTGGATCGCCGATCCGGCGCACCCGGAAGCCGATCCGCAACGGGTCGCCTACCCGGTGGCGGGCAGCGCCAACGCGGAGGTGCGGCTCTTCGTGTTCGGGCTCGACGGGGTTCGCACGGAGGTCTCCTGGGACCGGGCGCGCTATCCGTATCTGGCGCATGCGCACTGGTCAGCGGCGGGTGCGCCACTGCTCCTGGTGCAGGCGCGGGACCAGCGCAGCCAGTTGTTCCTGGCCGTGGACCCGGACTCCGGGGCGACCCGGATGGTGCACGCCGATGAAGATCCAACTTGGCTTGATCTTTTCCCCGGAGTGCCGTGCTGGAGCCCCGGCGGACAGCTCGTGCGGATCGCCGACGAGGGTGGCGCGCGGGTCCTGGCGTTCGGTGAACGCCCCCTGACAGGCGCCCAGTTGCACGTCCGGGCGGTCCTCGACGTCTCGGCCGACGACGTGCTGATCGCGGCCTCGGCGGGTGAGGACGCGAACTGCCCGGAAACGGGCGAAGTACATGTGTACCGGGTGAACGAACTCGGCCTGGAGCGCGTCTCGCAGGAGCCCGGCGTGCACTCGGCGGTGCGCGCCGGGGGCGTGACCGTGCTCGTGTCGTCGGTGCTCGACCAACCGGGCGCCCAGGTACTGGTGCTGCGGGAAGGCAAGACGATCGCCACCATCACCTCGCACGCCGAACATCCGGGTTTGTCCCCGCGCGTGACCCTCACACAGGGGGGCGCACAGAAAATCCCATGCGCCGTGCTTATGCCTACTGACTACGACGGCGACAATCCCCTACCGGTCCTGCTGGACCCCTACGGCGGTCCGCACGGCCCCCGGGTGCTGGCCGCGCACAACGCCCACCTCACCTCGCAGTGGTTCGCCGACCAGGGCTTCGCGGTGGTCGTCGCCGACGGCCGCGGCACCCCGGGGCGCTCCCCCGCCTGGGAGAAGGCGATCCATGACGACCTCACGCTGTCCCTCGACGACCAGGTGGAGGCGCTGCACGGGCTCGCGGAGCGGTTCCCGCTCGATCTGTCCCGGGTCGCGATCCGCGGCTGGTCGTACGGCGGCTGGCTCGCGGGACTCGCCGTGCTGCGCCGCCCCGACGTCTTCCACGCGGGCATCGCGGGCGCCCCGGTCGCGGACTGGCGGCTGTACGACACCCACTACACGGAGCGGTACCTCGGCGATCCGGCGGCGGGCCCGGCGACGTACGCGAAGAGCTCGCTGGTCACCGACGAGGGACTCTCCGCGCCCGCCGAACAGCACCGGCCCCTGATGATCGTGCACGGCCTCGCGGACGACAACGTGGTGGTGGCGCACACCCTGCGGCTGTCCTCGGCCCTGCTGGCCGCCGGCCGGCCGCACGAGGTGCTGCCGCTCTCGGGGGTCACGCACATGACCCCGCAGGAACAGGTCGCCGAGAACCTCCTGCTCCTCCAGGTGGACTTCCTGAAGCGCTCCCTCGGGATGAACTGACCCACCGGGAAAACAACGAGCCGGGGTGACATGGCGCACCCCGGCTCGTTTACGGCACCCGCACGGCCGTACGGTGTTCACCTTGTCGCGTCCGTATATCGGTACCGCTTCCGTCAAGTTGCCTGCGTGTTAACGAAGTTCGCTCACAATTGTGACGTTATGTCACCCCGTCGGGCGGTCCTTCCGGCGGGACGACCTGCTTCTCCTCCGCGAAGTGACAGGCCGAGTCGTGGGCGGCCGGACCCTCGGCGAGCCGGAACTCGGCAGGCACCGCGAGCAGCGGCACCTCCAGCGTGCAGCGTTCCTGCGCCTTCCAGCAGCGGGTGCGGAACCGGCAGCCGGACGGGATGTTCGCGGGCGAGGGCACGTCCCCGTGAAGGATGATCCGCTCCCGGCGCTCCCGCGCCTCCGGGTCGGGCACGGGCACGGCGGACAGCAGCGCCTGGGTGTAGGGGTGTGTCGGATGGTCGTAGATCTCGACGTCCCTGCCGGTCTCCACGATCCGCCCGAGGTACATCACCCCGACCCGGTCGGAGATGTGCCGCACGATCGACAGGTCGTGCGCGATGAAGACGTAGCTGAGATCGAACTCGGCCTGGAGCCTGTCCAGCAGGTTGATCACCTGCGCCTGCACGGAGACGTCGAGCGCGGAGACCGGCTCGTCGGCGACGATGATCTCGGGCCGCAGCGCCAGGCCCCGCGCGATGCCGATGCGCTGGCGCTGGCCGCCGGAGAACTGGTGCGGATAGCGGTTGATGTACTCCGGGTTGAGCCCGACCACGTCCAGCAGGTCCTGGACCCTGCGCCGCCGGTCGCCCTTCGGCGCGACCTCGGGGTGGATGTCGTACGGCTCCCCGATGATGTCGCCGACGGTCATGCGCGGGTTGAGCGAGGTGTACGGGTCCTGGAAGACCATCTGGATGTTGCGGCGTACGGCCTTCAGTGCCTTGCCGGACAGCTGGGTGATGTCCTCGCCCTTGTACTTGATCGACCCCTCGGTCGGCTTCTCCAGGTTGACCAGCATCTTGGCGACCGTCGACTTGCCGCAGCCGGACTCGCCGACGATGCCGAGGGTCTCGCCGCGGCCGAGGTGGAAGTCGACGCCGTCCACGGCCTTGACCGCCCCGACCTGCTTCTTGAACAGGATGCCCTGGGTGAGCGGGTAGTGCTTGACCAGTCCGCTGACCTCCAGCAGCGGCTCAGTTGCTGCTTGTGTCATCGAGGCACTCCCTCCAGAAGAAGCAGGCGCTCCTGCGGTTCGCGTCGACCTCCGCGAGCGGCGGCACCTCGCTGCGGCAGATGTCCTGGGCCATCGGGCAGCGCGGGTTGAAGGCGCAGCCCGGCGGGATGTGCATCAGGTTCGGCGGCAGCCCCTTGATCGCGTACAGCTCCTGGCCCTTCTGGTCGAGCCGGGGGATCGAGTGCAGCAGGCCCTTCGTGTAGGGGTGGGCCGGCGCCTTGTAGATGTCGTGGACCGGTGCCGTCTCGACGATCCGGCCCGCGTACATCACCGCGATCCTGTCGGCGACGTCCGCGACCACGCCGAGGTCGTGGGTGATGAGGATGAGCCCCATGTTGAGTTCGCGCTGGAGCTCGGCGAGCAGGTCCATGACCTGGGCCTGCACGGTGACGTCGAGCGCGGTGGTCGGTTCGTCGGCGATGATCAGCGCGGGCTCCAGGGCCAGCGCCATGGCGATCATGATGCGCTGGCGCATACCGCCGGAGAACTGGTGCGGATAGTCGCGCACGCGCTCGGCGGCCCCCGGGATGCGCACGTGCTCCATCAGCTCGATCGCCTTGGCGCGGGCTTCCTTGCGCTTCATCCCGCGATGCACGGTGAACATCTCGCCGAGCTGGTCGCCGACGCTGATCACGGGGTTCAGGGAGGACAGCGCGTCCTGGAAGACCATCGCCATCTCGGCGCCCCGCACCTTGCGCCGCTCCTCCTCCTTGAACTTCAGCAGGTCCTCGCCCTGGAAGAGGATCTCGCCGCCGGTGATCTTCCCGGGGGGCATGTCGAGAATGCCCATCACGGCCTGGGCGGTCACCGACTTGCCGGAACCGGACTCGCCGAGCACGGCGAGCGTCTCCCCCTCGTCGACGCTGTAGGTGACCCCGTTGACGGCCTTGGCGACCCCGTCCCGGGTCCTGAACTCCACCTGCAGATCGCGCACTTCGAGCAGCACGGCGGTCACCTCAGCTTCGGGTCGAGGGCGTCGCGCACCGCGTCGCCGAGCATGATGAACGCGAGCACGGTGATGGCGAGCGCGCCGGCCGGCCACAGCAGCATGTGCGGGGCCTGGCGGATGTACGCGGAGGCCGAGGAGATGTCGATGCCCCAGCTCACCGTCGGGGGCTTGAGACCGACCCCCAGGTACGACAGCGTCGCCTCCAGCGAGATGTACGTGCCGAGCGCGATGGTCGCGACGACGATCACCGGCGCGACCGCGTTCGGGGTGATGTGCCGCAGCATCAGCCGGGAGTTGGAGGCGCCGAGCGCGCGGGCCGCCTGGACGTAGTCGTTCTCTTTGGTGGTGATGACGGAGCCGCGCGCGATACGGGAGATCTGCGGCCAGCCGAGCAGCACCATGAACCCGACGACCGGCCAGATCGTGTTGCTGGTCACCACGGAGAGGAGGACCAGACCGCCGAGCACGACGGGAATCGCGAAGAAGATGTCGGTGGCTCGGGACAGGACCGAGTCGCCGAGACCGCCGTAGAAACCGGCCAGTCCGCCGAGGAACGAGCCGAGGAGCGCGACCCCGACCGTGGCGAGCACACCGACGCTGATCGAGACGCGGGTCCCGTACACGGTCCGGGTGTAGACGTCGCAGCCCTGGCCGTCGTAGCCGAAGGGGTGTCCGGACTGCGAACCCTGCTGGGCCTTGGAGAGGTCGCACTTGAGCGGACTCTGGGAGGTGATCAGGGAGGGCCAGATCGAGATGACGACCAGGAAGACGATGACGAGTCCGGAGATGATGAAGACGGGGTTGCGGCGCAGGTCCCGCCAGGCGTCGGACCACAGGGAGCGCGGCTTCTCCTTCGGCCCGGTTCCCTCCGGTCCTCCCGGCGTCTTCTCCAGGGTCTCCGCTTCGCTCGATCCGAGGTCCATGGTGCCGCCGAAGCCGGTCGGGGCCATGGCGAGGTCCTCCGGCGGGGGACCCTGCGGCCCGTGGTGCGGTTCTTCCTCGTACGGCGGCTGCTCAGGCATAGCGGATCCTCGGGTCGAGTACGGCGTACAGAAGGTCGACGAGCAGGTTGGCGACCAGGAAGACGAGGACGAGGATGGTCACGAAGCCGACGACGGTCTGGGTGTTCTGGTGCACGATCCCCTGGTAGAGGTAATAGCCGACACCGTGGATGTTGAAGATCCGCTCGGTGACGATCGCGCCGCCCATGAGCGCGCCGATGTCGGTGCCGATGAAGGTGACCACCGGGATCAGCGAGTTGCGCAGCAGATGCCTGACGGTCACGCGGCGCCGCGGCAGGCCCTTGGCGACGGCCGTACGGACGTAGTCGGACCGCTTGTTCTCCGCGATGGAGGTGCGGGTCAGCCGGGTGACGTACGCGAGGGAGACCGAGGCCAGCACCAGGCCCGGAACGATCAGCTCGCCGAAGGTGGCGTCCGTGGAGACCGACGGTTGGATCCAGCCCCATTTGATGCCGAGCAGCAGCTGGGCCAGCAGACCGGTGACGAAGGTCGGCACGGAGATGACCACGAGGGTGAGCAGCAGGACCCCGGTGTCGACTGGCCGGCCGCGGCGCAGACCGGTGATGACGCCGAGCGTGATGCCGATGACGATCTCGAAGAAGATCGCGACGATCGTCAGCCGGATGGTGACCGGGAAGGCGGAGGCGATCAGCTCGGTGACCGGCTGTCCGGTGAACGCGGTGCCGAAGTCGCCGGTGAAGATGTGGCCGATGTAGGTCAGGTACTGCTGCCACAGGGGTTTGTCGAGGCCGAACTCCGCACGTAGCTGGGCGGCCGTGGCGGGGTCGCACTGCCGTTCGCCGCACAGGCCCGCGATGGGGTCTCCCATCACGTTCACCATCAGGAAGATGAGAATGGTGGCGCCGAAGAAGACCGGGATCATCTGCAGCAGACGCCGGACGACGTACCGTCCCATGAGTGCTCCGGAGTTAGAGGGGCGGGCCGTGGTGACGGGCCCGCCCCGGGCGGCTCAGTTGACGGTGATCTCGTTGTAGACCGGGACGCTGAACTGGTTCAGTGCCACGTTCGAGACCTTGTCCGAGTAGCCGGCGCTGCCGTTCTGGTACCAGAGCGGGATCGCGGCCATGTTGTCCCGTACGACCCCTTCGGACTGCTGGAAGAGCTTGATGGCCTTGGTGGTGTCGGTCTCGGCGTTCGCCTGGTTGACGAGGCTGTCGAACTGCTTGTTGGACCACTGGCCGTCGTTGGAGGAGGCGTTCGTGTAGTACAGCGGCTGGAGGAAGTTCTGGATCAGCGGGTAGTCCATCTGCCAGCCGGCCCGGAACGGACCGGGCATCTTGTGCTGCCCGATCTGGTTCCGGAAGTCGGCGAACGTGCCGATCGGGTTGCCGACGCAGGCCTTCTCGTTGCCGAGGGCGTTGTTGATGGAGTTGCAGACGGCGTCGACCCATTCCTTGTGGGAGCCGGTGTCCGCGTTGTACGAGATCTTGACCTGGCCGCCGGGCAGGCCGCCGCCCTCCTGGACCATCTTCTTGGCCTCGGACGGGTTGTAGTCGCAGTACTTGCCGCACAGGCCTTCCTGGAAGCCGCCCTTCTCGCCGAGCACCGGTGAGGTCCAGTCGCTGGCGGGCGTCCGGGTCTTCTGGAAGATGGTGTCGGTGATCTGCTGGCGGTTGATGGCCATGGACAGTCCCTGACGGACCTTCGTGGCGCCGCTGGTGTTCCACTTCGGGTCGTAGAACGGGAAGGCGAGCGTCTGGATGATGCCGGCCGGGGTGTTGATGTACCGGCCGTTCAGGTCGGTCTTGGCGTTCTTGAGCTGGGCCGCGGGCACGTCGTCGACGAGGTCGAGGTTGCCGGCCAGGAGGTCGTTGTAGGCGGTGTTGTTGTCCGTGTAGACCTTGAGGGTCACACCGGCGTTCTGCGCCTTGTCGTCACCGGGGTAGCCGTCCCACTTCACCAGGGACATCTGCGAGCCCTTGGAGTAGGAGTCGATGGTGTACGGGCCGTTGCCGACGGGCTTGCTCACCCAGGCCGCGTGGTCGCTGAAGAACGACTTGGGCAGCGGCGAGAAGGCCGCGTAGCCGAGGGTGTCCGGGAACGTCGAGAACTTCTGGGTCAGCGCGACGGTGAACGTGTCCGTGCCGGTCACCTTGAGCCCTGAGAGCGTGTCGGCGCTCTGGCTGCCCGTCTCGGGGTGCGTCTTGTCGTAGCCCTGGATGTATCCGAAGAAGTACGCGTTCTTCTGGTTGTTCTTCAGGCTCGCGCCGTAGTTCCAGGCGTCGACGAAGGACTGCGCGGTGACGGCCTCGCCGTTGCTGAACTTCCAGCCGCTCTTGACGGTGATCGTGAAGTTCTGCGAGTCCGTGGTGTCGATCTTCTGGGCGAGCATGTCCTCGGCGGCGCCGGTCTTGGCGTTGTACCGCTTCAGCCCGCGGAAGATCATGTCGAGGACCTTGCCGCCCTGCACCTCGTTGGTGTTGGAGGGCTCCAGCGGGTTCTGCGGGTCCCCCCAGGAGGCACTGACGGTCCCGGAGCCGCTGCTGCTGCCCCCTCCGCCCCCACAGGCGGACGCCGCGAGGGCTACCGCCACCGCGCATGCGGCCCATTTGGCGTGCGTGGCTCCACGCATGGAGTGCCTCCTCAAGAGTGCGCTGTGCCGCCGGCGCCGGGTCGGGGTCGGACGTCCGGCTCCGGTGCGTTGTGCCTTTAGGGCCCAATATCTGTCCATAAGGAGCACATCGCACATTTACCCCACCCTTCCGGGTGGCGGTCCGTCCGGAAGGAGGTACTCCCGGTGGGCCTGATCCGCCGGCCGACCGGTGCAGGGGGTCCGGGCGCATCCGGCCTCCGCCGTCCGGGTCCGGCCGCGCGGCTGGTGGCCGAGGTGACCGTCGTGACGGCCCCCTCCACGAGATGGAGATCGATCCGGCGGAGGCCGACACGGTGACGTCGCGGATTCCGGCGACACGGCGTCGCATAAAGCGCATTTCACATGCGCGACCCACATGGAATGCTTTCGCTCGACCACGCGCCCACCGGTCCGATAGTTTAAAAATCAATATCCACACATGGCGGATTCGGCGCACCCCCAACGCCCGTGCGCATTGAACAAGCGTCAAAAAAGGGAACTGACCTCGAACGGCTCCGGTCGAGCTGTTCGAGGTCAGCCGTGGACCCTCCCCTGAGAAATGAACGCGCCGATACCGGCCCTGCTCGATCCGGAGGAAGTCAGAAGATCTCCGACGCCGACAAAAAGGACCGCTCGGACGATTTCAAGACCGGTGCCATGACCCCGTACGAGTCCATGCCCCGGGCGACTCGCAGGGCAAGGCCCACCGGAAGGGTCAGCGCGGCAACGCCTTGAAGACCACATGGACGCCCCCGTACGGCGACACCGAGATCAGCAGGTTCGAGGACAGGGCCACCGCCAGACGCTCCAGCAGGGGCAGGGTCGGGACCCCTCGGCCGCACTCCATCCGCGACAGGGCGCCCTGGGTCATGCCCGCCTGCACGGCGAGGCGTTCCTGGGTGAGCCCCAGCTCCAGCCGCCTGGCCCGCACCGCGGCGCCGAAGAGACGCCCGACATCGCCCCCGGCACCCTCCGCTCCGCCTTCCTTTTCACGACCCGCTCCGTGACCTCTTCTTCGATTTGTTGCAACCGGCATTCTTTTGCCCCCCGTTTGCCCCAGCTCAATGACCAAGCCGTCATGGACCACAGATCATGACAAAGGACGGGGGTATGGGGTTGCGGACTTTGGCAGAAATTGAGGTCCAGCCTTTCCCATACCGCAAAGCGCATGGACCAGCGCTTTGAGACGTAGGTCACTTCATGCGTCGCGCGTGAGGGTGCGGAACGGTGCGAATGCGAGCCAATCCCCTCGCCCCCGCGCCCTCGGCGAAGCCCCGTCCGCGCGCTTTGTCCCATTGCATGAGGAACCGTCAAAAAGCTTGCGCACAAGGGAACTTCGCCTCTTCGCGAGATCTCATTACCCTCAGCCGAACCAACGAGCTTCCGTGAAAGGACTCATCTGTGCTGAGAATTGCAAGCGCCCTTGTTTCGACGGCTGTTGTCGCGACCGGCATTGTCGCCGTCACCGCCGGCACCGCCGCCACCGCCTCCGCCGCGTGCGCTCCGTCTCCCGGCAAGGGCTACCACATCACCAACAAGTCGACGGTGAGCAAGTCGACCAACCTGCACAGCGACTGGATGTACGACAACCTCGGCGGCAACCTCACCTACAACCACTCGAAAACCGCCACGACGAGCGCCAGCGGCACGTGGGGGGTCGAGGCCGAGGCCGGGGTGATCTTCGCCAAGGCGAGTACGTCGTTCAGCGTGACCGTCGGCAAGTCCTGGTCGAAGTCGAGCAGCTGGAGCTACTCGATCCCGGCGAGGAACAAGGCGGGCAAGACCAAGGTCCGCATGACGATGTTCCACGAGTCGAAGAAGTTCAAGGCCACGAAGTACACGTACTCCTACGACGCCCACTGCCGGTACCACGAGAAGAAGGTCTGGGCGAAGTGGTTCACGGCCCCCGTGAAGAAGGACTCGAACGTCTGGGGCCTTGAGTGGAAGTAGCGGAAGGCCAGGGGCCGGCCACCAGGCGCTCGGCCTCGAACCGTCCGTGTCCTCCGGGAAGGCGGCGCGCCGTCGCCGTCCTCTAGGCACAGAAGCCGATGCCCGGCACCTCGCGAAGAGGTGCCGGGCATCGGCTTCTGTGCCGTGGATCACGTCAGGCGGCGTGGACCACGTCCTTCTCCTCGGCGAAGTGGCAGGCCGATTCGTGGGACGCGGGGGAGTCCGTGCCCTGGAAGCGCTGGGGAACCGCCAGCAGCGGGACCTCCTCGGCGCACCGGGCCTCGGCCTTCCAGCAGCGGGTGCGGAAGGAGCAGCCCGACGGCGGGTTGGCCGGGGACGGCACGTCACCGGTCAGGATGATCCGCTCGCGGTGCTCACGGGCCTCCGGGTCCGGCTGCGGTACGGCGGACAGCAGGGCCTGGGTGTAGGGGTGCGTGGGGTGGTCGTAGATCTGCTCGTCGGTGCCGATCTCAGCCATCTTGCCGAGGTACATCACACCGACCCGGTCGGAGATGTGCCGGACGATCGACAGGTCGTGCGCGATGAAGAGGTAGGAGAGGTTGAACTCGTCCTGCAGTCGCTCCATCAGGTTGATGACCTGCGCCTGCACCGACACGTCAAGCGCCGACACCGGCTCGTCGCAGATGATGATCTCGGGGTTGAGCGCGAGACCGCGGGCGATGCCGATGCGCTGGCGCTGGCCGCCGGAGAACTGGTGCGGATAGCGGTTGATGTACTCCGGGTTGAGCCCGACCACGTCCAGCAGTTCCTGGACCTTGCGCCGCCGGTCGCCCTTCGGTGCCACCTCGGGATGGATGTCGAAGGGCTCACCGATGATGTCGCCCACCGTCATACGGGGGTTGAGCGAGGTGTACGGGTCCTGGAAGACCATCTGGATGTTGCGGCGCACGGCCTTCAGGGCGCGTCCGGACAGCTTGGTGATGTCCTGGCCCTTGTAGAAGATCTCGCCCGCGGTCGCCCGCTCCAGGTTCATCAGCAGCTTGGCCACGGTGGACTTGCCGCAGCCGGACTCGCCCACGATGCCCAGCGTCTCGCCCTGGTGCAGATCGAAGGAGATACCGTCGACGGCCTTCACCGCGCCGATCTGCCGCTTGAACAGGATGCCCAGGGTGAGCGGGAAGTGCTTCACCAGGTTGCGCACCTGCAGGATCGGCTCGCCCCGGTCGATCGGGGCCTCGATCGCGGCGATCGCCTCCGTCTCGGAGTGGGTGTCGACGACCTCCACCTCGGAGACGTTCGGAGTGGCCTCCTGCTCGTCGTTCTTGCTGAGCTCAGCCATGGATCGTCTCCTTCCAGAAGTGGCAGGCCGAACCGCGGCCGACCAGCTCGGTACCGTCCTGCTCGCTGACCGGGAGCAGCGCCGGCACCTCGGTGCGGCAGATGTCCTGGGCCTTGGGGCAGCGCGGGTTGAAGGCGCAACCGGCCGGAATGCGCAGCAGGTTGGGCGGCAGCCCCTTGATCGCGTACAGCTCCTGGCCCTTCTGGTCCAGGCGCGGGATCGAGTCCAGCAGACCCCGCGTGTACGGGTGCGCCGGGCGCTTGTACAGCTCGTGGACCGGGGCACTCTCGACGATCCGGCCCGCGTACATCACCGCGATCTTGTCCGCGACGTCGGCGACGACGCCGAGGTCGTGGGTGATCAGGATCAGGCCCATGTTGTACTCGCGCTGGAGGTCCGCCAGCAGGTCCATGACCTGGGCCTGGACCGTCACGTCGAGCGCCGTGGTGGGCTCGTCGGCGATGATCAGGTCCGGCTCCAGGGCCAGCGCCATCGCGATCATGATGCGCTGGCGCATACCGCCCGAGAACTGGTGCGGGTAGTCGTTCACACGGGCCGCGGAGGCCGGGATCTTCACCCGGTCCATCAGCTCGATCGCCTTGGCCTTGGCCTGCTTCTTGGAGAGGCCCTGGTGCACCCGGAACATCTCGCCGAGCTGGTAGCCGACGGACAGAACGGGGTTGAGCGAGCTGAGCGCGTCCTGGAAGATCATGGCGATCCTCCGGCCGCGGATCTTGCGGCGCTCCTCGCCGGACATCTTGAGCATGTCCTGGCCGCGGAAGAGGATCTCGCCCTGCGGGATCTTCGCCGGCGGCATGTCGAGGATGCCCATGATCGCCTGCGCGGTGACGGACTTGCCGGAGCCCGACTCACCGAGCACGGCGAGCGTCTCGCCCACGCTGACGCTGTAGTTGACGCCGTTGACCGCCTTGGCGACACCCTCGCGGGTGTGGAACTCGACGTGCAGGTCGCGCACTTCGAGCAGCGGCCCGTCGTCGGTGCCGTCACGGGGACCTGGCACTGAGGCAGTTTCTTCCATCGGAATCATGTACGCCTCCCTCAGCGCAGCTTCGGGTCGAGGGCGTCGCGGACCGCGTCGCCGAGCATGATGAACGCGAGCACGGTGAGGCTCAGCACGGCGCTGGGGTAGAACAGCACATGCGGCGCGGTGCGGATGACCGTCTGCCCCGACGAGATGTCATTGCCCCAGGAGACGGCGCTGTCCGGCAGACCGATACCGAGGAAGGACAGGGTCGCCTCGGTCGCGATGTAACCACCGAGCGAGATCGTGGAGACAACGATCACGGGCGCGATCGCGTTCGGCAGGATGTGCCGGAGCAGGATCCGCCACGTGCCGGCGCCGAGTGCTCGCGCGGCCTGCACGAAGTCCTGCTGCTTGACCGTGATCACCGATCCGCGCATGACGCGGGCGATCTGGGTCCAGCCGAGGAAGACGAGCGCGAGTACCACGGACCACACGGTGCGGTGGGTGAAGGCGTTCAGTACGACGATCGAGCCGAGCAGCAGCGGGATGCCGAAGAACACGTCGGTCACCCGGGACAGCAGCGAGTCGAGCCAGCCGCCGTAGTAGCCCGCGAACATGCCGAAGAGGCTGCCGATGACGGCCACACCGAGCGTCGTGCAGATACCGACGATGATCGAGGCACGGGCACCGTAGACGACTCGCGAGTAGATGCTCCGGCCCTGGCCGTCGTACCCGAACCAGTCCTCCTGGAAGAAGTGGCTGAACTGCGGCTTGCCCAGGTAGTGGTTGGCGAGGTCGGCGTACTTCGGGTCGACGGACGTGAACAGGCCGGGAGCCGCCGCGATGGCGACCAGCAGCACGATCAACGCCGCCGACGCGACGAAGACGGGGTTGCGGCGCAGGTCCACCCACGCGTCGGACCAGAGGCTGCGCGGTTTGTCCTGCCCCGGTGCGGCGGCCGGCGCCGCGTCTACGGCGTCGTCTTCCGCACTCTTGGTCTTGAGAGCCTCAGGCATAGCGGATCCTCGGGTCCAGAACGGCGTACAGCAGGTCGACGACGAGGCTGGAGATCAGGTAGACGATCACCAGGACGGTGACGATGCCGACCACCGTGGCGTTGTCCGACTGGTTGATCGACCGGTACAGCTCGTTGCCGATGCCGTGCACGTTGAAGATGCCCTCGGTGACGATGGCGCCGCCCATCAGGGCGCCCAGGTCCGTACCGAGGAAGGTGACGACCGGGATCAGCGAGTTGCGCAGCAGGTGAACGCCGATGACACGTTTGCGCGGAAGTCCCTTGGCCACGGCGGTGCGGATGTAGTCGGCGCGGGTGTTCTCGGCGATCGAGGTCCGGCTGAGCCTCGCGACGTACGCGAAGGACAGGGACCCCAGCACGATGCCGGGCAGAATCAGCTGCGTGATGTCGTTGGAGTCCTGAACCGTCGGGGTCACCCAGCCGAGCTGGTTGCCGAACACGGTCTGGAAGACATAGCCGAGCACGAAGATCGGGATGGACGTCAGCAGCAGCGTGACCGCGAGCACGAACTTGTCGGCGGGCCGACCGCGGTTGAGTCCGGACAGGAGGCCCAGGGCGATGCCGACCACGATTTCGATGGTGAAGGCGACCAGGGCCAGTCGGATCGTCACCGGGAAGACCTCGGACATGACGTCCAGGACCTTGCGGCCGGTCACGAAGCTGGTGCCGAAGTCTCCCCGGAATACGTTGCTGATGTAGTGCCAGTACTGCTCGAGCACCGGTCGGTCGAACCAGTAGTCGTGCCGTAGGCGCGCCATCGCCTGCGGGTCGGCAGGCCTGTCGCCCCACAGCGCCCGGACGGGGTCACCGGGCAGTGAGTACACCATCAGAAAGATGAGCAGAGTGGTCCCGAAGAAAACCGGGATCATCTGGAGCAGTCGCCTCGCGACGTAGCGCCCCATCGAGCCTCCATTGTCAGCCGCTGCGACGGCCGCCCCTGCCGTGCTCCTCGTGGGAGTGGTATGGGGCGGCCGCCAGTTGCGAACGGTGGGCGCCCACAGTGATCGTGGGCGCCTGGGTGAATCGACCGTTGCGGCCTGTTACTTCTTGTAGACCACGACGTCGGCGTAGACCGGCTTGCCGAAGGTGTCGTAGCTGACGCCCGTGACATTGGCCGAGTAGCCGGCGTTCGTCTTGTAGTACCAGAGCGGGATGGCGGGCATGTCCTTGTAGAGCGCCTTCTCGGCGTCCTGGTACAGCGTCACCGACTCGTCCAGCGTGGCGGCCTTGTCGGCCTTCGCCGCAAGCTCGTCGAACGTCTTGTTCGAGTAGCCGCCCTCGTTACCCGCGGCCGTGGTGCCGTACAGGTCCTTGAGGAAGTTGGCGTTCAGCGGGTAGTCCTGCACCCAGCCGGAGCGGTAGAGGCTCTGGACCTTCTTCTTGGTGCGGACGTCCAGAGCGGTCTTGAAGTCCGCCTTCGCGTCGCCCTCGCACTTGACGCCCGTGTTCTGGGTGATGTTGGCGCAGACGGCCGTCACCCATTCCTTGTGGCCGCCGTCGGCGTTGTAGAGGACGGTGATCGTCGCGTTGGTGCCACCCGCCTCCTGGACCAGCTGCTTGGCCTTCGCCGGGTTGTACGTGCAGGCCTCACCGCAGGCATCGGCCGAGTAGCCCTTGACCGCGGGCGGCACGAAGCCCGTCGCGGGGGTACGCGAACCGGCGAGCACCTTCTCGGTGATCGTCTTGCGGTCGATGGCCATGGACAGGCCCTGGAGGAACTTCCCGCGGTCCTTGAGTCCCTTGATCGTCGGCGCGTACTCGGCGACGGAGATCGTCTGGATCGCGTTCTGCGGGGAGTCGACGGCGCGCTTGCCCAGGTCCTGGTGGTACTTGGCCATGTCGCTCGGAGCGACCTGGTCGAGCACGTCCAGGTTGTTGGAGACGGCGTCCTGGTAGGCGGCCTCGGAGGTCGTGTAGAACTTGAAGTCGATGCCGCCGTTCTTGGGCTTCGTGCCCGCGTACTTGGCGTACGTCTTCGTCAGGAAGTCCTGGTTGTGGTTCCACTTCACGAACTGGTACGGGCCGTTGCCGACGGGCTCCTGGCCGTACTTCTTCGGGTTCGTGTAGAAGACCTTGGGCAGCGGGTAGAACGCGCTGTAGCCCAGCTTGTAGGTCCAGTACGGAGCCGGGTTGGCCAGCTCGACCTTGATCGTGTTGTCGTCGGGCGCCGACAGACCGGACATCTTGTCGGTCTTCGGGTCACCCTTGTCCGGGTGGACATCGGTGTAGCCCTTGATGTCCGCGAACCAGGAGGCGTTCTGCTGCGCGTTCTTCGCGTTGGCGCCCCAGTTCCAGGCGTCCACGAAGGAGTGGGCGGTGACCTTCTCGCCGTTGTGGAAGGTCCAGCCCTGCTTGACCGTGATCGTGTAGTGACTGGCGTCGTCCTGCTTGATGGACTCGGCGACGAGGTTCTCCAGCGCACCGGTCTTCGGGTTGTAGTCGGCGAGACCGCTGAAGAGGGCGTCGGTGATGTGACCACCGCCGGTCTCCATGACGTTGGCCGGCTGAATGGGGTGCTGCGGCTCGCTGCTCTGGTAGCTGAAGACGCCCGCGGGGTCCGCCGTCTTCGAGCTGCTGCCGCCGGAGCTGTCTCCCCCACCACCGCAGGCGGTCGCTCCCAGCGCCACAACTGCCGCTATCGCGACCCACTTGGCGCTCTTGGCACCGCGCATGGGTTCCTCCTCATGAGTCCATTGGTTCACCGCAAGAGGGAACACTGGTCATACCCCCGCCACTTGAGACGGGAAAAATGCTGGTGCCCCCTGGCCCGTGAGTCGGCGCTGTCCACAGCGCCTGACCCGTTGATCCGAGCTCGCCTAACTATCTGCCATGGGCCAGGACCCGACCACACTCACAAGGTCTCGGTTCGATCACACCTGACGCCCACTTCTTCCAAAATCCGGACAAAGGGTTTGGCGAAAGATCCCTGCGAAACGGACTTGTTACACATCTAACGGTTTCGGGTGTTCGCATTCCGGACGTGGGTGGCGGGAAAACGAGTTGCGCCTGCCGGGGTCGCCATGCATAGGTGCCATCGGCGTGCTCACGTGCTGCGGAACCCCGCGGGGCGTTCACCCGTTGTACGGCCAACGAGCCGCCATGCCAAGGTCGTTCGGCGATCGAGCGCGTACGCGCGGCACGGCATGACCTGCAGAGCAAGGAGTGCCGTGGGGCCGGAACAGCGACCTATCTGGTCAGCAGAGTAGTGCGAATCAGCCACTCGCTGACGGGCCTCCTGTGATTCGAGGGTTTTCCCTACCCTTACGCAGCGCCGCAGGGTAGAGCGCGGCAGTCGGGTTCCGCAGCGGAACGACAGCCGGCCGTGTGCGGGCTGCGCCGGACCGCTTCCGCCTTGGTTCGCCCTGGGTCCGTCCAGTGGGCGAGGCGACGCGGTCGGCGGTGAAATGCGGAGGTGCTTCGATCACCCGCCGCCTAGGGTCTGCCGCATGACTCTCGATTACGACGCGACCGGAGACGGTCCCGCGCTGGTACTGCTGCACTCCGCGGTGTGCGACCGAAGAATGTGGGATCCGCAGTGGCCGGCCCTTGTCGATGCCGGATACCGGGTGGTGCGCTGCGACTTCCGGGGCTTCGGCCGGACTCCCCTGCCGGACCGGCGCCACAACGACGCGGAGGATGTGCTGGACCTGCTGGACACCCTCGGAATCGAGCAGGCGGCGCTGATCGCGTCCTCGTACGGCGGACGGGTCGCTCTGGAGATCGCCGCACGCCGTCCGGACCGGGTGTCCGCCATGGCTCTGTTGTGCTCCGGGCTGCCGGGGCATGAACCGACCGATGAGCTGCGCGCGTTCGGCGAGCGGGAGGACGCGCTGCTCGAGGCGGGCGATGTCGCGGGGGCCGTGGAGCTGAACGTGGACACCTGGCTGGGGCCGGACGCCGACGACGCGGTCCGGGAGAAGGTGCGCGGAATGCAGCGGCACGCCTTCGATGTGCAACTGGCCGCCCCCGAGGGGGCCGGGCGGAACGAGGTGGAGATCGACCTGTCAGCGATCAAGGCACCCTGTCTCGCTCTTTCGGGTGGCCACGACCTGACGGACTTTCGGCGGATCGCGGCCCTGCTGCCGGGTCTGCTCACCGACGTCCGGCATCTCGAACTGCCCTGGGCCGGTCATCTCCCGAGTCTTGAGCGGCCTGCCGCCGTGACGGACCTGCTGACCGGGTTCCTGCGCGAGACGGTCCCCGCCGGCTGAGCGCGGGGCCGTACGAAAAAGCCAGGGTGCCCCCGCGACGGGGGCACCCTGGCTCAGTCGACCGGCAGATCCGGACCTACTGAAAGGTGGACCGGACGCTACCGAACAGCGAATCAGCCGTGCTTGGCGCGGCTCGCGGTGCGACCGCGCTCCTTCTGGTCGAGGACGAGCTTGCGGATGCGCACGGACTCCGGGGTCACCTCGACGCACTCGTCGTCGCGGCAGAACTCCAGCGACTGCTCCAGGGAGAGCTTGCGCGGCGGGACGATCGCCTCGAACGAGTCGGCGGCGGCGGACCGCATGTTGGTGAGCTTCTTCTCCTTGGTGATGTTCACGTCCATGTCGTCGGCGCGGGAGTTCTCGCCGACGATCATTCCCTCGTACACCTCGGTGCCGGGGTCGGTGAACAGCACACCGCGCTCCTGGAGGTTCGTCATCGCGAACGCGGTGACGGCGCCGGCGCGGTCGGCGACCAGCGAACCGTTGTTGCGGGTCGTCAGGGTGCCGAACCACGGCTCGTGACCCTCGTGGATGGAGTGGGCGATGCCCGTACCGCGCGTGCCGGTCAGGAACTCGGTCCGGAAGCCGATGAGGCCGCGGGACGGGACGACGAACTCCAGGCGGACCCAGCCGGAGCCGTGGTTCGACATGTTGTCCATGCGGCCCTTGCGGACGCCCATGAGCTGCGTGACCGCGCCCATGTGCTCCTCGGGAACGTCGATCGTCATGCGCTCGACCGGCTCGTGGACCTTGCCGTCGATCACCTGGGTGACCACCTGCGGCTTGCCGATGGTCAGCTCGAAGCCCTCGCGGCGCATCTGCTCGACCAGGATGGCGAGCGCGAGCTCACCACGGCCCTGGACCTCCCAGGCGTCCGGGCGCTCGGTGTCGAGCACGCGGAGGGAGACGTTACCGACCAGCTCGCGGTCGAGGCGGTCCTTGACCTGACGGGCGGTGACCTTGCGGTCCTTGTCCTTGACCGCGGCCTTGGCGTCCGCGCCCTTGCCCGTGCCACCGCGACCGACCAGCGGCGAGGTGTTCGTGCCGATGGTCATGGAGATCGCGGGCTCGTCGACCGTGATCAGCGGCAGCGCGATCGGGTTCTCCGGGTCGGCCAGGGTCTCGCCGATCATGATGTCCGGGATACCGGCGACGGCGCAGATGTCACCGGGGCCGGCCATCTCGGCGGGCTTGCGGGTGAGCGCCTCGGTCATCAGCAGCTCGGTGATGCGCACGTTGGACATCGTGCCGTCGCGCTTGATCCACGTGACGGTCTGGCCCTTGCGCAGCTCGCCCTGCTCGACGCGGAGCAGCGCGATGCGGCCGAGGAAGTTGTCGGCGTCCAGGTTGGTCACGTGGGCCTGGAGCGGCGCGGACTCGTCGAAGGACGGGGCCGGAACGGAATCCAGGATCGTGGAGAAGAACGGCTCCAGGCTGTCGCTGTCGGCCGGGACGGTGCCGTCCTCCGGCTTGGTCAGCGAGGCGACGCCGTCACGCGCACACGCGTAGACGATCGGGAACTCGATCTGCTCCTCGTCGGCGTCCAGGTCCAGGAAGAGGTCGTAGGTCTCGTTGACGACCTCGTCGATCCGGGAGTCCGGGCGGTCGGTCTTGTTGATGCACAGGATGACCGGCAGACGCTGCTGCAGCGCCTTGCGCAGCACGAAGCGGGTCTGCGGCAGCGGACCCTCGGAGGCGTCGACGAGCAGGACGACCGCGTCCACCATCGACAGGCCGCGCTCGACCTCACCACCGAAGTCGGCGTGGCCGGGGGTGTCGATGATGTTGATCGTGATGACGTCGCCGCCATCCTTCGGGTGGTACTTGACCGCCGTGTTCTTCGCCAGGATCGTGATGCCCTTCTCACGTTCCAGGTCGTTCGAGTCCATCATGCGGTCGTCGAGCGACTCGGCGGCGTGCGCGGCGAAGGCACCGGCCTGCTTGAGCATGGCGTCGACCAGAGTGGTCTTGCCGTGGTCGACGTGGGCGACGATGGCGACGTTGCGGATGTCGTGGCGCGTGGCCATATTGAGGCGCTTCTCCCGGAGTGAGTGGACGGCCTCCGCAGCGCGGGGCCTGCCGGGCTGAACACGCCACGGCCTTACCCCATGGTACGTGGCCCGGACGGAGGCGGCCTCCGCAGGGCCACGGGGGGCCGGGCCGGGCGGGCCCGCCACACGGCGGGCCCGGGTCGTTCACCCGCAGGTCACCGGCCCTTCGACGGGCTCACCGAAGGGTGCGCGCCCTTCTTCAGGAAGCCCATGTCCTCGTACACCGGGGTCTGGAATCCGAAGGCTCCGGTGTTCGCCAGGCCGATGCGGGCGGCGGCCAGCTGGGGGCGCTGATACAGGGGGATGGAGCCGGCGGCCGCCCAGATGCGGGCGTCCGCCTTGCGGACGAGGGAGCGCTCCTCGTCCTCGTTCAGGGTGGAAAGCGCCTGGTCGAACAGCTGATCGACCTGGTCGGTGCCGACGCGGGTGTAGTTCTGCTCGACACTCAGCGAGCCGTCCGCCGCCGGAACGGGCTTGGCGTAGATCGGGCGGGCGTCGGTGGCCGGGAAGGCGGAGGCGGGCCACGAGTAGAGCGCCAGGTCGTACTGTCCCGAGGCGATGTGGTCCTTGAAGTAGCTGTCGTCGGAGACCTTCGAGATGTCCGTACGGACACCGATGCGCTGGAGCATCCGCGCGATCCGGTCGGCGACCGCACGCAGGGACTCCGAGCCCGCCCCGGAGGGCACGACGAAGCGGAGCGTCAGCGGCTTGCCGTCCTTGGCGAGGACATTGGACGCGGCGCCCGCCGGAGCGGCCGTCCCCTTGGGCGCGTACGCCCCCGGAAGCCCGCCCCGCCCTGCGTACTGCCGGCCGTCCAGGTGCCGGGCGGCCTGCTCGTCCGTGTGCGCGCCCGTCCTCGCGCCCGCCTGCTGCTCCTGCTTCCTGGCGTGGTCCTTGGGGTCCTGTGCCGGCTCACGGTCCACCCCGGACGGCTTGTCGTCCTCGCCGTCGGGGTACGTCCCGCCGTTGCCCGGCCTGTCGTCCTCGCCCGTGTCCCCCTTCTTCCTGCCTTTGGACCCGGCCGCCTTCTCCGTCTTCTTCTGCTCCGTGACCGGCCCGCCGGGCACCCACCCGGCGTCCGCGAGCAGTGCCCGCGCCTCGGCGGCGTCCTGGTTCCCGAGGGCCCCGCTGTTGTCGGCGTACGCCGCCTGGCCGGCGAGGGCGAGATGGCTGCCGACCGGCTCGGCGGGCAGACCCAGCGGCTGGAGGACGACGCGGGCGAGTTCCCTGCGGTCCAGGGCGCGGGCGATCGCGCGGCGGACGCGCTCGTCGGCGAGGGGGCCCTCGGAGCCGTTGAGGGCGAGCTGGGTGTAGGCGGGTTCGAGGGACTTGCGGACCACGAAGTAGCTCAGCACCGACCGCGAGGGAGCCTCCTTCGCCCCGGCGCCGCTCCCCTTCGCACCCGCCCCGCCCTTCTCGCCCTTGGTGCCCTGCTCGCCGCTGTCGTCCTTCTCGGCCTCGTCGCTCTTCTCGGCCTTGGTGCCCTTCTCGGCCTTGGTGCCCTTCTCGCCGCTGTCGTTCTTCTCGCCCTTGGTTGCCTTCTCGGCCTTGTCGCCCTTCTCGCCGCTGTCGTTCTTCTCGCCCTTGGTTGCCTTCTCGGCCTTGTCGGCCTTGTCGCCCTGCTTGTCCTTCTCGCCCTTCTCGCCGTTGTCGGCCTTCTCGTCCGCCGCGTTCTTCCCGTCCTCCTCCGAGGACGTGTCCTTCTCGCTCTTCTTCTTGGACGTGTCCGTCCCGCTCTTCTCGCCGGACGTGTCCTTCGCGCCCGCCGTGTGCCGCTCGCTCGTCGGGGTGGCCCCCTGCAACGGGGCCCCGTCCTTGTTCCGGGCGGCGAGGGTGACACGCTCCGCCTCGGCGGGGTCGATCTCGGCGAGGTCGAGTCTGTCGTCCGCGAGCGCCTCGGCCCGCTTGTCACGGGCCACGGCCACCAGGTCGATCTCGTCGAGCTTGCTGGGGTGGCCCCACCAGCGCGCGTTGCGGGTGAGGCTGACCTCGCCGGCCTTGCGGTCGACCGTCTTCAGCGCGAAGGGCCCCGCGGTGACCTTGAGCTTGCGCCGCGCGCCGTCGTTGAAGGAGTCCGCGGTCCCCATGACGTCCTTGGGGTAGAGCGGCGAGAACAGCGCCTTCCAGTCGGCGTAGGGCCGGCTGAACGTGACCTGGACCTCCAGGTTGCTCTTGCCCCGCTCGATCTTCTCGATACGGTCGTAGCCGGCGTTGCGTGCCGTCCAGTACGCGGAGTCCTTGCCGGACAGGGCGCGCCACTGGGCGGCGAAGTCCGCGGCGCCGATCTCGCGTCCGTCGCTCCACACGGCCTGCTGGTTGAGCTTGTACAGAACGACCTGCTTGGGCGACGTGCCCACGACCTTCGCCGACTCCAGGTAGTCGGAGTTGATCTGCGGCCGCCCGTTCGCGTCCAGCCGGTACATCGACGGCAGTACGGCACCCGCGACACGGGAGGTCGCGGCGTCGGCGTCCGCCTGGAAGGCGTTCAGCGTCTCCGGTACGGCGTCCACGGCCCAGCGCAGGGTGCCGCCGTCCGCGATCAGGTCACGGGACGCGGGGGCGATGTCCTGCACGGCCGTGGATCTGTCCGCCCCGTCGTCCGCACTGCACGCGGCGAGGGCTGGTACCGCGAGCACGCCCGCGGTGAGGAATGCGGCCGAGCGCATCACCGCGCGCAGTCCGACGCCTTCGTGGGACATCACTGCAACCTCCGGGGGACGCTCCGCTGTAGGGGCAGGTCTGCTTCTGATCCCGTTTGGCGGTATTAGGGAGCTGATCCGATCTACTGGCCAACTGAAGAGCAGGGCGGCAGGGCGGAAGCGGCGACACGGCGACGGCCGTACGGAACCCCACTCGTGCGGCGCAATCCGGAACCGCGCCACGGGCCGCCCCGGGGGCCTCACGAAGGACCGCACCACGGGCCACCCCGGGGGCCTCACGAAGGACCGCACCAGGGGCCGCACCCCGCGCCGGACGACGGACCCCGCCCCGCGCCACGGGCCCGGACTCCGTCGCGGGCACCTGGGGGCGTGGGGCCGGCGCGCCGGTTCCTCGCCCCGCCCCCGGCGCGCGGGAAATTCGGCCGGAGCGCAGGGCAATGAACCGGCGCGCGGGGCTCGATCTGGAGCGCGTCGACCTTCAATCCGTGCACACGCCTTCACACGGGTACGGGTGACGCGCAACACTCGCAGGCGCATGAACGTTGCCGCCTGGGGCCGCAGGGCCCGCGGAAGTGAGGGCAAGTCATGTCCGTGCACGACGACCTGACGTCAGTCCAGCGCAGCCTCGACGAACTGCAGCGGTCGGTCCGGCGCCTGGAACAGCAGATGGGCGCCGGTCTGGAGATGCGCCGCGTGCGCGCCGACGCCGACCACCTGCGCGAGAGCGTCGCGCTGCTGCGCGAGGCCACCAGTCCCTCCGCCAGGCGCCCCACCGGGCCCGGACCGGCGGTGACCGCGTCCGGCCGGCTGCCCGACCTGGTGCCCGTCCCCGACACCCCGTACGACAGCTCCTTGTGGACCGATTCCGACGACGAGGGTCTCGGCGCCCACCACGGTCCCACCCACTGAGCGCCGCGCCCTCGACACCGGCGCGCCCCCGAACCCGACCGGAGTGCGAAGTTGGCCACTGGTACGGAACCTCATCTGAACAGCGGCGGTGTACGAACCGGTACGCGCGCCGCGATCGCCGCCCCGCATCTGCGGACCGACCGCTGGTGGCTGGCGCCCGCCGCCACCGCGGCCGGGCTGCTGGCCTTCGTCGTGTACTCGACCTGGCGGGCCTTCTCGGACGCGCACTACTACGCGGCGCCGTACGTCTCGCCGTTCTACTCGCCCTGTCTGGCCGAGCGGTGCGGGACCATGCGCGCGGGACCGAACGCGGACCTGTTCGGGAGCTGGTGGGCGATCTCCCCCGCGATCATCATCCTGATCTTCCCGCTCGGCTTCCGGCTGACCTGTTACTACTACCGCAAGGCCTACTACCGCGGGTTCTGGGCGAGCCCGCCGGCCTGCGCGGTGGCCGAGCCGCACAAGAAGTACACCGGCGAGACCCGCTTCCCGCTGATCCTGCAGAACATCCACCGGTACTTCTTCTACGCGGCCCTCGTCGTCGCGGGCATCCTGACGTACGACACCGTGCTGTCCTTCCGCGACGAGCACTACGACTGGGGCCACATGGGCCTCGGCACGCTGGTGTTCCTGGTCAACATCACGCTGATCTGGGCGTACACCCTCTCCTGCCACTCCTGCCGGCACATCGTCGGCGGGAAGCTCAAGCACTTCTCCAAACACCCCGTGCGCTATCGGATGTGGCAGTGGGTCGGGAAACTGAATGCCCGTCACATGCTGCTGGCCTGGGCGTCGTTGGTGAGCGTGGCGCTCGCCGACTTCTACGTGTACCTGGTCGCGTCCGGCGCCTTCGACGATCCGCGCTTCTTCTAGATTGGGTGGAGCCCCCTGATGTCCGTGGTCGACCGACAGGAGTGGGACGTCGTCGTGGTCGGTGCCGGCGGCGCCGGACTGCGTGCCGCGATCGAGGCACGCGAGCGCGGCGCCCGTACGGCGGTGATCTGCAAGTCGCTGTTCGGCAAGGCGCACACGGTGATGGCCGAGGGCGGCATCGCGGCCGCCATGGGCAATGTGAACTCCGGCGACAACTGGCAGGTCCACTTCCGCGACACCATGCGCGGCGGCAAGTTCCTCAACCAGTGGCGGATGGCCGAGCTGCACGCCCGCGAAGCACCGGACCGCGTATGGGAGCTGGAGACCTGGGGGGCGCTCTTCGACCGAACGAGGGACGGGCGGATCTCGCAGCGCAACTTCGGCGGCCACGAGTACCCGCGCCTCGCCCACGTCGGCGACCGCACCGGACTCGAACTGATCCGCACGCTCCAGCAGAAGATCGTGTCCCTCCAGCAGGAGGACATGAAGGAGACCGGTGACTACGAGTCGCGTCTGAAGGTCTATCAGGAGTGCACCGTCACACGGATCCTGAAGGACGGGGAGCGCGTCTCCGGGACCTTCTGCTACGAGCGCGAGTCGGGCCGGTTCTTCGTCCTCGAAGCACCCTCCGTCGTGATCGCCACCGGCGGCATCGGCAAGTCCTTCAAGGTGACGTCCAACTCGTGGGAGTACACAGGTGACGGGCACGCGCTGGCGCTGCTCGCCGGAGCACCGCTGCTGAACATGGAGTTCGTCCAGTTCCATCCGACGGGCATGGTCTGGCCGCCGTCGGTCAAGGGCATCCTCGTCACCGAGTCGGTGCGCGGCGACGGCGGGGTGCTGCGCAACTCCGACGGCAAGCGGTTCATGTTCGACTACATCCCCGATGTCTTCAAGGAGAAGTACGCGCAGTCGGAGGAGGAGGGCGACCGCTGGTACGAGGACCCGGACCACAACCGGCGCCCACCGGAGCTGCTGCCGCGCGACGAGGTGGCGCGGGCGATCAACTCCGAGGTGAAGGCGGGCCGCGGATCACCGCACGGCGGCGTCTTCCTCGACGTGTCGACCCGGATGCCCGCCGAGGTGATCAAGCGCCGGCTCCCGTCCATGTACCACCAGTTCAAGGAGCTGGCCGACGTCGACATCACGGCGGAGGCCATGGAGGTCGGGCCCACCTGCCACTACGTCATGGGCGGTATCGCCGTCGACTCGGACACGGCCGCGGCCCGCGGTGTACCCGGGCTGTTCGCGGCCGGTGAGGTCGCGGGCGGTATGCACGGCTCCAACCGGCTGGGCGGCAACTCCCTCTCCGACCTGCTGGTGTTCGGGCGGCGGGCCGGGTGGCACGCGGCACAGTACGCGGCCGGTCTCACCGGGGACGGCGGCACCCGCCCGCCCCTGGACGACACCCAGATCGACGCGGCCGCCGCGGAGGCGCTGCGGCCCTTCTCCGCCGAGGGACCCGAATCCGTCCCCGGCGCGACAGCCGACGGGGCCCCGGTCTCCGGTGCGCGCCCGCCCGAGAACCCGTACACCCTGCACCAGGAACTCCAGCAGACGATGAACGACCTGGTCGGCATCATCCGCCGTGAGGCCGAGATGGAACGGGCCCTGGAGAAACTCGCCGAGCTGCGGGTCCGGGCGCGCCGGGCCGGGGTGGAGGGCCACCGGCAGTTCAACCCGGGCTGGCACCTCTCCCTGGACCTGCGCAACATGCTCCTGGTCAGCGAGTGCGTGGCACGGGCGGCGCTGGAGCGAACCGAGTCGCGCGGCGGGCACACCCGCGAGGACCACCCGGCGATGGAGCGCTCCTGGCGCCGGATCAATCTCCTGTGCCGGCTCACCGACCCCACGGGCGGACTGGCCGCCACCGACCCGGTGGCCGGACAGATCGACCTGGTGAACGAGACCAGCCGGCCCATCCGCCCCGACCTGCTCGCCCTCTTCGAGAAGGAGGAGCTGGTCAAGTACCTCGCCGAAGAGGAGCTTTACGAGTGAGCAGGGAGCAGCAGCGGTACGAGGAGGCGCGGTACGCGTGAGCAGCTACGAGGCCCGCTTCAAGGTGTGGCGCGGAGATGTGAAGGGCGGCGGCCTGAAGGACTTCGAGGTCGAGGTCAACGACGGCGAGGTGGTGCTGGACATCATCCACCGGCTCCAGGCCACCCAGGCCCCCGACCTCGCCGTGCGCTGGAACTGCAAGGCGGGCAAGTGCGGTTCGTGCTCGGCGGAGATCAACGGGCGGCCGCGGCTGATGTGCATGACGCGGATGTCGGTGTTCACCCGGGAGGAGACGATCACCGTCACGCCGCTGCGCGCGTTCCCGGTCGTACGGGATCTGGTGACCGATGTCGGCTTCAACTACGACAAGGCGCGGGAGGTGCCCGCCTTCGTGCCGCCCGCCGGGGTCGGGCCAGGTGAGTACCGGATGATGCAGGAGGACGTCGACCGTTCGCAGGAGTTCCGCAAGTGCATCGAGTGCTTCCTGTGCCAGGACACCTGCCATGTCGTCCGTGACCACGAGGAGAACAAGCCGGCGTTCGCCGGACCGCGCTTCCTGATGCGGGTGGCGGAGCTGGACATGCACCCGCTGGACGCGGCGGCGGACTCCGGCCTGGACCGCAAGCGCACGGCCCAGGAGGAGCACGGCCTCGGCTACTGCAACATCACCAAGTGCTGCACGGAGGTCTGCCCCGAGGGCATCAAGATCACGGACAACGCGTTGATCCCCTTGAAGGAGCGGGCCGTCGACCGCAAGTACGACCCGCTGGTGTGGCTGGGCTCGAAGATCGGCAGGCGGCGGACCTAGGAGGGGCTCCAGACAGGGGCGGGGCGGGGGCGACGGCGTCCCCCGTCCACGCGCCTCCTGCCGGTCATCACTCCTCGGTGTCCGGCAGGACCACCTCGCGGCCGCTCGGGCGCTGCCCCATGATCTGGGCCGCCTGGCCCATGACGAACAGGGCCATCCCTCCCAGGGCGTAGGACGTAAGGTCGGCGTCGGGTCCGTGGAACGGTCCGAGGAACATGAACAGGGCCATGCCCCCGGCTCCGGCGACCGCGCCCCATCCCCACAGCTTCGGGCGCACCACCCGGCCGCGGAACCACGGCGGAAGCCAGTACATCGTGATGGCCGCGATCCCGAATCCGGCCTGCGCGGCGACGGCCAGCGCGGCAAAGCCCACCAGATACCAGTGCCAGTGCATCGGTCCCCTGTTCCCCTGTTCCCCCGCGTCCCCCGTTTGGTACGCGGCCCGATCATGGCATGCGCGGCCACGACGGGCATCCCCCCTTTCCGCGGTGCGCCGCCCCGGTCTCCGGTCTTCGAGGGCGCCCGGATTCAGGGCTCTCGCACCCCGTCCGTACGCCCCCGTATCTCCCGTACCCCGGGTGCCGCCAACTCCCCGTATACCGGTCGCGGAGGTGCTCGAACGGCCATACGCTCCCAAATGTGACGTCGTCCCCGAGTCGAAGCCGCTCGCGCCGGGCCCCGTCGCCCATGGCCGTGCGGGTGGCGCACGCCGCGCTCGGGGGGCTGGTCGCGGTGGGATGGCTGGTGCTGCCGCTGGCACGGGCGGGGGCCGACGATCCGGCGACCGTGGCGCGGAGCGCGGGGGTCACCGCTCCGCCCGTCGCGGCCCCGCGGGAGGGGACGGCGACCGGCGATCTCGTGCCTCCCCTGGTCGCGGTCGGCGCCGCGGGGGCGCTGGCGGCGTACGCGTACGCGCGCCGCAGACGGCGGGCGACGACCCGGACGACACCCGGCGGCGACCCCGAGATCGTGCCCCTCCACGAACTAGGCCGACAGGCCGGGCAGTTGCTCGTGGAGATCGACGACTGCGTACGCGTCGCCGGCGAGGAACTCGGCCTCGCCGCGGACCGGTCGGCGGGCGACGCGATCGAACCGTTCGCCTACGACCTGCGGCACGCGGAGGCCGAACTCGCCGTGGCCTTCCGGCTGCGGCAGCGCCTCGACGAGGCGGAGGCGGGCGGCGCGATCCCGGCCGAGGACGACACCAGGGAGGTTCTGGAGGAGATCATCGCCCGGTGCCAGGACGCCGGGCGGCGGCTGGACGCGGCGGCTCCGGGGTTCGACCAGATCCGGGCGCTGGAGCGGAACGCGGCGGCTGCCCTGGAGTCCGCCGAGACCCGCTTCCGGGACGTCTCCGCGCGGACCCCGGCCGCCGGGGCCACGATCGCCGACCTCCACAAGCGGTACGCCCCCGTCACCTCGCTCCCGGTCGCGGGCGACGCCGAACAGGCCAAGGACCGGCTCGTGTTCACCACGTTCCATCTCGACCAGGCGCGGCAGTACGCGGACCGGGGCGACGGCGCGAAGGCGGCCGCCCATCTACGGGCGGCCGAGGGGGCGTTGGGGCAGGCCGCCGACCTGGTGAGCGGCGTGCATCGACTGGCGGGCGAACTTGCCTCGGCGGCAGCGGAGTTGCCCGTGGCGCTCGCCGCGGTGGAGACCGTCCGGGATGCGGCCCGCGGACACGCGCCGGACGGTTCCACCGGACTCGTAGCCCGGTTGGGGCACGCCGAGGCGCTTCTCGCCGGGGTACGTCATGAGACGGCGGCCGGGCCGTACGACCCGCTGGACGCGCTGCGCCGGGTGATGGAGGCGGCCGCGGGCCTCGCCGGGGCGGGGGGCGGCGTCGTGCCCGACGGGCGCGCCCACACCCTTCTCACGGCCCGCAGCGCCCTCGCCGGGGCGTCGTGCTTCATCGGCACGCACCGCGGGGCGGTCGGCAGCACGGCCCGGACCCGGCTGGCCGAGGCGGAACGGCTGCTCGGGCAGGGGTCCGCCACCCTGTCGGAGGTGCGGCGGGCCGATGACCTCGCCCGGGAGGCTCGACGCCTCGCCGAGCGGGACGTACGGGCGTACGGCAATCCCGCGGGTGGGCGCGGGGGCGCGGGAGCGGGCGGCGCGGTGCTCGGCGGGATCCTTCTGAGCGACGGCGAGGGCGGCCCGATGAGCTACGGCGGCCCGCGCACCCGGGGCCGCCGGGCGGCCTTCTTCACGTGAGCGGGCGCGAGCCGGGAAGACCCCGGTGGCCCTCCGCCCTCAGCCCTCCGCCCTCCGCCCTCCGCCCTCCGCCCTCCGCCCTCAGAACAGGCTGAGCAACGCCTCCGCCGGGTCGGTGAGCCCCGTCTCCCCGTCCGGCAGCGGGAGTTCGAACCACACGGTCTTCCCGCGCGGGGTCCGGCGGGAGCCCCAGCCGGCTGAGAGCAGGCCGACGAGTTGCAGGCCCCGCCCGCCCTCGTCGGTGTCACGGGCGCGGCGACGGCGCGGCTGGACGAGCCCGGCGTCCCAGACCTCGCAGACGAGGGTGCGGTCGAGCAGCAGCCGCAGCCTGATCTCACCCTCGCCGTAGCGCAGGGCGTTCGTCACCAGTTCGCTGACCAGCAGTTCCGTCGTGTCGACGAGCGGCTCCAGGCCCCAGGCGACGAGCTGCGTGCGCGCGTACTCACGGGCCCGTCCCACGCTGCGCGGCTCGCGCGGCAGGGTCCAGTCGCCGACGGAGTCGGCGGGCAGCCCCTGGACGCGTGCCATGAGCAGGGCGATGTCGTCCTCGCCGTGGCGGGTGTCGAGCGTGTTGAGGACGTGGTCGCAGACGTCCTCCAGCGGCCTGGAGGGATCGGTGAGGGCGCCGACGAACGCCTGGAGGCCCTCGTCGAGGGGGTGGTCGCGCGATTCGACCAGT
Source organism: Streptomyces sp. NPDC002742 (assembly GCF_042888885.1). Classification (NCBI taxonomy): domain Bacteria; kingdom Bacillati; phylum Actinomycetota; class Actinomycetes; order Kitasatosporales; family Streptomycetaceae; genus Streptomyces; species Streptomyces sp. NPDC002742. Next base: position 251,721 of record NZ_JBIAQF010000007.1, read on the forward strand.
CCATCCGTGTAGAGCGCCAGCAGCGCGCCTTCGGGCAGTTCGACCTCCACCTCCTCGAAGGGCTCGCCGCCCACCCCGAGCGGCATCCCGGGCGGCACGTCGAGCATCAGCGCGGTCTCGCCGGGCTCTACCAGCACGGGCGGCAGATGGCCCGCGTTGGCGAAGGTGCACCGGCGGGTCACGGAGTCGTAGACGGCGTACACGCAGGTCGCGAGGTACACCTCGGAGAGGTCGGCGTCGCGGGGCTGACGGGCCGTACGGGTGGCCTGCTGGACACCTCCGGGGGTGCCGAGGCCGCGGGCGATCTCGTCCAGCGCCGAGAGGACCTCGGCGGGTTCGAGGTCGAGCAGGGCCAAGGTGCGTACCGCGGTGCGCAGTTCACCCATCGCGACCGCGGCGCGCAGCCCGCGGCCCATCACGTCGCCCACCACGAGGGCCGTGCGGTGACCGGGGAGTTCGATGACGTCGAACCAGTCGCCGCCGACCTCCGTCGCCGCGTTGCCCGGCAGATAGCGGCACGCGATGTCGAGGCCGGAGGCCTCGGGGTCGCCCGGGGGCAGCAGGGACCGTTGCAGTATCAGGGCGCGTTCGTGCTCGCGGCGGTACAGGCGCGCGTTGTCGATGCAGACGGCCGCACGGGCGGCCAGCTCCACGGCGAGGGCGCGGTCGCGTTCGCCGAACGGCTCGCTGCCCTTCGTGCGGGAGAACTGGGCGAGTCCCACGACCGTGTCGTGGGCGACCATCGGGACCGCGAGCGTGGACTGGATGAGGCCGCCCTCATCGGCGGGGATGTGCTGCGGCCGTGCGGTGCGCAGGGCGTCCGCGCAGGGCGAGTTGAACGGGAAGTGGTGGACGGCGCCGACAGCGACGGGCGCCGGACCGCCGACGAAGGGGGTGTCGGAGACGGCGCTGGCGAAGGCGACCCTGCGGAGTTCGGCACTGCCGTCCGCGAGGCCCGGCGGGGCCTCGTCGCCGGCCACCAGACCCTGGTACAGGTCGACCGTCGCGAGGTCGCAGAAGCCGGGCACCACGACGTCGAGGAGTTCGCGTGCGGTGGTCTCCAGGTCGAGGGAGTTGCCTATGCGGGCGCCCGCCTCGTTCAGAAGGGCGAGATTGCGCCGTGCGGCGGCCGCTTCGCGGGCTGCGGCCCGCCGGGAGGTGATGTCGGTTCCGAGCCAGGCGATACCGATGGGGCGCCCGCTGCCGCTGTGCACCCGGTAGAGGTTGATGGACCAGTGGCGGCGCTCGTCGGAGCCGGGCACCTGCCCGGTGACGTGCATGTCCGTTATCGAGTCGCCGGTCTCCAGGACCCGGCGCAGGATCGCCGTCACCCGCTCGGCCTCGGCGCGCGGAAGATAGTCGTGGACGCCCTTGCCGCGGTGGTCGTCGACGCCGCCGCCGAAGATCGAGGCGAAGCGCTGGTTGGCGCGCCGGACCCGCAGGTCCGTGTCGATCAGCAGGAATCCGAACGGAGATTGACCGAAAATCGCCTGCGAGGCGGCGAGGTCCGTCTCGATGGTGCGCAGCGTGCGGACATCCACGACGATGCATACGGCGGCCCGCTCACCGTGCTCGGTCGTGGTCGGCATCACATAGATCTCGGCGAGGCCCTCCGCGCCCCCGCGGTTCTCAGCCCCCTCCCCGGCGTCGTCGGAGGCGGGCATCCGGAAGGGCACCAGACCGGTCCACTCGCGGCCGTCCAGGATCTCCGCCATCTTCCGCTGACCCGACTCACGCCGGTCGGCGGGTACGAACGCCTCGACGGGATCCATGCCGACGGCCTGCTCCGCGGAGATGCCGAAGATCTGCTCGGCCCGCAGACTCCACTGGTCGACCAGCCCGTCGGCGCCGATGGAGAACGAGGCGGCCTTGATGTAGTCGTAGATCGAACCGGGTGGGCTGCTCTGCCACATCGCGTCACCCGGCATATCGCCGACGGCGTCATCGGCCAGGTCGGCCACCGCGCCGTCGGCCTCTTCGCCCATGGTCCCGCTCGCGGCCTCGCCGGGAACCGCGCGCGGGAAATCGACCGCCGCATCAGCCCTCGCGCCGCCCGACGGGTCCTCGGACTCCGTGGCCTTCGCTGGTATCTCGCTCACGCGAACCGTCCCCTCCAGCTCACCGCGTCCGGCACCGGTCACCGGGGGCGGCTGCCCGCAGTATCCAGCACTACGGCGCCGCACGACACGGTGTTCACGATCACAGCACGGTCCCGATGGTTTTTGGACCGGCCGCGACATACTCCCAGTCTTCTAACCAGGTGACGCCCGGTCGAATCAAACAAGGCGACACCCGTCGGGGTCATGATCCGGCCGGTCGCCGCGCGGTCGTCGGAACCGTCCGCGTCTCAGCCCGGCACGGCCAGCTCGAACCAGACGGTCTTGCCGGTGTCCGCGGGCCAGGTGCCCCAGCGTCTGCACGAGCCGGCAACGAGCTGGAGTCCGCGGCCGCTCTCGTCGGAGGTGTCGGCGGCCCGTTCGCGGGGAGGGTCCGGCAGCGGGTCGGAGACCTCGACACGGAGGGCGCCCGGCACGTCCTCGGGACGTACGAGGCGGACGCCGATCGGGCCGGTCGCGTGCCGGAGCGAGTTCGTCACCAGTTCACTGACCAGCAGCGCGGCGATGTCTCCGAGCGAGTCGAGCCCCCACTCGCGCAGCTGTCCCCGGACGACGGCACGGGCGGTGCGAACGGCACCGGGCTCCGCGGGAAAGGTCCACTCTGCGCAGTCGCCTTCCGTGTCGATCAAGCCGATCACTTCCCAGACCAGGAACCCACCAATGTCCGGTTTCGTGGGATTAATGGGCACATACCCGGTATCAGGGAAGCTTTACCGCACCCGGGGGCACACTATGGCGCGAACGGCGTACGAATTCCGCACCCGGCTCATCGCGCGCCCGGGTCGAGCCACCGCAGTGCGCCCTTGACCGCCGGTACGTCCTGGTCCAGCCAGTCCACGTCCCAGACCTCTTCGGGAGTGAGCCAGCGCAGCTCGTCGTGATCCTGGAGAGCTCCGGGTTCGGCCGAGCCGGGCAGCAGCCGGGCGGCCCACACCACGAGGACGTATCCCGGCTTCAGGGGCCACTCGCCGGGGACGCGATCCAGCGCTTCCGTGTCGACGCCGAGCTCTTCGCGCAGCTCGCGCACGAGGGCGCGCTCGGGGGTCTCGCCTGGCTCGACCTTGCCGCCCGGCAGTTCCCAGCGCCCGGCGAGTTCGGGGGGTGCGCTGCGGCGGGCGGCGAGCAGGCGCCCGTCGCGCACCAGGGCGCCTCCGACCACCACGATCCGTTCCGTCATGCGCCGGAGCCTACGGGAGCGGGGCGGGATCCCGGACGGGATGGATCACCGGGTTCCGTTCTGCCCGATCCGCTCGACCCAGTAGAGCTGCCTGTGCCCTCGGTCGTCGAGGCTGTCCGCGATCTTCTCGGCCTCGGCGCGGGTCGCGTACCTGCCCACGCGATAGCGGTTGCCGTTGTCGTCCTGCCGTATGACGAGCCAGGGAAGAGTGATCGTGCTGTCGTTCATCAAGCCCCTCCGCTTCCCGCCCCAGGCCCCCGTCGAACCCCGCATTCCAAGGAAACCGCAATCCGCATATGCCCGAGCCTACGCCTAACCTTCACGCAGCGAACACGGCTTTACACAAAGAGGTACGCAACCGGCCAGTAAGGAACGGCGACCCGGGGGGCGCACGCTGTCCAACACGCCGCCCACGACTCCCCGCGCGCCCTCGAACTGGGCGAAGAGCCCGCACGGCCCGCCACTTGAGAAAGGCCAGATTCCAACCGGGGCCACCGGTGGTTCCGTCGAGGAACGGACAGCCTCGTCGAGGCACCGGCGGTCCACACGGGGACCGCCGGTCAGGGCGCGCACCCGAAGGCCGGACGCCCTGCCCCGGCGAACGGCGCGGGAGGTGCCGTACGAAGGTGACGCGTGGTCACTTCACCGGCAGGTGGTAGGCGATGCGGTACCGGTCCGCCGGGACCACCACGTCCGCCGTCTCCACCGGGCGGCCCGAGGCGTAGAAGGTGCGCTGGATGACGACGACCACATGCCCGGGTACGCCACCCAGCGCGATGAGCTCCTCGGCCAGGCCGGGGCGCGCGCCCACCTCCTCGGTGACGTTGTCCACGATCACGTCGATGGCCGCCATGCGTTCGACGACGCCCATGCCCGCGAGCGGGCCCTCCTCGGGGAGCATGACGGGCGTACGCCCGGTGACGGCGAGCGGCTCCCACGAGGTGGAGAGCATCACCGCCTCGCCGCCGTCCCGGTAGACGTAGCTCGTGCACATCACGCGGTCGCCCGGCTGGATGGCCAGCCGCTCGGCGATCGCGCCGCTCGCCTCGACCTGCCGGCTGTGGGACTCCCAGGTGCCGCGCACGCCGAGGTCGGCCTGCTCCTGGCGGAAGGGGGTGGCGCCGTTGTCCGGCCGGTATCCGGAGCGGGCCACGCGGCGGGGCACCGGCCGCTCCCGTACGTAGGTGCCCGAACCGGAGCGGCCCTCGACCAGCCCCTCGGCCATGAGCACCTTGCGCGCCTCCAGGGCGACCGTGTCCGAGACGCCGTACTCCTCGCGGATTCTGGCCTGCGAAGGGAGCCGGGTGTGCGGTGGCAGCGAGCCGTCGACGATCTTCTTGCGGAGATCACCCGCGACACGCAAGTACGCCGGCTGCTCACCGAAAGTCACTTGGCCGCTCCCATCAGGTTGTACAGACAGCAACAGCGTGGCAACCGTGGGTTGTGCCATGCAAGCAAAGGCCAGAGAATCACTCGATGTGATGACGCAAGCCTCTTGAGGGCATTACGCAGGCACTTTCTCCCCACTGTGGCCGCCGTCACACCTCCATTCCGCCGCCGCCTTCGCCACCGCTACCGCCGCCACCGCCCTCGTCGTACTTCGGCGGGGTCGTGGCGAGCCCCAGGGCCTTGCGGGTGGTGACCGTCTTGTCCGCGTCGATGAGTTTCACGGCCTTCTCGTAGTGCGCGTAGAAGGTGTCCGCGTCCCGCGCCTCCGCGGCCTTCACCCACTCCGTCCGGGACCGGTCGAGGTCCTTGACCAGGGCCGCGACACGCTCGCCCGCGGCCGGGGCGAAGGTGTGACCGCGAAGCAGGCCCGCCTGCGCGGTGAGCGCCCCCGAGACCCTGGTCGCCCACTTCTTGTGGCCCGCCAGATCGTCCTCGACGTACGCCTTCTCGGGCGCCGAGTCCATCGCCCTGTTGAGGATCCGCGCGGCCTTCAGATAGGCGAGCTGGTCCGCGTCGAGCGTGGTGGCGTCCTTGCGCAGCGAGCCGGTCAGAGCGGTCCGCTCGTCCGCGTTCCCGAACATGCAGGTGATCTCGCGGTCGCCGAGGCGCCAGCTCTGCCGGGTCGGCGTGAAGTAGTAGACGTCGACGTCGTCCGGGACGGCCCAGGCGTCCATCGCGTACGTGTCCACGAGCGCGTAGCACGTGTCGCCGGCTTCGGCGGAGACCGCGGAGTCGCCGGGGTAGGAGTCGCCGTGCGCGGTCGTCTCGGCGAACACCTCGGCGTCGTGCTTCCCGGTACAGGGCACCGTGTCGACGTCGTAGGCGAGGCCCCGCAGGGTGTCGCCGGGCGCGTCGAAGCACTCGCCCTTGTGCAGGGAGAACGTGCTGCCGCTGCCGCCCGCCCCCTCCTTGACGCCGCCCCAGAAGTCGCCCGCTCCCCCGGTGGCGACCATGAGCGCGAGCAGGGCGACACCGATCGACGACATCACCATGCCGCCCACCGCCATCCCCTTGCCGCGCTCGCCACGTCTCCTGATCTGGACGAGCGCCACGATCCCGAGCACCAGTCCGACGGCGGGCACGAAGCAGAGGATGCCGAGAACCAGCGCCGCGATCGCGAACCCGTTGATGGGCGCGGGCCTGTTGTACGGGGAGTAGCCCTGGCCCCAGGGCTGATAGGGGCCCGCGTACGGGGACTGCTGGTACGGCCCCTGCTGGTACGGCCCTTGCTGGACGGGGCCCTGCTGGTAGGGGCCCTGGGGGTACGGAGCGTGCGGATACGGAGGCGGGTGGGCGCCGGGCGCTCCCGGGGTCCCCGGCGGCGTCCCCGGCGGGTACTGCCCCTCGGGCTGCTGCGGGCCGGGCTGCGGGGGTATGGCCACGAGTTCCCTTGCTCCTCATCCACCTACGGTGGAACGTACGAACGACTGTCGAATGGCTGCGCGCATCGTAAGCGCGACACGGCACGGCCATGACAGCGGGCGTCCGCTCGTGACGCTCCGTCACGCCCCGGCGCGTCTAGCCTGCGCCTATGACTCCACTGCCGGACTGCTTCTGCCCGACGGACGGCACCCGTGTCCCCGCCGGCTCGCTCACCTGGTGCTGCCCGGTCTGCCATGGTCCGCTCGATCTGGACTTCGCGCCGACGCCGGCTCCCCTCACGTCCCTCGCGGGAAGGGTGAACTCGCTGTGGCGGTACGCGGAATGCCTGCCGCTGGCCGCGCCCACGGTCAGCCTCGGCGAGGGCCGCACTCCGCTGGTCACCCTCGGCGAGGGCGTCTCGGCCAAGCTCGACTTCCTGATGCCGACCCTGTCGTTCAAGGACCGCGGGGCCGTGCTGCTGGCCGAGCTGGCGCTGCGGCTGGGCCCCCGGCAGGTGCTCGCGGACAGCAGCGGCAACGCGGGCACGGCAGTCGCGGCGTACTGCGCGCGGGCCGGGCTGCCCTGCACCGTGTACGTCCCCGAGGGCACCTCCGCGAAGAAGCTGGAGCAGATCGAGGCGCACGGGGCGCGGCTGCGCGTGGTCGAGGGCGACCGTGAGGCGACGGCACGCGCGGCGCGCGAGGCCGCCGGGGAGGACGGCGTGTTCTACGCCTCGCACGTCTTCAACCCGTACTTCCTGCACGGCACGAAGACGTACGTCCACGAGCTCTGGGAGGACCTCGGCGGACGCCTGCCCGACGTCGTCGTGGTGCCGGTCGGCAACGGCACGCTGCTCCTCGGCGCCGCCCTCGCCGTGGCCGAACTGCACGCGGCGGGACTGATCGACCGCAGGCCCGCCCTGTACGCCGTCCAGTCCGCCGCGGTCGCCCCGCTGGCCCGTGCCTGGTCCGAGGGCGCCGACGACCTCGTCGGTGTCACCCCCATGGCACCCACGTTCGCCGAGGGCATCGCGATCCCGCGTCCGCTCCGGGCCCGCCAGATCCTGCGCGCGGTCCGCGCCTCCGGGGGCGCCTTCCTGACCGTGACGGAGGACCAGATCCGCCACGCGCAGACGGATCTCGCGGGGCGCGGGCTGTACGTGGAGTCCACGGGGGTGGCCTGCTGGGCGGCGGTCCGGGAGGGCGCGCTTGGCGGGCGGGAGGCCGTGGTGCCGTTGTGCGGGGCCGGGCTGAAGACGGGAATGGCTCGGGCGTGATCGCACGAGCCTGATCACGCGGGCCTGATCACACAGGCCTCATCACGCGGGCCTGATCACGCGGTGGCCTTCGGCCACGCGGCCGGAGCGGGGATCCGGGCCGCGTGGCCGCGGCTGTGTCAGTCCGTGGCGTCGATCGGCTTGAGCAGCGTGCCCGCGGCGCGGACCGAGACGACCGGATGCTGGTTGGCCTTGAACAGGATGACCCGCTGATAGGTCCCGTCGGTGAACACCGGCGCGGGCTGGTGGTTGAGGATCTGCTCGAACATGCCGTCCTTCAGGGCGAAGACGACCTCGTCGTCGTGACCGGGGCCCAGCCGCTCGTGCCGCACGTCCTGCGGTGTGATGGTGATCCTCGTCGCCCGCAGCCCGCTGGGGTGGTGGAGGACGCGTTCGGTCCTCACCCTCGTCGTGCGGGCGTCGACCTTCACCCCGGCCACCGTCGAGACGGTGAGCTGGCGGTCGAACCCGTTGCCCTCCGGGTCCTGGCCGTCGGCGAAGACCTTCCAGCCGTACGTGCCGGCCTTGAACACCCGGCTGAACGTGTTGGTGTAGTCGCCGGTGCCGTCCTTGTCGTGCAGGAGGTCGGTGCCGTCCGCGAACAGACCGGGGGCCTGGTGGCGCGGCCACCGGGACCAGCCGTTGTGGCGCATCAGGTCGATGAGGCGCTGCTCGGCCGGCGGCGGGACGTCCCTGCCGCCCGGGTTCGCCGGTGCCGTGGCCGCCGGCGGCGGGGTCGCCGACAGCGCGGCCGCCGAGAGCGCCTCGCCCATGCCCACGGCGGGGGCGTCGAGTTCGGCGCGGACCACGGCGCCGAGGACGGGTGCCGCGTCACGGCGGATACGGACCGTCAGGACCATGTCGTCGCCGGTCAGGTACGCCTGCTGGTCCAGGGTCAGCTCGGCCTTGAGGTGCAGGTCCTCATAGAGCAGCACCTGGTCCGGCGTCAGTGCCCGCGGCGCCTTGGTGGTGTCGTCCAGCAGGCTCACCCGCCATATGACCTCCCCCTCGGGCAGCTTGTCCGGCGCGCCGACGGACAGGGCCTGGTCCGTCGGCGACACGTTGGCTTCGGGCACCGTGACGGGCGGCGGGACGAACGCGGAGCCGTTCCACAGGTCGAGCGCGATGGTGCCTTCCGTCGGCGGGACGATCACCGAGAGGACGACCCGGTCGGCGTCCGTGGTCCTGACGTAGACCCGGCCGGTCTCGCTGAGGATGGGGTCGGGCGCCTTGTCGCTCGGGACGGGCCGGTTGACCTCCTGGGAGAAGTGCAGCATGTCGGTGAACACCCCCGGCAGGCCGGCCGGGTCGAGGACGTTGGTGAATCCGGTGTCGGTGAGTTTCCTGAGCAGGTCGGCGTCGATGGTCGAGCCCAGGCCGATGACGTACATGCGGGCGGCGGCCAGGATCGTCTTCTTGGCGCCGATGACGCTGGTGAGCGCCTCGACCGTCCCGGGCGGCGCGTCGTCCGGGACCTTGTCGCCGATGTAGTAGTGGCCCGCGTTCTGGAGCCCGTCGGTCATACAGACCAGGGTGAAACGCCGGTCGCCGATCGGGCCGGCCCTGTCGAGCAGGTCCAGGGCGGTGAACAGGCCGTCGCCGATGTTGGTGTTGTCGGCCGGCTGTCCCAGGTCGAGGGTGTTGATGTCCTTGCGCGCGTCCGTCAGTGCCGTGAGCGGCATCGCGATCCCGACCTCGTCGGAGACCGGCAGACCGTGCCAGCCTCCGGGGTCGGTGAACGTGACGATGCCGATCCGGTCCTGGTCGTTGACCCCCGCGCGGGCGTCGGCGATGAGGTGGACGAGGGCCCGGGTGGCGATGACCGCGTTGGTCCACTTCTCCTCGTTGCCCATGCTGCCCGAGCGGTCCAGCACCAGCACGATGTCCTGCGGACGGTGGCTGATCGTCAGTTGCCTGGGCTCGCTCACGTTGGTGAGGAACCCGTCGGTGCCGTACGAGGTGGTGAGGGTCAGCGGGGCCGCGATGGTCCTGTACACGCCGGGAAGCGTCACGTCGAGCGTCGGGGTCGGGGTGGTCTCGTCCATCGGAAGGATCGCGAACTCGGCGTCGTGGTGCCAGAAGTAGCTCGGCGTGAACGCGCCCGGCGGCAGGTTGTCGGCCCCGAGCACGGTCGGCTCGCCGGCCACGCCGGTGGCGTCGTCGGCCATCAGCGTGATGTGATCCTGTTCCAGCGCCGTCCCCGGGTCCTGGACGACCGCGCGCGGGTCGCAGATCACGTAGTCGACCAGGGCACTGGTGTCGGAGAACCGGATGTCCCACTGGTTCGGCGCGGTCCGGCTGCCGCGCAGGGTCCACGGGGAGCCCAGGGAGCCGAGGGTCTGGTTGGTGATCCGGCAGTTGACCAGGACGGTGTCGGTATCGGTGTCCGGCGGACTGACCGTGACCCCCAGGGCGAAGTCGCCGACCGTCACCTCCTGGCCCGGCGGGACGGTCAGCAGGTTGACCGGAGCGTTGCCGGTGAGGGTGAGTTCGAGGATCGGGTCGGCGGCGGCCACGCCGTAGGTGATGTTGACGGCCTTGGTGACCCCGGCGCCGATGTCCTGGTGGAAGTGCAGCACGAAGGCCTTCGCGGCGCCGACCGTGTAGGAGTTGGTGGCCGGGACGGTGGACCTGGTGATGTGTGGCTGTGGCATGGAACGCCCTTCTCAGATGGCGGTGATGACCCGTCGTGCGAACAGGTCGGTGTTGGTGGAGCCGTTGCGGTCGTTCGCCCAGACGGCCCAGATGCCCTGGCCCGGGACGGGGACCGCGGCCGGGAACCCGTCGTTGCCCGTGCTCGGGGCCAGCCGCTGCGGCGCGGTCCAGTCGCCGCTGGCCGCGTTGCGACGGCGTACGACGACGTGGTTGGTGTTGTCGGAGAACTTCCGGGTGGACAGCAGCCAGACGGTGCCGTCGGTGTCCTGGACCGCGGCCGGTTGGCTGTCGTTGGCGTCGGTGCCCGAGATGGCGGCCGGACCGCTCCAGGTGGTCCCGCCGAACGTGAGCACGGACAGCCCGCTGCCGCTGTTGTAGAACACCAGCGCCGACGTGGCGCTGAGCGCCAGGACGTGGATGTCGGTCGCCTGCCCGGTCTGCTGCGTAGTGCTGCTGACGGTGTTGGTGACCGGGTTGAGGAGCAGCGCGGTGAGCTTGGTGCCGTCGTGGAAGGCGATGAACACCACGTTCCCGGCCGACGCCGTGTGCACGGCCCGGCCGCCGGAGTTCGTCGCCAGCTGCACCGGCGCGGTGTCCGGGAAGGAGTTGTCGGTGTGCTTGTAGCGGAGGTAGGACCATTTGTCGGTGCTGCTGCCCGACTGGTCGAAGACGAAGACCACGAAGTCGCCCGCCAGGACCGCCTGTATCCGCTGGTCGGCGACGTTGGCGGTGGCGGCGATCGTCACCTCGCCCGCGCCCGCGAGGGAGGCCAGCGGCCCCCGCTTCAGCTTCAGGTCGGCGTTCGGGTCCTCGGTCGCCGCGGTCTGGTAGGCGACCAGGAAGTCCCCGTTGGGCAGCATCAGCGCAGACGGTGCCGCGTGCACTCCGCCGGTGGTCAACGGCGTCGCCGGGACGCTCGTGAGGCTCGGGTTGGTCAGGTCGATCCGGGCCAGGGCCACCTGGCTGGTGCCCGACTGGCCGGACTGCCACACGATCACCAGACCGTTCGCGTTGTCCAGGAACACCGACTTGCCGAGCAGGTCGGTGCCTGGACCGTTGGCGACGGCCACCTCCCCCGTGGTGGGCAGCTGGCCGGCCAGCAGGGCGTTGATCGCGGCGCGCAGGCTGATCAGCGGACGGTTGACACCGCCGCGGTAGTCGAACGGGTCGACGCCCACGGTGTCGGCGATCAGGTGCGCCGGCGGAAGCAGCAGCCGGCGCTGGCGCTTGTCCACGATGTTCGTCGGCGCGATGAGGGCGGTGGCGGCCGGGCGGGTGAGCCCGGCGAGCGCGGTGTAGGAGTGCCCGGCCAGGAAGTCGGACGACCCGGCCGCGGGCACGGCGGCCCCCACGCGCACGACCCACTCGCGCTTGATCCGGGCGCACGACTCGACACCGAGCGCGGGCAGGATCAGGTTCGGGTCGTCGTCGGGGGTGACCAGGTGCTCCCATACGTCCAGGTAGGCGACCAGGGTCGTGGCCGCGCCCGGGGTGGTGAGGGCCGGCACGACGGGTACGCCGAGCTTCGCCGCGAGGGCCGCGGCGCCTGACCGCGACGCGTGCAGCGGCTGGGCCGAGAACGCCAGATCGGTCGTGATCATGACGTCCAGGCCGTCGACGATGATCCGGCCGGTGTGGGCGAGCGCGGTGTCCAGCTCGCCGCCGCTGCCCCCGGCCGGGGCACCGGCGCCGATGGTGAAGTCGTTGTTCAGGCCGCCGGTGATCTGGAACCCGTTGGTGCCCTCGGGCACGCCGTCGCCGACGTACCACTTGAGGAACGCCCTGAGCTCGAACTTGCGGACGTCGTCCAGCTCGTTGAGGTCCGAGTCGACGATCGGAACGCCCTGCTGCAGCCGCACGTTCACGTACCGCAGCAGCGGGTGGAACGTGCTGGAGGTCATCGAGGCCATGGGTTCTCCGCTTCAGAACGTCAGCCAGACGGTCCGCTGCAACGTGCTCGCGGGATCCTTGGCGATGACGGGGTGGGTGACGTAGTTGACGAGCACGGTGGTCCCGTCCAGGCTCGCGATCAGGCCGAACTCACGCAGATTGCCGCTGACATGGTTCGCGTCCGGCCAGTTCGGCACGCTGGGCCCGAGGGTCGCCTGGATCTGCAGCCGGTTGGTGGGCGCGGCGGACACGGCCGCGGAGTCGAGGAAGTCCATCCGCAGGTCCGCCGCGGCCACGGTGTGCGGGTGCGGGTCGACCAGCGCGGTCTGCGCGACGCCGGCCGGTGGCGGACCGGCGCCGTCCCACTGGCTCAGCCCGGCGCCGACCCGCAGGCCGAGCAGCCCGCTCGACCCGGGGGTGCCGCGCAGCATGGTGGCCAGCAGCCGGCGGCAGTCCCCGACGATCGTGTTGGACCGCCAGCCGTGGTCCCACACCACCCGGCCCGCGGCGTCGTACAGGACGTCGCGGTACTGACCGTTCAGCTGACCGGCCGGGTACTCGCTTGCGGACATGTGCGCTCCTCCTACCGGAACGGTGGCCACCAGACGCGTCGGCGCAGGGTGGTGGGCTTGGTGGGGTCGACGGTGACGCTCGTACCGTCGGTGGACAGGAACACCTGCCAGCCGGGCAGGGCCACCGCGGTCTCCTCGGCGATCCGGAAGACCTCGGCGATGGGGTAGTCGTCGCTGAACGCGTCGGCGAGCTCGTGCCCCGCCGGGAAGACCAGCTCCTCCAGCGGGCCCGAGCCGAGCACGACGACGGCCCTCAGGTTGACCGGCAGGAACCGTTCGAGAAGCTGTCGCAGGCGGTCGGCGTCGCGCTGCGCGAGCGGTCGGCCGGTGGGCCCGCGCTCGACGTAGAGCCCGATCGTGGACGTCGTGTAGACCTCGTCGGCGGCCAGGGCGGCGCCGTCCGGCCGCTGCGGCGTGTAGTCGAGCAGGTCGCCGAACTGCCGGGTGCCGCGGTTGCGGTCGAGGTCGGCGAGGGTCGCGGTGACGGTGCCGGCGAACCGGCGGACGGACGCCTCCTCCGGCGCGCGCCGGCCGGCCTGGCCGGGGCCGGGGCCGGGCACACCGCCGCCGAGCCGGCCGAGACCGACGTTGCGGTCGCTGCGGAACAACAGCCACGCCGTGCCGTCCGCGAGCGTGACCGGTGCCGGGTTCGCGTCCGAGGACGGCCCGCCGGTGACCACGGTGGGCGCCGACGGGCTTCCGGCGGCGTCCAGATCGGCGGACCACAGGCGCGGGCCGCCGCCCCGGTCGGAGCGGAAGTGGACACGGGCGGCGCCGCCCGGCAGCGGGGCGAGCGCCGGTTCCCGGTCGGTGCCGGTGACGCCGGTGACGGCGGTCGGCGCCGACCAGGCGACGGAAGGGAAGTCGAGGTGCCGTACGACGATCCGCCAGCGGTCGTCCGGGTCCGCGTGGGCGTGCCGGACGGCCGACGCCAGCCAGAGCCGGTTCCCGTCGCCGGTCAGGTGCGGGTCGCGCTCGCCGGGGCCGTCGGGGGCGAACCAGCCGGGAGCGGACCAGGAACCGCTCAACGCCCGGACCGGGGTGGCGAGTCCGGGCACGGTCCGCCACGAACCGGCACCGTCCAGGAAGGACAGACCGGCGGCGGTGCCCGCCCAGACGGTGCCCTGGTCGACGAGGACGGCCCGGCAGTCACCGCTGGGCAGACCTTCGGCGGGCGTGTGCACGCGGATGTCGCGCGCCGACCGGATCTCGATGAGCCCGGCGGCGGTCGCGGCCCACACCGGTCCCGCGTCGTCCGCCCGCGGCAGCGGGTTCGCCGCCGGGGGCGCCGGCGCCACCTGCCGGACGTCGGCCGTGGCACCGAGGTCCACGGTGCGCACCGAGGCGTCGGCGCCGACGCGGGCGACGCCGTGCGCCAGCGCCGTCCACAGCGAACCGTCCTGGGCCGGTGCCGCGTGCCGCGTCTCCGTTCCGGCCAGGAACGTCGTCCAGGTGCCCGCCGGGTCGAGCCGGGACAGGCCCCCGCCCGTGGCGAACCACACCGCGCCGGTGATGTCGGCGGCGATGTGCCGCACGTCGTCGCTCGCGAGTCCGCCCGTCGTCGCGGTGATCACCTGCCACGAGCCGCCCGGCGAGAGCGCGGCGGCGCCCGCCCCGTGGCCGAACCACACCGTGCCGGACGGGTCCACTGCCACGGTCCGCACATCGGTGGTGGAGAGGCTTCCGCCGGTGCTGCCCGGCGTGAACAGGGTCGTCGTCCCGTCCGGCCGACGGACGGCGCCCCCGGCGCCGGTCGCGAACCAGCTCGACCCGTCGGCGTCGACCGCGACGCCCCGCACGTCCGCCGACGGCAGCCCGGTGAGCGAGGTGAGCGCGCCGTCCCCGGCCAGTACCCGCACCCCGCTCGCGGTGGCGATCCGTACCCGGCCGTCCCACCGCAGCCGGTACAGCCGCCACCCGTCGAGCCGGCCCGCCCAGCACAGCCGTACGGCCCCCTCCGGGTCGAGTACCGCGGTGCAGTCGGCGTGCCGGCCCGCCGGTACCGCCGGGATGTCCGTGGCGGCGGCCCAGTCGATGTCTGGCTGCCAGCCGCCCCGCCCGGTCAGCGCGCGGTCGCCGAACCCCAGTGCCCGGGCCGCGGTCGAGGCGGCCAGATCGGCGCGCAGCGAGACCCCCGGTCCGGTCGAGGTCGTGGCCAGGGCCAGCGAACCGTCCCCGGCGACAGCCGCGGTGACGCCGGTGAGCTGTGCGTTGAACGCGGCGGTGACCTCGTCCGCGCGGGCCGCGGACGGATCGGCGTAGTCGGCCGCGCGCACGGTGAACCGCTCGGTGGCGCCGTAGCCGGTGAGGGTCAGCACTGTGCCGGCGGTCAGCGCGTACGGGGCCGACGCGTCGCCGCGCAGCCGGGCCGGCGTCGGCGCGGACGGTGTCCCCAGCCGCCAGCGCAGCCGTGCCGCACCGGTGTCCGGGTGCTCGACCCAGGCCAGGCCGAGCCGGCCGTCCGGCAGCGCGACCGGCGCGGGTTCGGCCTGCGGCGCGACCGGCTGGGGTTCGACCACCCGGGTGTCCGCCCAGGCTCCCCGGAAGTACGCCTTGAGGTGCAGCCGGGGGACCACGCCGCCGGCGCCGACGGTGGAGGCGTGCGCCGTCCACAGCCGGCCGGCCGTGTCGGTGGCGGTGCCGAGCCGGCCGCGGGCCGCGCCGTCCAGCGAGACCAGGCTCGCGGCCGCGGTACGCACCTCGATACGGGACGCCTCGCCGGTGAGGCGCGACACGAGCCGCACCGCGCCGCCGGTCCCGTCCGCGCGCAACTCGCCGATGTCCCGGTTCACGACCGCCGCGACCTCGGCGGCGGTCGCGGCGCCGAGGTCGGCGAAGTCGGCCGGGCCGAACGTGAGGGTGACGGGCAGACCGCCGTCCGGCGCGATGGTGACGGTCATCCCGGTGCGCAGGGCGAACGGCTCGGTGGCCGCGCCGGTCAGCACCGCGTTGGTGGTGGCGGTACCGGTCGCGACGTCGTGCGGGGCGGTGAGACCGAGCACGGCGGACGCCTCCTCGGCACCCCACCACGCCCCGTCGCGTCGCACGGCGGCGAAGAGATTGCGCTGCGGGGGCGTCCCGGCTCGCGCGACGTGCTGGGAGAACTCGGCGATCCGGGTGGACCAGCCGGTGTAGAAGTCGACGAGGCTGCGCAGTCCGGGGACGGTGCCGACGGAGTCGTAGAGTCTCGGCGCGGTGCGGATCTCGTTGCGCTGCCGTGCCAGGTCCGTGTCGGCGGTCAGGTCCCAGCCGACCCACTGGGACAGCAGGGGCAGGAACCGGCTGTCCACGTCCGATACGGCGCGCAGTCCGCGCAGGTTGTCGGCGGAGCTGCGGATCGCGTCGACGGCGGCGCCGTACACGTCCACGAAGCGGCGTAACTGCCCGCCGTTGGTGCCGGCCTCGGGAAGCAGGCCGGTGGCGGCGTCGGGCACCCGGGTGACGGTGTCGTGACGCCGGTACACCTCGGGGATCAGTTCGTAGAGCGTGCGGTGCGCGCCGTGCACGTCGCCGGGGGTGGCGACGGCCCGCATCGGCCGGTCCAGGGCCGGGCTGTCCAGCTCGTAGTAGTACGGCGTACCGGCGTCCAGTTCGCCGCGGCCGACGCCGCCGACGTCGAGCAGGTCGAGTTCCAGGCGCAGCACGGCGCGATCGGCGCCGAAGACGGTGCGGGTGACGAGCCGGAGCACCTCACGGGACACCGCGGCGGCCGTCTCGGTGACGGTGACGGTCCGCTCCCGGACCCGCAGCGCGCCGGCCGCCCTGTCACTGTCCGGCAGATCGGTCACGGTGAGCGCGCCGGGCACCGGTGCGGGCGGGAACGCGGCGCTGTCGTGGAGCACCCAGTGCGCGCCGCTGTCCGGGAACGCGAAGTCGCGCGTCTTGCGCCGCACGGTGACCGGTGGCGCGTCGAGCACGGTCTCGCCGGTGTCCGGTGTGAAGGCCCAGCGCACCCAGATCCGTCGGCCGATCAGGTCGGCGCTCGCGGTGAACGTGTCGATCCTCATGGCAGTGTCGTCCGTACGGTCACGTCGAGGGTGCCGGGGACGGCGATCTCGAACTCGCCGATGTCGATCCGCCCGTCCGTGGCCACGTCGAGCGAGACGGCGTCGCGCAGGAAGGCGGGCAGTTCGGCGAGCGGGGGCAGGTTGTGCCGCGCCAGCTCGGCGTCGACGTCCGGCGCGGGCCGGTCCTGCCGGCGAAGGCCGGTCACGGTCGCCGCGAGGACCCCGGGGACGGACTCGGCGGCCGCGAACACCTCGCTCTGGAACAGCGGCCGGCCGAAGTCGACCCGGGAGAACGACAGGAGCGCGGTGATCGCGGCCTCGACCTGCCCGGCCACCGCGTCCGTGACGAACCGCTCGTCGACCAGCAGTTCGACACCGATGTCCACGGCGACCGGCTGGGCGTCGAGCACCCGGACCAGACAGCCGGCCATGCGCTTGTCCTCGAAGTAGCCGACGAGCCGGTTGCGCAGCGCTTCCGGTACCGGGACCAGGGTGTCCCCGGCGGGCGCGACGAACAGGTCGATCCGGTTCGAGGAGACGCTGCGGGCGCGGACCTTGGCCACCGTGCCCGTGCTGTGCGCCAGCGCCTCGTAGTCGCTCGCGGTCACCGCCCGGTTGGTGGACCGGAACGCGAACGGCGCGTACCGGGCTGCGTGGTCGGAGCGTTCGGCGTCGCTGCCGCCCGCCGCGGCGGCCTCGTTCACCACGGCCTGCAGCGTGTCGATGGTGGTGAGCGCGGTGGTGACCGTGCCGGCCGCGAGGTTTCCGGCGGTGCCCTGGCAGACCCGGTAGGAGGCGCGGACGTTGTTCGGCCCGGCGGGCGGCACCCGGCCCGCGCCGAAGACGGCGTGTCCGATCCCGTCGGCGTCGAAGAGGAGCTGGTAGTAGCGCGCCTCCGGGTGGGAGAACACGGCCCGCCCGTCCGGGGCGATGTCGAAGAGCAGGCTGTCCCGGCGGTCCCAGGTCACCCAGCCGGCGCCCTCGTTCACCTCGACGACCACGGACTCGACGACCACGGACGCGTCGGGCAGCGCGAAGGACTGGCCGGCCTCGCCGGTGGACGAGCCGATGAGCACCGGCCCGGCCGTGCGGCTCTGTTCGACCGGAAGTCCGTCGTAGCGCACCACCGGTGTGCCGTCCGTGCCGACACCCGGGCGCAGTTGGTCGGAGAGGAGAACCAGGTCCAGGTCGGGACCGAGGTAGGTGAACTCGACGGCGGCGCCGCCCGGCGGCCGGGCGGCGAACCGCGCGCCGCCGGGAACGGTCACGGTGCGCGCGCCGGCCGGCCGGGGGAAGGTGAGCATCAGGTCGGCCATCGCCGGCGCGGCCGGGGTCAGCTCGTAGCCGATCAGCCGCAGCAGGTCGACGATGCCGGCCCGCTCGGTGGCGGTGCCCGGGAACAGTTCGCCGGCGATGCGGTCCTGGTAGTAGAGCGTGATGTCGCCGACGTAGGCGAACAGGTCGACGAGCAGCATGCCGAGGTCGGCGGGGCTCTGGTCGGTCCACTCCGGCAGGCGCTGCTGGGCCAGCCGGAGCATCGCCGTACGCAGGGACGCGAAGTCCTTGTCGGTGTAGTCGATCGCGGGTGCCGGTGTCGTCATCGCCTACACCAGGGGGACGATCATCTCGGCGGACACCGGCTTGTCGCTGTGCACATAGCTCAGCAGCAGCCGCAGTCCACCGTCCGAACGGGACAGCCGGGCCCGGGTGACGACGACGCGCCGTTCCCACCGTACGACCGCCTCGTGCGCCTGTTTGCGGAGCAGGTCGGCGGTCACGTCGTCGTCCGGCTCGTGGACCAGCGTGTGCACCCGGGTGCCGAAGTCGCGCAGCATGGGCCGTTCGCCGAGCCGGGTGCCGAGCAGGATCCGCAGGTCGTCGCGGATCTTCTCGGTGCCCTCGGTCCAGGCGATGCCACCGGTGTGCGGGTCGATCCGGAACGGGAACGCCGCTCCGCGGGCGTCGGCCATGGGGTCTCCTTCATTTCGTTCACTTCACGACGGCGGACCGGCTCAGGTGGACACCGGGCTGCAGGACGAGCGGTGCGAGCTGGGGCGACGGGGAGCCGGGCGGGCCGTGGACGTGCGTGAGCAGCTGGCTCCACAACTGGCCGAAGCCGTTGCCGAGGAGCGTCGGCTCGCTCGCGCCGCTGCCCACCTCGACCTTCGACCCGTCCAGCACGATGTGGTCGGCGCTCACGCGCACGCTGCCGTCGGACTCGATCGAGACGGAGGCGCCGCCGCTGTGCCGGATCAGGATCCGTTCCCCGCCGCCGGTGTCGGTGAGGTCGACGACGTGCCCGGCGGTGGTACGGATGACCTGGTGGTCGGGCGGCGTCACCGCGGCCTCGGGCGGGACGGCGTCCGCCGGGTACCAGACCCCCACCCAGATCGGGGCCCGGGTGTCGCCGGCCGCGAACTCCACCCATACGTTGGCGTCCTTGGGCGGCACGAAGAAGTGCCCGTGCGGGAAGCACGGCTCGGCGGTGACGAGCGCCTCCGGTCCGAAGATGTCCGGCACGATCACCCGGATCCTGCCGCGCCGGCCGTCGTCGGTGTTGTCGCGCACGATCCCGCGGTACTTGCCGTAGTAGTTGCCGGTGTGCCGGGTCAGTTCGTCGGACAGCATGTCGGGCCTCCTGTCACCGGGTCGCGGTGATGTGGGTGAAGTAGCTGGAGTCCTGGCGGTCGCCGACCAGGTCGCGGGTGTACACGTGGTTGACCTTCGTCAGGTACCAGACCCCCTCGGCCCAGGGCGCGAGCCCGGTGATCCGGAGCATCGCCTTGGCCCGCAGCAGCGCGTTGCCGACGGCCTTGCCCCGGCCGCTCATCCCGACGATCCGGGTCGGGTCGACGCTCACGCGGTTCCTGGCGTCCTGGGCGGTGCCCGCCGCCTTGCCGACGACCCGCTCGGCCGGTGTGGTGAGCCGGCCCTGTGCCACGGCCGCCTTCCCGGTCAGCGCCTCGATCGCCGCGCGCATCTGGTCCGACGCGGCCGGGGCGCGGCCCGTCTGCGGCGCGGCCAGCAAAGGCCGGGGCGGGGCGACCGGCGCCGGCTGGTCCACGAGCCGGCCGGTGTCCGGATCGACGGTGCTCGCCGAACGGACCGGGAGCGCGCCGGAGCTGATCCGCTCATAGGTGAACGTGACCAGGTCGCTGCCCACCCGGCAGTACCGCAGCGTGCCGATCGGCTCCGAGGCCGCGATCGCGGCGATGGGCCGGAACGAGAACTGTGACTCCTTTTTGTCGGTCAGTTCGACGTACGCCAGGCAGCCCTGGCCGCGGGCCTGGTCCAGGATGAAGTCCCAGACCGAGGTGGCGACATAGCGGCCGGCGCCGCGGGCGTCCGGCGCGGTGTCGTCGACCGGCTCGATCCTTCCCACCGTGATCCCGGTGCCGGTCGCGGTGACCAGCCGGCGGAGCAGGGCGCTGAGCGGTTCGCCGGTGTTCCATGTCTCGGGGGCGAACGGGGTCTGCGCCAGCCGGTGGCTGTAGTCCCGGGCGGTCAGTTCGATGTGCTGCCCCTGGGGGCCGGCCAGCACCCGGCTGCTCACCACGACCCCCTCGAACAACGCCGCGTGCTGCATCTGCCGGCCCAGGTCGAGCCGCACCACCAGGCCCTCGAACAGGGCGTGCGCGAGCACACCCGTGGGGTCGTCGAGGACCACCTTCGCCTCGTCCGTGAGCCGGTCGTGGTCCTCCACGGCGACCGAGCGCACCGGCACCGTGACGTCGGCCAGGTCGCCCGGGCCGGTGCCGATCCGCACGGTGGCGAACGGGGCCCGGTTGTCGCCGCCCGTCGGGGGCGGGATCGGTACGGTCATCAGAACACCCGGTCCCGGCTGACCTGGCCGATGTCCTGCGAGGCCGGTACCGACAGCGCGGCGCCCGGCCGCAGGTCGAGCGGGAACGCCACCGGGTTGGCGTCGGCGATGCGCCACCACACCTGGCTGTCGCCGAAGTAACGCCAGGACAGGTACTCGATGTCCTCGACGCCGGTGACCCGGTGCTCGTAGGTGATGTCGCCGGCGGCGGGCGGCGTGTACCGGCGGATCGCCACGGTGGCCCGCGTGCTGCCGGTGGCGTCCACGGCCGGGTAGACCGCCGCCTGCCGGTACCGCGAGGTGATCGACACGGACATGATCGGGTGCCCTCTCAGAGTTCGAAGATGTTCTGCACGAGACCGGCGCCGGGTACGGCCTGCAGCCAGTCCTGGAAGTCCAGTTGCCCGTAGGACTTGCCGACCTCGACCAGCCGGCCGAGCACGTCGAGGCTGGTGGTGATCGACGCGGTCTGTTCGTTGAGGGTCAGGCTGACCTCGGCGCGCTCCGGCGTGAGGTCGGGCTTGAACTTGGTGATCTTGATGTTGAGGTCGGTCATCACACAGTCCAGGTCGATGCCGCCGAGCTTGAGCGTGCACACCGGTGGCTGGGCCGGTGGACAGAAGGTCTTGGCACCGCTGAACCAGGCGAGTACGTCGTTGACCGGGTCCCAGGCGGGGTTCATGAACGAGCGCAGCACCGCGAGGCTGGGCTCGATCCGGCCGCCGAACCGGGCGTCGTCCGACGCCGGGCCGTCACCGCTCTGCTGCGCCGGGATGTCCGGGAGGGACCGCGCGTCGAGGGCGAAGTCCAGCGCGAACGAGCGCGGCTTGCCGAAGTCGGCCTCCAGCGCCTTCGTCCCGACCAGCGAACTGCCGATCTCCTTCAGGTCGGTGGCGATCCCGCTGACGTTGCCGAAGCCCTTGGACGCCGCGGTCTGGTCGAACGCCCAGTTGCCGAGGCTGGTGGTCTCCCGGTAGGCGAAGCTCTTCTTCTCGGACAGCAGCTCCGGGTTGAACTGGAACCGGAAGATCAGCGGCGGAATGGCGATGAGGTTGGCGAGGTAGCCGGCGGTGCGTGCCATGACGACTCCTAGATCGGTAGGGGCAGCCGGCTGCCGCCGCCGCGCTGGTCGTAGTCGAACCACATCCGGGCGTGCTGGTCGATGTCGTCCGACGGGGCGGTGGAGAGGGCGGGTTCGGTGGTGGTCCAGGTGACGGTGGGTGTCGCGACCGGTCCGGGCGCGGAGCTCTCCACGTCGACGACCACCTCGTCGATCTGGACGGTGGCCCGGGTCCGGTCGGCCGACTCGGCCGCGCGGCGCGGTATACCGTCGTGACCCGCCGGGCTCGCGAAGTGGCCGGTGATCGAGGACAGCAGGCCGTCGAGTCCGCCGTGGGTCAGCCATGCCTCGTACGCGTTCGCGACCGCGGTCAGGCCGGTCTGCGGTGTCGCCGCCTCGCCGACCACGAGTCGGTCGGCCAGCCGTGCCGACTGGGTGCTGACGTCGTCCAGAGCGCGGCCGAGGCGCGCGTCGGACAGCTGGGTCTCGGCCCGCGCGGCGGCCTCCAGGGTGGATCCGATGGTGCGCAGTCCGTCCGAGAGCTGTCCGGTGCCGAGGTCGAGCGCGTCCGTGCCGAGCTTGCGCACCTTGCCGAGCGGCTCGGTCAGGCCCGCGATGAACGCCGGATCGGACAGCGCCGCGGCGAAGTTCGGTGGCGCGGGCCGGACGGCCACCGGGCCCGCGCTGTCGAAGGAGGTGGCCGGGAAGCCGAGTTCGGCCGCCTTGGTGAGCGCGTTCTGCTGCTTGTCCGACACCTGGGTGTCGGTCAGCAGCTGGAAGACCAGCGGGAGCACCGCGGGCAGGATCCGGACCAGATGCGTGATGATCCGGAACGCCCGGAGGTCCCCGAGGTTGCGCAGGACCGCGTCGATCGTCGGGATCAGCCAGTTGAGCAGACCGTCCACCGTGGTCCGGACGGCGTCGCCGAGCACGACGCCGATCCGCAGCACCGCGATGAGCGCCTGCTGGACGCCGTCGAAGACGCCGCCGATGATCCCGTCCACCGTGGATGCCAGGACGCCTACGACGGTGGCTCCGACCCGGGCCACGACGGCCACCGTGTCCAGCGCGAGGACAAGGAGCGCGCCGCGCAGGAGCAACGTGACCCGCAGTCCGAAGCGGAGTGTCTCGGCGATCCCCTGCCGGATGTCGCCGAGCCGGCTGATCAGCAGCGTGAGCGAGCCGACGGCGATGGGCAGCGCGAGGACCAGGCCGTCCACGACCTTCGCGACGGCGTTCAACAGGGTGGTCGCACTGCCCAGTTGGTCGACCGGCGGCCGTGCGCCGACGGGCGGGGCACCGGCGGCCTGGAACAGCTTGGTGAGCGAGTCGACCGCGCTCTTGATGCTTTCCAACTGGGCGATCAGGCCTGTTGCCGGGCTCGGTGGAGCTTCGGCGCCGGGTGCGGGCTTGGCCGTGGGGGTGACCGCGGGTCCGCCGATCATGGTGAGGATGTGCTCGACGTGCTCGGCGAGCCTGGCGATGTCCTGGAACGACCAGACCAGCCGGAACTGCGACACGGCGCCGCCCGCGGCGCCGCCGATCAGGTTGCCGACGAACCCGCCGAGACCGCCCAGCAGTCCGGAGAGGAAGTCGCCGAACCCGCCGCCGGGCGCCAGGTCGTTGATGTTGACGACATGGACCTTGAGGGCGCCCTCGTACATCGGCGGTGCGCCGAAGTTCGGCCCGGCGGTGATGACGGACGTGAACGCGAACGTGCCGTAGGTCGAGGTGGCGCGCTCGATGTCCTCCAGGGCGCGGCGCCCGAACCTGGTCTGGGTGAGCAGCAGTCCGAGCTGGGTGATGAGTTCCCCGGTCTCGTCCATGTCAGACCCGCACCCCCTCGGTGAGGACGCGCAGCCGCCGCTCGCCCGTGCGGAAGGCGTCCCGGACGGCGCCTGCGAACGCGGCGGCCACCGCGTCTGCGAGGTCCTCGTCGAGGTCGCCGCCGGCGCGGACGCGCAGGGTCAGCCGGGGCAGGACGACCCGCCCGAGCGCGGCCCGGCGCAGGATCCTCGGTGACGTGGGGAGCGGCTCGCCCGCGCGGTCGACCAGCCCGCCGACGTACCCGTCGATGACCGCGCCGACCACGACGAATCCGCCGCCCGCCAGCCATGATTCGAACATCCGCGCGAGCCGGTCCGGTGGCGGGGCCGCGCTCTGCCGCCTGATCTCGTCGCCGAACACCCGGTCGGCGAGCACGACGGACTGGTCGCCGATCCGGTCCAGGCCCGGGAGCCGGCTCGCGTCGCGCTGTGCGGCGAGGCTCGCGTCGGCGAACCTGCCCAGACCGGTGGCGGTGCTGGTGAGCGCTCCCCGGACGGCGGTGCGCAGTCCGTCGCCCAGCGCACCGACCGCGCCGGCCAGGGCGGGGCCGAGCGCCGGGTCGACCAGGCGCGGGAAGTCCGAGTGGAAGGCGAGGGGCGGGCCCTCGGGGAACGCGGGCAGGAGCACCTGCCCGGGGCCGTGGGTGTCGAACAGCGCGTCCAGGAGCAGGCGGGCGCGGCGGAGCTGCCGGTGCGCGTACGGCCACAGCACCAGCGGGCTGCGGCGCACCCGTTTCCGGACCCAGTCCAGGACGTCCGAGAGGGTGTTGTAGAGCTTCCGGTTGAGTCCGGTTCCGGGCTCGTCGAGGAGGTCGTCGAGCGAGAAGGCGGCCACGTTCGCCACGAACGTGTCGCCGATCCCCGGGATCAGGCGGGCCAGGTTGAAGTCGAACGCCGTGGTGACGACGAACAGCGCCACGCGCATGAACCGGACCACGCCACGCAGCGCGTAGCCGAGCGCGCCGACGAAGTCACGGATCCGGGTGCCGAGTGCGGTGCCGAACGCCAGCAGGACGCGCACCGTGAGGTCCAGGTGCGAGCCGAGCAGTCCGGCGATCCCGCGGGTCAGTCGCGTCGCCGTGCCGATCAGACCGGCGAACCGGGCGTACGCGGTGCTCAGCGCGTCGCGCCGCAGCTCCAGCACGGCCTGGAACTGCTGCTGGAGGGTGCGCCGGACCACCGTGCCGAGTGCGCCCAGCAGCGACTCCGCCACGGCGGGCAGCAGCGCGACGACCGCGATCCCGGTGGCGATGCCCGCCGCGATCCCGTCCAGTGCCCCGGCCGGTGACGCCGGGGACGGGGAGGGCGGCGGTGTCTCGGCCCGGTGTGCCGGCACGAAGGGCCGGAGCTGGTCGGTGAACCGTTCGAGCTCGCCGCCCTTGACACTGGCCTCCGAGAAGGCGCGGAAGGCCACTACGGCGACCGCGACGAGGTCCGAGCTGTCGAAGAGGGCCGGCCGCGGCGCCGCGGCGGACGCCGAGGCGTCCAACGCGGCCACTACCGCGAGGAGCCGGCTCAGCAGGCCGGGGATCGCGTCCGCGTCGTCGAGCCGCAGCGGCCGGGTCAGACCGGCGAGGAACGCGAGCCCGGCGTCGGCGAGGCTCGGCACGGGCGCGGTCCGGGTGAGCGCACGGCGCTGCGACGGTACGACGCGCAGCGTCACCGCGCCGTCGACGAACCGCAGGACGGGGAAGCGCGCGGTGGCCCGGTCGGCCTGCCGTCCGGCCAGCAGCCGCCGTTCCAGTACCGGTCGCACGGCGCGCCGTGCCACGCGCATGGCGTGTTCCTGGGCGGCGAAGGCCCCGGCGAAGCGGGCCGCGGCGGCGGCGAAGTCGATCGGCATCGCCATCACCCGCCCGCGCCGGTCAGGTAGGGCTGTTTCCGCAGCCGAGCCAGGAGCCCGTCCTGGAAGCGGCGCACATCGTCCGGGTCGGCGCCGGGCACCCGAAGGCGCAGGGTGCGCACCACCGGCCGGAGCACGTCGCTCTCGGGGAGCTCGGCGACCGGGAAGTCGGAGAGCAGCCGGTCCACCTTCTCCCGCACCGGGCCCGCCAACGCGGCCGGCAGCAGGTGGTCGACGATCGCCTTCAGCGGCGTGAGGTCGACAGGCGCGCTCAGGAGGCGCGGCGGCTCCGGCAGGGCCGGTCCGGTCACGGCGGGAACCCGGACGGCCGGGACCCGCACCACGAACGGCTGTTCGGCGACGGGCGCGGGGGGCGGCACCGTGAGGTCGGGCAGCACGGGGAGTACGGGCAGCCCCGGGAAGGAGACGGACGGCAGCTCCGGCAGCGCGGCGAGCAGCGGCGCGAGCCGGCCCGGCTCGGACGGTGACGCGGGCCCGCCCTGTTCGGACGGTGACGCGGGCCCGCCGGGCTCGGACGGTGACTTCTTGGCCTTCGCCGGTACGGCGTCCAGCGCCGCCTTGAAGACGTCCGCCTCGGTACGCAGCGCGGTGACGGCCCGGACGGTCGGGTGCCCGGTGATCAACGCCCCGGCGAACGCGCCGAGTTCGGCGGGAAACGTGCCGGCGGAGAGCTTGCCTCCCACCGCCGGGAGAGCGGACTCCAGTTGGCCGAGCCCCTTCCCGAACGCGGCGCCCGCGGCGGTGAGTTGTGTCCGCAGCACTCCGGTCACCCGGGTGAGGAGACGGTCGGCCGAGAGCGCGCCGTCGACCTGGGAGGTCGCTCCCGCGGCCACCTCGCCGATCGCGGTGGCCGCCCCGCCGGCCAGCGAGGCGAGGCCGTTCATCAGCGCGGCGACCGGTGCGAGGGCCGGCCCCACCCGGACGACCAGGAAGGCCAGGGCGCCGAGCGCCTGGCCGGACAGCCGCCCGAGCCGCGTCCCGACGATGACAAGACCCGCCGTGAGCGGGTTGCGCGTCCGGTCGCCGAGCACCTGGCCGATCACCTCCCGTACGGCGATGAACAGTCGGGTCAGGGACCCGAACAGGTCGTAGGCGGCGCGTACTTCGCGACGGTCGCCGAGTGCCGCCAGCAGGCCGTAGCCGAAGCCCGCGGCGGCAAGTCCGCCGCCGACCAGGACGCCGGTGCCGACCGGCGCGACCACCAGGCCGACGGCGAGCAGGAACGGGACGAATCCCCACAGCACCGCGGCGATCAGCGTCTTCCAGCTGAAGTCCGTGAACCTCGTCAGCAGGTAGATCCCGGCCGCGGCGTACAGCGGGTCGAGCGCCATGCCGGCGACCTTCCCGGCGAGCCCGAGCAGCGACCCCACGGCGTTCGGGCCGCCCTGGCTCACCGGCACCGAGCGCTGGGCGGCCGCGAACCGCTCCTCCAGCCGGTCGATGTTGACGATGTACCCGCTCAGGTTCAGCCGGGTGAGGGGGGTCTCGAACCCCCACCAGTGCACCAGGAAGGCGGCGCGGGCGCGTTCCACGACCACCGACTCGTGGTCGACGATCTCCAGCCACGGTGTCAGGGCGCGGACCGTCGCGCACAGCGAGCGGGTCAGCCCGCGCAGCAGCATGATCACCGGCATCGTGTCGGCCCTCCCCTCCGTCAGCTGGTCAGTTCCGGTCGCGGGCCGCCTCGACCTGGGCGTTCTCCCGCTGGATCTGCTCGACGAGCAGATCCACGAACTCGCGCCGGTCCCCGGCGGCCATGTCCATCAGCTCGCCGTAGGGCCAGTGCAGGTGGTAGCCGAGAAAGAAGACCTCCCGGCGGAGCTGGTCGAGACTCACTCCAGAACTAAAAAATTCGTCATGTCCAAGGTGGCCCGCAGCTCGTGCCCGCAGGCCGGGCAGTCCAGCTCGCGGATCAGGTCGATGCCCGGCGCGCCGTCGTTGAAGGCCCGGTCGATCAGCCGCCGGTCGGTCAGGGTGAGATCGGCCAGGATCTTCGGGCCGAGCGCCTCAAGACGGTGCGGCGGCAGGTCGCCGAGGGAGCGCAGACAGCGGGCGAGCAGCGCGTTCTTGCCCAGCGACGCGTTCTTGCGCAACTGCGGTGCCGCCGCCGCCTCGTCGTCGCCACGCGCCAGGCGCAGCGTCATCGCGGTGTGCACCGACCCGTCGCGGTCGACGTACCCGTCGAGGAGTTCGACCACCACGTCCTGCGGCGGCTCCCCGTCGGCGAGCGGGCGCACCGGCAGCGTGTCCAGGTCCTCGGTCTGCTCGAAACGGTCACCGCAGGACGGGCAGGTGTAGCCGGCCTTCAGCTCCGGCCCGAACGTGAAGCTGCGCAGCCGGATCAGCAGGAAGTTGCGGTCCAGGGAGTACATGGCGTCGATGTCGGCGCGGCGTACCTGCTGCAGGTCGCCGAGCCGCACGACACAGCTGTGCAGCAGGGCGGTGACCAGCCGGCCGCCGTTGCGCTGGTTGGCCGGGTCGGCGAGGAGCGCCTCCTCGCGGCCGGTCATCTTGCGCAACGTCACCTGCCGGTGCGTCTGTCCGTCGTGGTCGACGTAGCCGATCGGGAGGGTGACGTCCAGTTCGCGGACGCCGGCCCGGCCGGGCGCGGTATCGGTGAGGGTCATCGTCGGGCTCCTAGGAGACGCGTTCCAGACCCTCGTGCTCCAGCACGATGGTCTGCAGGAAGAGGTTCGTCGACCCGGCTTCGAGGTCGGTGAACTTGGACGACTTGACCCACGCGCCGTAGAAGGCGAACTGCAGGACGACATCCCCGAAGTGACGCTTGACGATCATGCCGTTCTTGCGCACCGAGGAGCCGCCCTGCCGTGGGGCGTTGAGACGGAACGTCTGCTGGAACCAGTCCAGGAACCGCTTGTCGTCGGCGCTGCCGTCGACCCGCCGCTCGATGGTCAGCGGCTCGAACTTCATCTTCGCGGCGGCCAGTTTGTACACGTGACCGCTGCCGCCGTCCGGTTGCTCGATCGTGTCGAGCTCCCCCTCGCTGAGCCCGGACACCTTGCTCACACCGGGACTCTCCACGCCCTCGATGACGAGGACGAACTCGTTGGCCCGGTAACCCTCGTCGAAGTCGTTGACCCTGGGCATGACCGCTCCTCACTTTCCCTCTGCTGGGACTGTCCGGTGGACCGTCAGGTGGACTCAGACCTCACTGGTCGTGGCGCCGCTCGCCTGCTGGCCGACGGTGATCACGATCGTCTCGGCCGGGCGGGACGGGTAGAACAGCACCTGGACCTGCAGCAGACCCTGCTGCACCTGGTCCGGCGGGTTGTTGGTGGCGTCGACGGTGACCTTGAAGGTCTGGTCGGGGCTGCCGGTGCCGAACGCGCCCTGGCGCCACAGCCCCATCAGGAACGGGGTCACGGTGCCGAACTTGACGGCGCTCCACAGCGATTCGCGGTTGGGCTCCTGCCGTGCCCAGCGCAGTCCGGTACGGAGGCTGCTCTCGACGAAGTTGAACAGCAGCCGCACGTTGACGTAGCGCCAGCGCGGGTCCGAGCTGAGCGTCCGGGAGGCGTCCACCACGATCCCGGCCCGCGGCACCGGCCGGATGCCGTTGACGCCGCCGTTGACCACGAGGTCCGTGTGGTCGGCGTCGGAGAGGCGGGTCTCCACGTCCAGCACGCCGAGCAGGTTGGCCTCGTCGCCGGCCGGTGCCTTCCAGATCCCGCGGGTCGCCTCGATCCGCGCGCAGACCCCCAGCACGTGCCCGACCGGCGGGAGCGTGATCCGCGGGCTGGTCCCGGTGCCGATCGGGTCGGGTACGACGATCCACGGCCCGTACAGCGCCCCGTACGCCTTCCTCGTCTGCAGCGCCTGCCCGTACGCGACCGCCTGCCCGGCGGCCACGAAGCCCTCCGGGACGGAGCCGACGAACAGGGCGTCGCCCCGGCCGGCGCAGTAGGCGAGGGCCGCCTGGGCGATCGCGGTGTCGGTGCGCTCGCAGCACACCAGCTGGACGTCGAACGGGTCGAACGCGAAGAAGCCGGTGCGGGTCGCGGGATCACCGATGAAGTGAGCGGCGGTGGGGGTGCCGTCGGCGCCGCCCTGCAAGGACAGGAAGCCGTTCGTCGGGGCCGGCCGGTCGGCTCCCGGGCTCGGCGTGCCGACGTCGACCAGCCGTACGTAACGCGATCCGGAGAGCGGGTTGTTCAGCACGGTGGGCGCGTAGTTCGCGGCGCCGGGCTCCATCGACAGCCCGGTGTACGTCTCGACGGCGTGGTCGGGGTCACCGGTCCCCCGCGCGATGGTCAGGTCGAACTCGGCGTTGGAGACGGTGACCGCGCGCAGGTCGGTGAACGCGCCCGGGTTGGGCAGATCCGGCGCCCAGGTGACGGCGCCGCTCGCCGGGTCGACGGAGAGGAGCCGGACGCGGGCGGTGGTGGCGTTGTCGGTGACGACGATCGCGTCGCCCACGTCGAAGCCGTCCGGCCTGGCCAGTTGGGTGCCTTGGGCGCTCAGCGCGACCGGCGTGCCCTGGACCGGGTTGGCCATCACGGCGAAGCCGAGCGCCGTCGCGTCCGCGGTGACCTGGAGCCCGGTCCAGCCGCCGCCGACCGCGGCGCGCTCGCCGGTCGAGGTGAGGACCAGCGCGTTGCCGCCGCTGAGCGAGGCGACCAGCAGATGCGTCTGCCGGTTGACCGCGTCGCGGATCTCCTGCCGGGTGGCGGCCGCCGGGTTGGCGAAGTCGGTGGCGGCGAAAGTGAGAGCGGTCGGCGTGCTCGCGCCGTCCACCTTGACCGAGAGGGTCGGCGGCGAGGACATGTTGACCGTCGCGGCGAGCGGGGAGCCGGTGACCGTGGCGCGTGCCGACTCGCGCAGCCGGGTGGACGCCGACGCGCTGAGCGCCGTCCGCACGAACAGCCCGCGACCCCACGCGCCGGGGTCGGCCTGTCCGCGGTAGCCGGCCTCAAGACGCAGAGTGCCGTTGGTTCCGCCGGTGTCGGGCAGCGTCCGGCTCGCGACCGCGTCGGCGGCGCTGAGCGTGGGGTCGACCACCCGGTTGACGTACGCCGTCTGACCGCCGTTGTCGAAGAACCCCTTCACCAGGTACGCGCCCAGACCACTGGCGAAATAGCTGCCGAACTGGGCCACGAACTGCACGAAACTGGTCACCCGTACCGGGGTGTTGGGTACGCCGCGTTGGGTCAGCACGTTGAACGCGCCGACCGAGACGGCGGCACCCGTGACCGTGGGCGCCTCGGTTCCGTCGGTCTCGATGACGTTGACGCCGATGTTGAAGGCCATCGCAGGGTTCTCCTTCCTTGCTCTCAGTCGCGCTTGCGGGGGCGGCGGGCCGGTTTGCCGGCGAGGGTGTGCGCGACCAGGACGCCGGTGCGGCACAGGAACCGGACCTGGCCGAGATCGAGGTCCTCGGCGTCGCAGGGCACCTGGCCGAGCGGTCCGACGACCACCACGCCGGAGCTCAGGTGCAGTTCGACCGGTCGGCTGCGGGTGTTGGCGAGGGCCGTGCTCATACGGTCTCCAAGAGGTCTGCGGTGACGGCCAGTTCGTCGACCGGGCGGACCGGCGGGACGGCCGGCGGGGTGCGCCGGACGCTCACGCGGTAGGTGAGGGCGGGGGCTTCGGTCAGAAAGCCGCCGATCCGGTTCGGACCGGGGATCCACACGAGACGGGTCGGCAGCCGCTCGCCGT
This sequence comes from Streptomyces sp. NPDC002742, assembly GCF_042888885.1. Lineage (NCBI taxonomy): Bacteria > Bacillati > Actinomycetota > Actinomycetes > Kitasatosporales > Streptomycetaceae > Streptomyces > Streptomyces sp. NPDC002742. Next base: position 282,475 of record NZ_JBIAQF010000007.1, read on the forward strand.
CGGCGACCAGCTCGTCCACGGGGGACAGCCGGTCCAGCACCGCTTCGAGCAGGGCCGCCTGGTCGCCGCGGGTGGCGGCGACCGGTGTGACGGCGTAGTCGATGTCGTACGGGTCGCCGGGAACCGCCTGCCGCGAACCGGCGGTGGTGAAATCACGGGGGACGACGGCGTCCACCACCCGGTCGTACGCGTAGCGCACGTCGAACTGGACGACGTCGAGTGCCGGTGCCACCGGCGACGGCTCACCGGCCGCGCGTACGGTCACGGGTACCGCGGTGCCCCCGATCTCGATGCCGGCCAGGCGCATGGCGAGGGCGCGGTCGGCGTCGGCGAACGGCCGCGGCGAGACCGCGATCACGTCGTCGAGGTAGGCGGTGAATCCCGTACCGCCGAGGCAGCGCAACTGCATCTCGGTGAGGGCGCCGGCCGCGGTGAGGTCGTCGAGGCTGAGCCGCACGGTCTCCCAGCGGCCCACGGCCCTCACCGGCAGCAGGCGGTGCCAGGTGTTCGCCGGGTCGTCGACAGCGGTCGCCGCCGATCCGAGCCGCAGTTCGAGGAAGAAGGGGGCACCGCCGTAGCCCGCCGGGCGATCGGCCCGGACCGACAGCCGCAGTTCGGTGAACCCGCTCAGGTCCACCGGTGCGAGGGCGCGCCGCAGGCGGTGCCCTTCGGCGAGCGGCGTCGCGGAGATCCTCGCGCTGCGCCGGTCGGGACCGTAGCCGAGCACGACCGTCTCGTCGGCGATGGTGACCTCGGTGGACGGCGTGGAGCCGTCGGGCTCCACGGCCTCCCACCGGGCCGCGTCACCCATGGGTTCGATGACCCGGGCGGTCATTGCCTGCATCCGTGCTGTCGCATGCCGCCGACTGTGCGGGGTCGCCCGTCACCGCGCCGTCACGGCCATGTCACCGGGCCCGGGCACCGGCCCCGACCTGCGTCCCTTCCCCTCCCCCACCGTGCGGTCGGCGGCCGGGGGTGTGCGGGGTCCGGTTCGCTGAGCGGAACACCACGTGACAGACCGCCTCCGGCCTTTCACTCTGGCCACCCGGGCATATGCGAGCCGCCTGGGAACACAGGCCGCTCAACCGGCGGCCTCGACACGGGGGAACGGGAACGATCGATGGCCTGGAACGAATCACCCACGAAACCGCGAAGAGACCACCTGACAGGGCCGGGACAGCCGGCGACGGCCAGACTGCGGCTGTTCGACGCCTTCCGGCTGGAGAGCGCGAACGGGAGCATCACGGTCCCGGCGAACGAACAGCGACTGCTGGCCTACCTCGGCCTGCACAAGCACGCGACGCGTTCGGTCGTCGCCGGGACCCTGTGGCCCGACGTCACCGAGGAACACGCGCACGGCAGCCTGCGCACGGCGCTGTGGCGGCTGCGCCGGGCGAGGCATCGGACCGTCCGCACCGACGGCGACACGCTGTACCTGGCGGACGGCGTGTCCGTGGACGTCGACGACCTCACCCGGGCGGCCCTGCGCCTGACCGGCCCCGCGCACGAGGCGGGTGACGCGACGCCCCCGCCGGGCCTCCTGGAGGGCGGCGAACTGCTGCCGGGATGGGACGAGGAGTGGATCTCCTTCGAGCGGGAGCGGCTGCGCCAACTCCGCCTGCACGCGCTCGAATCGCTGAGCGAACGGCTCATCGGACGCGGCTGCTACGCCCTCGCGCTGGAGGCCGCCCTCAAGTGCGTCGCGATCGAACCCCTCCGGGAGAGCGCGCACTGCGCGCTGGTGGCCGTGCACCTTGCCGAGAACAACGTCGTGGAGGCCATCCGGCACTACGAGGCGTTCCGGCGGCTGCTCCGCGAGGAACTGGGACTCGAACCCTCGGCACGGTTCGCCGGCATGTTCCCGTACCGGGCCAAGGACGGCAGGCGAACGCCGGCACCGCTGCTCTCCGCGCCCGGGACGCACGACCGCCCGAGCTGACGGAGCGGTGCCGGAAGGGGAGTTGACGCCGCGGTGACGTCACGGTCACGGGGTGCCTGTCAGCGTCGGGGGACCGGTCGCCGGCGGTCGTCCCGCCGGGGCACGCGGGGTCCCGTCCGGCGAGCGGAAGGCAGCGCGGGCGGAAAGCAGCCGAGCGGCGGCAACACCCGCGCCGGGAGACCGCCGCGGGACGAGCACGTCACACGCATCCCGTACATGTACATGACCGGCAACAGGAAAGGGGGCGGCCCGCCATGGCCACCTGCCGCGGAATCGATCTCTCCGTCTTTCAGGGAGCCCAGGACTGGAAGGCCCGCAAGGCGGAAGGCGTGGTCTTCGCCTTCGCCAAGGCCAGCGAGGGCCGGCACACCCACGACGAGCGTTTCGCCCTGCACATCAAGGGCGTCGTCGAGGCCGGCCTCGTACCCGGCGCCTACCACTTCGGCTGGCCCAACCAGGACGTCGCCGCGGAGGCTGCGAACTACATCGCCGCCGTCGGACCGCACGCGGGCCGGGGCTTCGTGCACTGGCTCGACCTGGAACGCAGGTCCGACGGCGCGAACTACGCGGGCGTCACGGCGGCCGGGATCCACACCTACGCCACCGCCTGGATCGCCAAGGTGCAAGCCGCGTTCCCCGGCCAGCGGGTCGGCATCTACACCTCGGCGAGCGACCTGGCCGCCGGCCACGCGCCCACCGCCGTCCCGCTCTGGTATCCCGCCTATCCCTGGTCCGGGGCGGCGGCCTACGCACAGGCCGAGGCGCACGCGAAGCCCAGCCCGTCCGGCAGGTCGCCGCTGTTCTGGCAGTTCACCTCGACCCCCCTCGACCGATCCATCTGCTACCTGAGCGAGCCCGCGCTGCGCGCGTGGGCCGCCGGAACGGAGACAGACATGGCACTCACCACCGACGACATCAACAAGGTCGCGGCGGCGGTCGCCGCGAAGCTCATCGCCGGCGGCGGTGTGCTGGAGCCGCAGGACGTCACGAACGTGGCGTCCGCCGCGGCGAAGGCGGTCCTGACCATGGACGGGGTGATCGCGGCCCCCGCCGACGCCCCGGACGTGAAGACCAATCCGTACTGGGCCCTGGAGTCCTACGTCAAGGACACCAACGCCCGCGTGCGCCTCGTGCAGGCGACCGAGGCGGCCCACAGCGCCGCCATCGCTCAACTCGCGGGCACGATCGCGGCGTTCGACCGGACCATCGACGCCGCCGCCCTGGTCGCCTCGATCACCGCGGCGATCGATACGGCCCTGCGCAAGGTCGTCGTCCACCTCGACCCCACGCCCTGAATCCCGCGTCTTGAACCCCGCGCTCTGAACCCCGCTCCCTGAATCCCGTATCCCGACCAGTGAGACAGGAAATCCCGTGAACCTCTTCGCCAGTTTCATGCGCACGGTCGTACCGATCGTCGCGGGGCTCGTACTGACCCTGCTGGTCCACATCGGCGTCGACTTCGGCTCGGCCTCGGTGGCGAGCGCGGTCACCGCGCTCCTCACCGGCCTGTACTACACGGTGTTCCGGCTCCTCGAAAGCCTCGCCACGAAGATCCGCTCCCGCCCGCTCGCGGCCGTCGCCGGAGTCCTCCTCGGCTGGGCGACCCCGCCCGACTACCCGAACACGACGCGTCCGGCGCTGCACACCGCAGCCCGGCAGAGTCCCTGACCCGGGACCGGCGCCCCGGCGCCCCGGCTCACCCGGTCATGCCCAGACGCACCTGTTCCTCCTCGACGATCCGGCGTGCCAGCTCGGTGTCCGACACGTCGACCGCGTCCGGCGTGGCTTCGGCCATGGCGCTGCGACGGGCGTAGGCGTCGAAGAGGCGTGTCTTGTCCTCCAGCATCCTCACCAAGCGTTCGTCCACTCCCCCGGTGGCGAGGAGCCGGTGCACCCGAACCGGCCTGACCTGGCCCATACGGTGGGCCCGGGCCACCGCCTGGTGTTCGGCGGTCGGCTTGATCTGGGGCTCGCAGATGACGACGACGGAAGCGGCCTGCATGTTGAGGCCGATGCCCGCCGCCTGGATCTGCGCCAGGAGCACCGCGGGACCCTGGACGCCGGCGAAGTCGTCGACGGTCTGCTGCCGCCGCCCGGCCGGGACACTTCCCGTGAGCGGACCGAACAGTGGAGTGCCGTCGGTGGTTCCCGCCGCGAGCGCTTCCTTCACCACGCTCAGTACGTCCTTGAAACTGGAGAAGACCACCGTCTTCTGCCCGTTCTCGCCGGCCTCCTGGACGATCTCCCGGAGCCGGTCCAGCTTGGCCGACTTCTCGGGGCGCATGTACGCCGCCCTGCGCATCGCCATGAAGTTGCCCGCGCGCACGGCTTCGCCGTACGCCTCCTCGTCCGACGCGCTCAGCTCCTCCCACTCGTCGGTCTGCTGGAGACTGGGGAGTTCCGTCAGCACGTCCTCCTGGTTGCGCCTCAGGTAGACCGGGGCCACGGCCTTGCGGAAGGCGACCGATCCGGCCGACGCGTCCCGTTCGCCCAGGGAGTCCGCGAGGTCGCCGTCGAGCATCCGGACCAGGTCGCGGAACTCCACGACCCTGTTCTCCATCGGGGTCCCGGTCATGAACAGGGTGCGCCCGCAACGCTCCGCCCACAGGGCGACCGCCTGGGACCGCTTGGCCTTCGGGTTCTTCACGAAGTGCGCTTCGTCGACCACGAGCAGTCCGACCTCCCCGCCGCCCGGCGCGGGAAAGCCGCGCAGCGCGTCGAACGTGGTCACCGCGACCCCGCCCCGCCCCTTCCAGTCGGCGAACGCGTAGTGCCGGTGGGGGCCGTGGAGCACCGTGACCCGCAAGGCACTGCGGGCCTCGATCTCGCGTGTCCAGTTCACGAGGACGCTCGCCGGGCAGACGACCATGAAGTGCCTTTGTCCCTCGCCGGCCAGGTGCGCCAGCACGGCGATCGCCTGGATGGTCTTCCCGAGGCCCATCTCGTCGCCGAGTATCACCTTGCGCTGCGCAAGCGCGAACCGCGCGCCGAACGCCTGGTAACCGCGCAGTGAGACCCGCCGGTGCCCGTCGTCGAGGTGTTGGGTCCGTACCCGCTCGGCAACCTCGTCCGGCAGGAAGCCCTCGGCCGCGGCCGAGTCCGGCAGCCGCCGTGAGATCTCGGCGAGCAGGCCGTAGTACTCGGCTGAACGGAGTTCGAAGTCCACCCAGGCCGCGATGTCGGACGCAGGCCCTCGGAGCAGGTCCACCGATGCCTGGGCGAGCAGTCCGGGCAGGCCCGCCCGCTCCGCCTCGTCCACCAGCGACCGGATCTCGTCGACCGCGGCCAACGCGCGAGCCTTCTTCTCCTGGCTCGCCAGAAGCATCCGGAACCGCCCGGCGGCGGGCCTGGCGTCGGCGAGCAACGGACCGAGCCGTTCGGACAGGACGGCGGCCTTGTCGACCGCGCGCCGGGCGTCCGGGCCGGCCTCCACCAGTACGTGCAAAGTCATGACGAGCGCGGTGGTGCTCGGTTCCGGCCGGTCCACGTCGATGTGGACGGCCACGGTCTCGTGCACGGCCTCGGAGAGCCGGCGGGCGGCGGCGAGCATCTGGTCGACGGTGCGCTGTCCCACCCCCGGAATCTGCCGCAGCCGGTAGGAACCCGCTTCGAGAACACTGCCGACTGTGCGCAGCGTGCTCTTCTCGACGTTCCCCAGCCGCAACCGCCCTTCGGTGACGTCCTGCAGCCGGGCGACGGGGATCGCGTCGAGCTCCCGCTTCACCGCCGCGTCGTGGATCGGCTTCAGTGCCGCCCGTACCGCTTCGACCGCCCTTCCGTGGTCACCGGCCACTGCCCGCGACGCCTCGTACAGCCGCGTTCCCCCTGCGACCGTGTCCCGCTCGCCACGCCCCACGCTTCCCGCCCCTCCTCGCCGTCTCGGCATCCTCCCACCGCGCGCACGGGGCACCGTCAGACGCTCGCGGTGCCCGCGGATCGATCCGGACCCCGGCGGAGAGCTGTTCCCACTCGAAGGCTCACGACCGCGAGCAGCATCGCCATCATGAGCGGTAGCGGGACGTACTGGGTCAGTCTGCCGGGCGGGCCCGACGGTCAGGACGACAAGCGCGCCGTGAGCCGTAGCCGACGTCGGCCAGGAAGCCACTGCCGCCGACAGCCGCACCCCACACGGCCCACCTGCCGCAACGTCCTTGACCTGCATCATATTTGGGAGTGTTTGAGGCCCCGGCCCCCGGCCTGCTCCTCGCGGGACCGTCGGGAAGTCTGATCCGCGCCGACCACTACGTCGATGCCGGTTGCGTCCCCGTTGTGATGCCCAAGGACCTGACCGGGAGCGGCTTCAGCACGGTTGACATCAGACGCGTCAGCGAACGACAGGCCATGGAGCTGGAGCGCTTTCGCCTCCGAAACGACACGGCCGGGACCTCCGGGCCTGTCGCCTCGCCCAGGTCTGCGGCCGGATCGAAAGCGACCGCCTTCGGCGGCGACGCTCCGGGAACGACCGGCGGCACGGAACGGAGGACCAGCGGTCAGTAGTGATAGCGGGCCGCGAGGATCACGATCTCCTTGTCCTTGATCCAGGACGTGTAGTCCTCCTGGCCCTGGTCCTCGAAGACAAGCCTCACGCAGCACCCTCAGCAGGATTCGCCGCATCCGGATCGATCAGCTCGCGCTCCGACACGTTGATGTTTGCCCAAGGCGTTCTCGTACGCCTTGAGCAGTCGCCGTGCTTGGAGACGATCTCGATGGCCTCGTGATCGTCGTTGACCTTCTTGATCAGCGGAAAGAGGGCCTTGCGGACTTCGCTCGCGGTTGTGGACATGAGCCGACCTTCGCGCTCCTTGCGGTAGAGCTTGCTCAACCCCGCGACCAGATGCCGCCCGGCCTGCGCGGACAGGGCTTTCGGCAGGCGCAGGGCCCCGGTCGACGTCATCGAGTGCACGCGGGCTCGTGATCGCTCAAGGATCACGCGAGCTTGACGACGATCCCGATGTAGAGGGAAACGGAGATCGTCAGCGAGAGAAAGGCGGTCACGGTGTGGACTGTGCGATGCCATCCTTCCCCGAGACCGAGATGAGCGCGGGCGGCCGCGGTGACGTGCGGGCCGCCCCGCGCTTCACCGCCCGCGCTGTGCAGGGCGCGTACCAGAGCCCGTTGGCTCTTGGCCGAGGTGAGGCCGAGGCGCACACCGTCGCTGTCGCGCACCACGACTGCGCGAGAGGGACCGTTGTAGCTGAAGGTGGTGAGCAGCCGGACATCTTCGATGCGCTTGAGATCCACCGACCGCTCACCGATCAGCGTCCGGGCGGTCACGCGGGACATCGAACAGCGGACCAGACTGGTTTCCCGGCACAGCTCCGATATCAGCAGGAAACCGGCGGGTCCGCCGATCAGGGCGCAGATCACCGACGCACCGCCCGGAATCAGACCCGCCAGCGCCATCAGCCGCGCCACGAAAGGCGAAAGGATGAGGAAGACGGCCGCGGAGGCCGCGATCCGCGCGCGTAAACGGGCCGCAGCCGGGGCTGTCTCGGTGGAGTTCACGGGCACAGCGTAGAGCGGGTCAGGTCCTGGTCCGCCGTGAGCCCCCTGCCCGCTTCGCCCGGTGGGCCGCCAGCACCCCGAGGTCGGAGCGCATGTGCGGCGGTACGACGAACTTGGGGGCGTTGAACAGGACGACACTCACTTCGCACAGCAAGCAGAGAAGCACCGTGACCAGCGCCACGGCGAAGAGGGCGATCAGGGGGCCGGACAAGTCGACGTCCAGGAGGCCCAGGAAGAACAGGACCGTGACCCCCCAGAGGGAGACGACGGTGAGGGCGAGGGATCGTACCTCTCCTCGCTTGACCTCCGTGCCGAACGGCATGAAGGAAAAGGTCGCCATGAAGTGCTCGACCAGGTCGGCGTTGCCCCACAGTTGGGTGACCTTCCAGGTCATGAACGCGGACCCGGTCACGAAGAAGAGTCCGATGAAGTAATACATTGCGCGGTCCTTCCATGAGTCGCTGATACTCGGCTCCCTGCCGGGAGGGAGCCGCCGGGCGGGCTCGGAGGTAGGTCCTCGTCCTCCGAGCCCGCCCGGCGCCTGCTCACTCCGGTCCAGCGGTCAGTCGAAGAAGCCCTTGAACCTACCCCAGTTGTTCTTCATGGCGTTGTTGATCGGGCCCGATGCCATGACGCCGAAGAGGGCTCCCGCACCCGCCCCGATGATTCCGCCGACGAGCGTGCCCCCACCGGGCCCCCCGAGGAAGGTCCCGATCGTCCCTCCGATCGTGGCGCCCAGCTTGGTGCTCCCCAGGACCACGGCCGTGTCGACCGTGGTCTCGGCTGCCGTCAGGGGGACGTCACCGCCGGTGCCCTGGTAGTTGGAATAGGCGGTGAACGCGATACCGCCCACCAGCAACCCCTTGCCGGCGACCCCCATCCACTTGCTGCTCCCGATGGCTCCTATGCGCGCGAGACCGGGCCTGTCCCGCATCGCTTGCAGGATCTGGGAGGACTGCCTGGTGGACCGCATCGCGGCCTTGGCACCGGTGGTCATCTGGCCCGCCTGGGTGAAGGCCGACTGGAGGTACGAGCCCGAGGTCATGAGTCCGTTGCCCGTGTTGCAGACGAAGTTCTGCACCTTCGACGAGATCGAGCAGTTGGCCGAGAAGGTCCACACCGGAACCGGGTCGGGGCCCATGAGCAGCGGCGGCTGGGAGGGCGGCCCGTATACCGGACCGCTGCAGGCCGCCATCGGAGGCGCACCGCAGGTGGGCGGGCCGTAGACCCCGCCACCGCCCGTGCCGCCACCGCCGTTGCCACCGCCACCGCCGCCACCGCCACCGCCACCGCCGTTACTGTTGCCGCCGCCACCGCCGTATTCCGGGCACTGCGGATTGGTCAGGCTGGGGCAGGGTGCCGGCTGGTTCCCACCGGTGCTGATGGGGACGCCGTTGCGGCACGGGATGGAGCCGTCCCTGCATTCGGGGACGCCTTCACCGGTCGGGTCGGCGAACGTGGCGGGATTGTTGTTGGAGTAGGAGTACCCGTTCAGGGACTGACCCTGATCCTCGCTGAGTTTCGGGTCGACGCTGATGAACTGGCCGATCTTGGGATCGTACTCCCGTGCCTCGACGTGCGTGAGGCCCGTGTTGGCGTCGTTGGTCTTGCCCAGGAAGCCCTTGTCGTTCGGCCAGGCGCCGCCGGTGGTCGCGTTGCGGTCCGCGCCGAACACCGTCATCCGGCGCTTGGTGACCGTCTGGGCGCTGTCCGCGGACACCGCCAGGTTCTGGGTCCCCTGATCGTCTCCGGCGAGATAGCTGAGCTTGTTGGTCCCGGACTCGTTGCTCCGGATCGCGAGGGTCATGCTGCCCGAGGAGTAGGTGCGCTGGGCCCAGGTGCTGCCGTTCGCCCTCACATGGAGTTCGGTGTTGCCCGTGTACAGGACGCGTTCGCCGCCTTCCGTGCTCCGGATCAGGAGCTTGCCGTCGGCGTCGTAGACGTAGTCGGTCTTCTTGCCGTTCTCGGTGAGCTGGGAGAGCCGCCCCTCCGGCGACCAGACCAGGTCCTGCTTGGCCGTCGGGCCGGGCCGGGAGGTGGTGTTGCCCGAGGTGTCGTAGCCGTACGCGGTGTCGGGCGCGGTGCAGTTCGCCGTCTTGCTGGTGCCCGACAGGACGTGCGGCCTTCCCTCCTTGTAGCAGTACGTGTTCGTGGTGTCGCCGGTCGTCTTGTGCTGGATCTCGGCGGTGCGCTGCCCGCCCTGGTTGTACTGGTAGTCGGTCCAGTAGGGCGCGGGGCCGGAGAGGCTCGACGCGCTGGGCGCGTCGGAGCACTTCTGCGAGGAGGGCGTCCAGGCGCTCTTCAGCCGGCGGTTGCCGTCGTAGCCGAGGCACTGCGTCTCGGCCGCGCTCGTGCCCCCGACGGTGGTCGGGTCGGAGATGGACGTGATGTTGCCGGACTGGTCGAAGGTGTAGTTGAGGTCCATCAGCATGTACGGGTGGGTCTGGTCCGTGACATGCGTGTCGGTGAGCCGGTCGGTGCCCTCCTCGAAGGTGTTGGTGACATAGACCTTCTTGGCGGCTTCGGTGTTCTCCGTGCCCAGCGTGTACTGCTGGGCGAGACCGAGGGCCGAGTAGTCGGCAGCCAGCAGATAACCCGTGCTGCCGGTGATCGAGGTGACCTGGCCGAGCGGGGTGTAGCCGTAGTCGATGCTCTCGGCCGCCAGCCCGCCCAGCGCGGGCTCCTGGTTGTTGCCGAGCGTGCCGTCGAGGCGGTACGCGCTGGAGAACGAGATCGTGGTCGGCGCGCCCGCGGCGACCAGCGGATCGCCGGAAGGCAGCGTGAGGGTGGTGGCCGTCGGACGGTCGAGGGTGTCGTAGCCGGTGACCGTCTTGGTGTACGCCTTCCCGGCCCTGCCGCCCACGAAGCGGGTGTTGGAGGTCGGCTGGCCCTTGAGCACGGTGTCGTAGACGTACTCGGTGAGCTGGTGGGCGTCGTCCTTGACGCCGTCCCAGGTGCCGGTCGTCCGCCCGAGCTCGTCGTACCCGGTCAGGACGCTCTTGCCCCGCGAGTCCGTGCTCCTGATGACCCGGTCGAGGTCGTCGTAGGCCATCGTGGACGTGCCCTTGTCGGGGTCACCGACACTGGTCTGCCGGCCGAGGAGATCGAACCCGTAGGTCCACTGGGCTCCGTCGGGGCCGGTGATGCCGCTCTCCTTGTCGTCCAGCGTGTGCTGGTACTTCGTGGCGCTGTAGGCGGCTCCGACACCGCCGCCGAACTGGCTGTCGGCCGGGTCCGGCCCCGCGTACTCGCGCTTCTCCACGTCCCGTCCCCGTGCGTCGGTGAGGGTCCGGATCGCGGTGCCGCCCTGCTGACCGGTGACCGCGGTCGAATCGCCGGTGTACGAGGTGGTGGTGGTCCACTTCTCCACGCCGTAGACGAGGAGTTCGCTGGACGTGAGGCGCTCGGCCCCGTCGTAGACCGACTCGGTCTGCTTGGGCGCCTCGCCGTACTCGGCCCTGGTGTAGGTCGGGTTCGGCGCGGAAGTGGTGTCGAAGATCTGCTCGAACTTCTCGTAGGCCAGGCCCCGGGTGTCGTAGCGGGTGTCGGTGAGGATCCGGCCGCCCTTGGGGCTGGGCGACTGCTCCTGGAGGGGGCGCAGCAGCGAGTCGTAGAGGGTGTAGGTGGTGTTGTACGTTTCGCCGTCCGCCTTGAGCGATGCGGAGGACACCCAGGACTGCTTGGCGGCGCTGAGGTCGTAGCCGAACTTCTGTGTCGGGCTGTAGCCGCCGGCCCGGTTGCGGTTGGGCCGCCACACGTCGGTCAGCCGGCCGAGGGCGTCGTACGCGAGCTCGGTCTTCTTCAGATTCGCGTCGTAGATCCGCAGGTCGAGGCCGCGGCGCGGGTCGATGAAGGAAGTGGTGGCCTGCGTCTTGGGGTTGGTGACGACCTTCTTGGTCAGCGGGCCCGCCGCGGTCGGCGTGTAGGCGGTGGTGGTGGTCTTCTCCAGCGCGTCCGTCACGGAGGTGACGCGTCCGAGGGTGTCGTAGCCGGTGCTCTCGACCTTCTGCCAGCTCGGAACGGTGGAGCTGTAGCTCTTGGCCCTGCCCGTCCAGGTCTTCAGGCCCTTCGTCGGCTTCATGGTCGTGGACCAGGTGGCGCCGTCGTAGGCGGTGGCGGTGTCGGACAGCACATCGCCTCGGGTGTCCGAGGAGGTGGGCAGGTTCAGGCCGGTGTCGGCCACCGAGCAGGGCTTCGCGACCACGCGCTCACGGGAGACCTGGCTGATCAGGCCGAGGCTGTCGTCGCGTGCGTACCAGGTGCGGGTGCAGGTCTCGTCGCCGGTCTTGGCGTCGTCTCCGCTGTCGTCGGCCTGGTAGACCATGCCGTAGCTGTCGTAGCTCTTCTGGATCGTGCGGGAGCGCCAGATGCCCGGCACCGTGAGATAGGTGTGGGTGATCTCCTTCTTGGGCTGCACGAAGTAGGCGACGGTGTCCCCGGCTCCGGGCACCGCCTGCCGGGCGGTCTCCACCGACAAGGGCTCACTCGAGGTGGCGCTGACGGCGGTGGACCCGCTGTAGGTGACCTTCTCCCGCAGATGGCCGGCGTACGGATCGCCGTCCTTCAGCGTGGCGAGGCCCAGGTCGGGTGCGGGGAGCGGGACGAGGTTCACCGAACGGGTGGTGCCGTCCTTCAGTCTGGCGCCGTCCATGCCCTGCATGTACTGGGAGACCGTCTTCGAGCGGGTGGTGTTCAGCGCGCCCTTGTACTCGGTGACCTCGCGGTAGCCGCGCCAGTCGGACCAGGTCCGCTCGTCCTTCGGCACGAAGGGGTCGTCGCTGTAGTTCCACGCGGCGCCGCTGTAGCTGTAGGCGTGCTCGACGGATTCGTTCTGGCCCGCCGGGTCGGACACCGTGACGGCGAGGACCCGGTACTTCTGGAACCAGTCCACGGACGCGTCCGCGGCGCCGTTGATATGCCAGTACAGGGGGTAGCAGGAGCGGGTGTTGGTGTCCTCGGCGGCGCCGAGCACCTCACCGCGCGCGCACTCCGGGGAGGACAGGGTCACCGTGGTGATCGCGCCGGTCTCCGAGGTGACGGTCGAGACGCGCGGGCGGGTCAGCGGCAGGATGTCGTCGGTGCCGTCCACCCGGTTGGGACGCATCTGATAGGTGAACGCGACCGGGTTCATCGCGATGTCGTCGCCGGCCTTGCCGGTCCGCTTGATGGACTTCAGGGTGAGCACCTGGTCGGAGGTGTCGCCGATGTCCCCGCCGTCCAGGTACTGCTGCTCCAGCGCCCAGGAGTCCACCGGGTCGTAGGCGCTCGTCGAGGCGTTCCAGGACGAGGTGTCGATGGAGGTCATCCGCTTGCGGGAGAAGAACGAAGGGCCCAGGGCCAGACAGTCCTTGTCGCCGCTGGAGCAGATCGCGTCGAAGGGGACGTCCGGCCATTTGTCGGCGGTGTCCTCGGTCAGCGAGGAGCAGTCGTCGGCCGTGCACCGCTCGGCGTATCCGAAGGCGACCTTGGCGTCGGCGTCGTCCGTGAAGAGCGCGCCCTTGCGCAGCCCGTACTTGATCTCCTTCAGGTAACCGCCGCGTGTGTAGGCGGCGTTGGCGGACGACGCCTTGTTCTTCTTGTAGTAGTCGCCTTCCTTGGCGTACCAGTAGGTGGCCGCGTTCCCGGAGGTGTCCTCCACGTAGTCGAGGTTCCAGCGCCAGGCCTGGTCCAGCGACCGGTCCGCGAACTCGGTGCCGCCGGAGTAGCCGGGCTCGCCCTCGTCGTCGCCGAAGACCGGCACGGTCCAGGTGGAATTGGTGCGCTCGGTGGTGGCGCCGTCGAGCTTGTCGAGGCCGAAGACGTACTTGGTGCCGTCGCCGGTGACGACGGTCCAGTACTCGCCGTTGTCGTCCCCGTTGTCGGCGCCGGTGGAGCGGGTCACCGTGGAGGCGTCGTCGTTCTCCAGCCGCCACTTGCCGGTCGTCCCGTCCTTGACCAGCCGGGACGACGAGCCGTTGAGGACCAGCCGGGCGTTGTCGTACTTCCAGCACTCGTCGTGGACGCCGTCGTGGCCGTCGTCGTCGCAGCTGCCGTAGGCGCGCTCGATGTAGGACTCGCTGAGCGCGAAGCCCTCACCGACCGAGGTCCCCTGGTTGTTGGTGGTCGCGTTCTGGCCGTCGACACTCCCCGAGCTGTACGCGAGGGAGAGCTGCGGGGCGGGTCCGGCGGCCGCCGGCGGCACACTGAAGTCGTACTTCCAGGTGAAGGAGCCGGAGCTGCCGCCCGCCTCCCAGGACGACGACGGGGACAGGGGGGTGGCCGAGTAGTCGCCATGGCCGTTGGGGGCCTGGCCCGTGCCCGTTCCGGTGGCGGTGAGGGCGAGGACGGTCGCCGTCGTGGCGACGGTGGCGGCCGCACCCTGGGTGCGGCTCGCGGGAAGGTCGAGCGGCGCGGTGACCGTCTGCTCGCCGGTGCTGTTGCGGGAGGGCAGCGGCGTCTGCTTGCGGCACTCGGCCTTCTCGGGGGTGGTCAGTGCGCAGCCGGGCAGCCGGACCAGCCGCAGTCGCTGCGCCCAGCCGCCGCCGATCGCACCGGCCAGGTCCCGGTAGTCCACGGAGACTTCCGCACGCCCGGCCGCGTCGGCCTCGGCCTTGAACAGCACACCGGTGACACCGGCGGCGTCAGCGGCGGCGGTGTCCAGAACCGATAACCGCATCCGGGTCCCGGCCGGGGCGGCGGCCTTGCCGCCCGTGGCGCGGACCGTGAGCGGCAGCCCGCCGGGCGCCGCCGAGACGGGAGCCGAGCCGTTCATCCGGACGGTCGAGGAGCCCTTCTTGGGCCAGGCGGAACGCTGCTCCTTCAGCGCCCGGGCGGCCTGCCTCGTGTTCGTCCTCCGGTCCTCGGCGACCCGGGCCCGCGCCTTCTTGGCTCCCAGGCCCTCGACCCGCTTGACCTTGCTGACCCGCTGCTCCGGCAGCTCGGGCCGGCCGAGGCCGCCGCCCGCCGCGTGCGCGACCGGCGCCAGCCCGACCGGGACGGAGATGGCCAGCGACACCACGGCGACCGTGGAACGGACGCGGTGTCTCCGTATCCCGTCCCGGACGGAACGCACCATACTCATTGATCTTGATCTGACTCTGCGCCAGGACATGCCTGTCCTTCCCCACTTGCGTAATTGAGGGACCGGATCACCCGACGGGGGCCGGCCATGTGCTTGTGAGCCAAGGGGCGGGCCGCGGCGAACGCCGCGGCCCACCCTGGATTCTCAGTCCCCGATGACGGTGTCGATCTGGTCCGAGCTCGCGACCGCGCCGGCGAACAGGCGCACCTCGCCGATGCGAGCAGGCAGGTAGTGGCCCCATGCGGAGTCCACGTATCCCTTGCCGACGGCGAAGGTTCCCGAACCGATGACCGCGGTGAACGCCTTCGCGTCACCGTTCTGGTTGTGTCCCAGATAGAGGCTGATGGCCCCGGACAGCGGATCGTAGGCACCGGTCAGCCGCACCGGGCTGTCGACCGCGGCCACCTCGTCGGAGACCACGGAGCTGAAGGTGCCGTCCTTGTTGAGGGTGCCGAAGTGCCACTTGCCGACCGGGACCGTGTGCTCCTCGAGGGTGACGTCGTCGAGCACGGTGTCCTTGCCGGTCAGCTCATACCAGAAGCCCCAGGACACCCCGTCGGAGTTCTGCTGGCCTAGCACCCCGCCGGTGTAGCCGATGTCCTTCGTCGCCAGCTTGGCGCCGTCCAGGGCCACGGTCGTGGTCACCGTGTACGCGCCACTGCCGTCCACCAGCGGCCCGTTGACCGTGGCGGCGGCGTCGACACCGTCGAGGACGATGTCGCCGTCGGTCAGGGCGGCCCCGCCCTCCAGCGTCATGCTCTTGCCGTAGCCGGAGGTGGTGTCGGGGATCGCGGTGCCGCTGCCCTGGGCTCCCTCCCAGTCGCCGACGAGCTCCAGACCCGCGTAGCTCTCGGAGGTCAGCAGCCGTGATTCGTCGCCCACCTCCTTGGGCGTCAGGGCGCGCTGCCACACGGCGACTTCGTCGATGGAGCCCTTGAAGCTGTCCCCGTAGCTGTCCCCGTACATCACCCGGCCGATCTCCATGTTGCCGTCGGCCGACCAGGGTGTGCCGGCGTCCGTCGAGGCCACCTGCTTGCCGTTCACATACAGGTAGACCTTCTTGGCGGTCGCGTCGTACACGCCCGCCACATGGGTCCAGACGCCCTTCGGCGACGCGAACGGCGCTTCGGCCCCCCGTGAGAAGGCGCCTTCCGTGGAGAAGACCCGCACGCTCCACTTGCCGCCGTAGGAGATGACGAACGGACTGTACTTCTGGGTCCACGGGCTGGACGTGGACGGAGTCTGGCTGAGGACCGACACCGTCTTCGTCGAGGACGGGTCCACCCAGACCCAGGCCGAGACCGTGTACGAGGACCGGGTCTCCAGGACCGGTCCCGTCGTGGACGCGGAGCCGGTGCTGCCGTCGAGGGTCAGCCCCTTGTCTGTGACCGGGGTGTCCAGCGGCTGCCCGGTGGCGTCATGGGTGATCAGGCCCCGGCGTCCGCGGTCGTCGCGCGCCGCCCCGGTGGCGGAGAGCGTCGCGGGGTGCCGGGTCGTGCCCGCCGTGGCGGTGTCGGCCGCCGCCCCGCCGGCCTCGTCGAAGTGGTACCGGGCCACCGGTCCGATGCCGGCGGCGACCAGGAAGTCCACCCCGCTCCACGCCCCGTAGCGGCCGACATTGTCCTTCGCCCGTACGAACAGCGTGTAGGTGCCGGACGCGTCGGGGGTGATGGACACCGACGGGCTCGCGCCGCTCGCGGTGGGCCAGGTGCTCCAGTTGGACAGGGTGTACTGGTACGAGACGTTGTTGGTGTCACCGGAAGCCGGGGCGAAGGTCCAGGTGCCCTTGACGCCGGGACCGCCGGCCGCCGCACAGGCGTTGGCGGTGCAGCTGCTGTACGGGCTGCCGAAGGTGATCTTGGGCGCCTTCGGCGCGGTCGGGTCGACCTTGAAGTAGCACCAGCCGGTCGTCGAGGCGTTCGAGGGACCGGCGAGATAGCTCTTGCCGCTGTCGTAGTACGAGCGCACCCAGGCCCGGTATCGGTACAACTTGCCCTCGGTCAGCGTCGACCAGGACAGCGACTGCTTCACCCCGTCCCCGACGTAGCCGGTGGAGGGCCGCTCGTCGCCGTTGCCCGGGGACGTGTCGGCCCAGGTGCCGTCGGTGTTCTTCTGGTCGAGGTCGAAGGCGACCCGCAGCTGGGCGCCGCTCTCACCGCCCGACTTGGTCTGCGGGGTGGCCGTCAGCGAGGGCGTCGGGTCCGAGACGACCGCCGGGTCGGACTCGGTCCTCGCGCACACCGTGCCGGTGCCGGTCACCAGTCCGATCGAGGTCGGGGTGTCGGGCAGCCCGACGAAGTCCACGGCCAGCACCGCGTCGTTGCGGAAGCGCTTCCAGGCGGCGGTGTCGGACTCGTCGTGTGCCCGGATCTCCAGGGTCAGCCGGGAGAACTTGCCCGCGGCGAAGTCCTTCACCGTCGGTGTCAGGTTCTCGTTCGTCTCCTCCGGATTGTCGTTGAACTCGATCGGGGCGTCCGGGGAGTCCGGGTCGCACAGCGAGCCGCGGCCCGCCGAGACATTCCGGTCCCCCATCCAGTCCAGCTCCTTGGGCCGCGAGGACCAGGTGGTGGACGAGGAGATGTTGTTCGTCCGTACGAGGTCGACCCAGCGCGGGTCGCACTGGAAGGCCCAGGGCTCGGTGACCCGGAACGTCGCGTCCAGGACCTGCTTGCCCTTCAGGCTGCTCGGCGAGAACTCGAAGTACAGCCGCTGGGTGTAGCCGGGCCCGCAGTAGTACCCGCCCCAGGAGGAGCAGTGTCCGGCGCCCTTGCCGA
The DNA here is from genome assembly GCF_042888885.1 of Streptomyces sp. NPDC002742. Lineage (NCBI taxonomy): Bacteria > Bacillati > Actinomycetota > Actinomycetes > Kitasatosporales > Streptomycetaceae > Streptomyces > Streptomyces sp. NPDC002742. The sequence goes on from NZ_JBIAQF010000007.1 coordinate 299,753, forward strand.
GGCCGTCGTCACTGTTGCCCCAGGCGTAGTCCTCGTAGCCGTCGCTGCGCAGCAGGGTGCGCTCCGACTCTCCCCAGGTCACGGTCGGGTCGATGAAGAGCGGGAAGTCCGCCGCTGGGGTGGTGGTGAGCAGGGAGGCATCCGGCACCACCGAGACGGCGTTCCTGGAGACCCGCACCTGCATCAGGGCGACCTTGTCACCCTGGCCGGGCTCGAGGCCGGAGCCCGAGGGGGCCGCCTCCGCCGGGTCGGCAGGTACCGGTACCTGCGCGGAGTCCGCGAGCCGCTGGGCCGCGCGGTGCTCGGCGGCGACGGCACGGCCCGCCGAGTTCCACATCTGCGCCGTGGGCGCGCGGAACACGGTCTGGCCGGCCTCATCGACTGCAGCCAGCGCGCCGGACGGGGTCCTGCGGACCGTCAGCCCGGTGCTGTGCATGCCGAAGTCGAGCTGCTTCAGTGCCTTGTTGGCCGCCGCCTCGGGCGTCTTGACGACCAGGACATGCTGGAAACCCTCGACGGTGGCGGTCACCTTCAGGTCCACATCCGGGAACACATCGGCGTACAGCGCACTCGACCCGTTGAGCTGGGGCTCGGGGAGTTTCCCGGGCCAGTCGAGGGAGAGCGACCTGCCGTGCTCGCTGATCGAGACGAGCGGGTCGCTGCTGCCACCGCCGGAGAAGTTCATGCGTACCGCGGCGGCCTTCGGGCCCACCGACCCGTCCGCGCGCCGTAACAGGGTCGCGTCGGGCTGCTGCCATCCTCCGCCCGGCTTCGCCACCCGTACCGGAATTGCGGATTCCTCCAGGGTTAACGTATATCCGTCGGGATTGGCGAAGACCGTCGTGCGCTCCGTGCGCTCGCTGACCACCTCCACCCGGCGGCCGGACTCCTTCGCCTCGGCCAGCGCCCGCTGCCCTGCGGAGGGGCTGGCGGCCGGTTCCGCCGCGGCCGCCTGGGCAGTCATGGAGGGCAGCGCGGTCAGTAAGGCCGTCGCCGTGGCGACCACTGCAGCCAGTAGACCCCGTACTGATCCCGTAGCCGTGCGTCTGACGCGATGTCCATGTCTCAACTTCCCCACCCCAGCATCGCTTGTTAATCACTTAAGCGCACCATCTATATGGAGAGTGGAAGTTTTTGCACTAGTTACTTCAATATTTCGTCGAATCTTGACGCGGAAAGTTGCAACAACATTCCGAATAGGACCGCTTCCTCCGCTTACGCACGCGCGCACGTCGGACGCCCCCGGACAGAGGGAGGCAGCCCTGCGCGGAAGTCCATCGGCACGTCGTCGGCGGGCCTCACGATCTCGGCGACCAGACACTGCCGGCACGGCTGAGCGTGGGGCTGAGCGGGCGGTCCCGCCTGGGCGGGCCGGACCGGGTCCGGTCGACCTCGGCCTTGCACTCGACCTGGACGATCGCGGTCCGCCGGGCGCACTCGCCCCAGGAGCATCCTGAAGTTTTTGAAATCACGCCCGAATTTCACCAGTTCATACTGATCGGCATTTATGGGCAATCCATGGTGAGCCGGGCGATCGAAGCAAGAATTTCAGCGGTCTCCTAGTAGGACTCCGTTACGTCTTCCTCTCGGTCCTGTTTGGGGGCATGTTGGGGGTATGGACGCACATGAAGTGGGACGCGCCCGGGTGAAGTTGGGGTTATTCGTGGCCGATGCATTCGCGTCGGTGCCGCGCAAGGACCAGCGGGCGAAGGGTGACTGCCATCTGCGGGGGCTGATGCTCGACGGGCGGCGCAAGTCCATCCAGGCCATGGCGGAGCGGCTGCCGGACGGCAACGAGCAGAACCTGCAGCAGTTCGTGAACCAGTCGACCTGGGATCCGGTGCCGATGCGGCGGCGGATCGCCGAGCGGATGGTTGCGCAGATCGGCCCGGATGCGTGGGCGGTCGACGACGTGTCGTTCCCCAAGGACGGGAGGATGTCGGTAGCAGTCGCCCCTCAGTACTGCGGGGCCTTGGGCAAGCAGGCCAACTGCCAGGTCGCGGTGAGCGTCCACGCGGTCTCCGACACGGCGTCCTGTCCGCTGCAGTGGCGGTTGTTCGTGCCGGAGGAATGGGCGCATGATGCCGGGCGGCGCGAGAAGACCGGCATGCCGCCGGAGGTAGGGCACCGGGAGAAGTGGCGCCTGGCCCTGGACACCCTCGACGAGCTGGCCGGGTGGGGCATGATTCCGCCTGTGGTCGTGGCCGACGCCGGCTACGGACAGAACGCCGACTTCAGGGCCGGCCTGAGCGAGCGTGCCCTCGACTACGCGGTGGCGGTCCGCTCCGACATGACCGTCCACCCGCACGAGGCACAGCCCTCCGTCCCGCCGTGGTCTGGCACCGGCCGCAGGCCGCAGCCCCGCTACCGGGACAAGCCCTCCCCTCTGGCCGCGCTCGCGGCCGTCCACGGGCGGCGGGCATGTAAAGAGATCACCTGGCGCCAGGGCTCCCGCGGGCCGATGCGCTCGCACTTCCTGGTCGTGCGGGTGCGACCCGCCGGCGTCAGGGCCCGCCACTTGGCCCGGACCGCCGCCGTCGCGAAGGAAGGCTGCTGGGACGGCGTCCTGCCCGAGGTGACGCTGCTGACCGAATGGCCCGCCGGAGCCGGGGCCCCCACCGACTACTGGCTGTCCAGCCTGCCCGCCACCAGCCCCTCCCCGCCAGAACACGCCTGACACCAAGAGCCAGACAGATCTAACGGAGTCCTACTAGTACTCCAGCAGGATTTTGCTGTCTGACCTGCGGGTTTCGCTGGCGAGAGCGCAGTCGGCTTCAGGCCGGCGTGGAGCCGCCCCGGGAATAAGACTGAACAGTCTGAGTCCCGTATCTGGTCGTCCTCTGGTACCCGGACACCTCGTGCCTACAAGGGGATTGGCGTTTCTGGTCCTCGGCTACGGGCTCGGAGAACGGCTCGAAGTCCTCGCTGTCCTCGGTGTCGTCCTGCCCCCCGTCGAGGCTGGTGAGCACAGCGGCCAGGCCCACGACGCCGACGACGCCGAGCGTCGTCTTCCAGTGCTTCCGGCACCAGTTCTTCGCGGTCTCAGCGAAGGAGGTGGGGTCACCGTCCTCGGGGGTGGGCTCGCTGAGCGTGGATGCATTCACCCGCACAGATCTACCGGACCCATCCCTCACCTGTCAGACAATCACCCGACATCGCCCAATCAAGTTCAGTGATCGTTCCGTACCACCAGGGCGAAGGACGTACAGAGGCGCCGGAAGCCGCCGTGCCCGGTCCGGCCGGTATGGCTCATGCACTCGACATCGACGGCGCCCCGTCCGTCGACGGGGTGGCCTGCCAGCCACACTCGTATGTCAGACACTCGGCCTCGAAGGTTACGTCGGTGTCCGGGTAGGGTCCCGGACCGGAACGGCCAGGTGCGCCGGTTCGCCTTGAGTTGTCTGGGTCACGCTCATTCCGTAATGGCCTCCCCGCGGCTTCCTGTCCTGCTCTATGCATGATCCCGTGAGACACGTCAACCTCTCCGATTTATGCACGTGTTGGACTTAAGATCATGAACGGTAGGCGTTCGACCATTCCGAGAGCTTCCCTCGGACTTCCCCTCCGAAGAGGGCCAGTTCCTCATAGGCCGCGAACTCTTCGAGGTAGGCCCGTACGTCTCCAGGGTCCCTGAACACCATTGCTTCGGTGGACAGTTCAGCCGTGACCAGGCGGTCGTCATAGACAGTGAAGGTGTTCAACGGGTTACCCGGCATTCGCATGTTCAGCGGGATCACCCCAAGGCGAACATTCGGCAGACGGGTAAGTGATGCGAGCCGGTCAAGCTGTACGGCCATGGCGTCCGGTGGCAGAAACAGGGATCGTGCTGCCTGTTCGGTGAGAATGAAGGTGAACCTCCTCGAACGGTCGTAGAGGACTTCCTGTCGCTCCAACTTCTCCACTATGGCCCGACTGTGGCCACCGGGCACGTGGGCGAGACTAGCCCTGATGTATTCCGGGGTGGACAGTAGGCCGGTAATCATGGAGAGCAGGAAGAAGCGGAACTCTGTTGAGGCACCTTCTAGGCCAGCCAGCTCGAATTGCTTTGTGTGCAACCCTTTGCGGCCTCTCTTACCTCTCAGATTCACCGGGCTCCACTCGACGCCCCTGAGATCGAGCCGGTGAAGGAAGAGCCTGCGGAGCAGCCCTCGGTACGAGGTGCCGGCCAACTTCCTGGAGCTGGCCCCAGAGGGGGACACCGAGGCCACTAGGCGTTACTGGAAGCACCGGTACGACGAGTACAGGCGTACGGGGAAGTGACATAATCTCAATAGCTCAGAGAGTTGGGAGACTCGCTTTGTCGCTAAACCTGATAAGCCCGGTCGACGTGAGTCCTTCCGCCAGCATGGCGGAGTTCGCGTTCTTCAAGTGCCGCGCGTGCGGTGCTGAGCCGATGGTTCTCGCCGAGAACGAGCGGGGCCAGTTCTTCCACTACCGGCATGACGACCCCGAGGGACTGGACCCACACACCGACGCCATACCCCTCGGGTATGTCGACGGGGTCCTGACGAGGTTCTGAGTAAGCAGCACGGCCCTGGGGTAGTCAAAGTGCCCAGGGCCGCTCTCGCATCTTATGGCACAGCAGTACGTACCGGTGTTCGATGAAGTGTCGGGCGCCTCTCCTTTGTGATTTCATACACTTCCCGCGGACGAAGGAGGCAGAATCTAAATATGGCTCAGCAGACAGTTGTAATCCTCACCGACGACCTCACCGGCGGAGACGCCGACGAGACGATGACGTTCGGGCTCGACGGCAAGACCTTCGAGATCGACCTGAACGACAAGAACGCGGCGAAGCTGAGGAAACTCCTCGCCCCGTACGTCGAGGCGGGCCGCAAACTGAGCGGGAAGGCTTCTGGCGGTGCCCGTGGGCGAGGCGGCCCCGCCAAGACCAACGGTGAAGACACCGTCGCTATCCGGGCATGGGCCCGGGAGAACGGTTACGACGTCAACGACCGCGGCCGCGTCCCCGCAACCATCCGCGAGGCGTACCACAAGGCCAACGGCTGAGAACGAGTCCAGATGGGGGGCGAGATGGGAAATCTCGGCGCGTATGAGGCATTTTCAACTGCGGCAAAGAAGGCGGGCGGCGTTGACGCCCTCCTCGACCTCATCAAGAAGGCCGCGTTCGACAAGGGTGCCTCAGCGGGATTCGCGAAGGGTGCCGCAGTGGGGGCTGTAGGCGGTGGGTTGGTCGTTAGTGGAGTTGTCGCCGTGACCACCCGTGTCCGAAGTGCGCAGAAGGCTCGTGAGGTGAGAGCCGAAGAGGCGGAAGAGCAGTTGAAGGACCTGGTTCGAGAGTCCACGGATCTGAAGGACTCCTGATCTGAAGGACTGCTGAAACAAAGAAACGCCCCCAAGTCGAAGCCGGGGGCAGTTCCATATCCCACCGACCCCGGACAAAGCGTCCGGGGTCATTCATTTGCCACCTCGTGCCGGGCCCCGTCTTCACGAGGACCCCTCTCCTTGTTCACATCTCAAACGCATGTCCTCACGCAGCCACGACACCACGCTCGGGGCCAGGCGGGAGATCTCCCTATCGCTGAGGAACAGACGCTCGGGCAGCCGCTCAAGGATGCTGCGGGCCTCACGGGCCATCTGCTGAGTGATCTTGTCGAGGAAGGCACTCTCCTCCGAGTCCCCAGACGGCTCCTGTGCCGCTTCCTCGGCAGGCTCCTGGGGACCAACTCGTTCATGGCGGCGGAAACGGAGCGCCGCCCATCGGGGACGAGATCCGTGATCCTCTCGACCGTTGCGCCTGAACCATCAGGGAGGGAGAGGAGGCGAACCAGGAGGCCGACCGCTTCGAGGCTCAGGGAGCCATGCCGGGCGATGGCGTCAGAGACTTGCACGTAGGCAGAAGCCTGCCGCGTACGATGGACGCGCATAGCTGAAGCTGACCCTTCAGTTATGTCAGCGCCCGATTGCCCCCGGGCGCATGCCCTCAGGGCTTAGGTTCCACCCATGACCGCACCAGACGATCTACTCCTTCGGATCGAGCAGGAGCCTTCCCTTGCTGCCGCGCTCGCCTGGCCTGGAGATTTCGACGTCGAACGCCGGGACCCCATTGAGGACCTTGCCCTTCCCACCGGTATCCCCCTACACCCGATAGCCGGCTGCGGCGCCGGCGGCACGTACTTCCTGTGCGGGGAAGCCGGGGCCGAGGAGAGGCCCGTCCTGTACGCCGACTCGGAGGGCCAAGCCACACTGATCGGCGCCGACCTCGTCGAGGCCATCACTTTCATCGTGGTGCTGCCCTGTTGGCGCGACCTGGCGAAGGGCTTCGCGATCAGCGAGCTCGGCTCGGACCTTCGGGCCGACCACCCGGACTTCGACGCCGAGCGCGACCGCCTTCTGCACGCCCTCGGGCTTGCCTCCATCTCCGAGGAGGAGGCTGCCGCTCGCCTGCTGGCGGTGGCTGCACGGACGGCCCCGGACTACGTGCCGCGCGTGCCGGACGACGATTACCTGCCTTACGAGCCTCTGTTTCCGAGCGGCCCTGCATAGCGAAGCCACCGCTTGACGTCAGTACCGGGCGATGAACTGTCGCCGGTCCGTGCCCAGGAGGTCCTCCAGCGCCTGGACGCCAGCCGGCGGTAACGGTGGCTCGCATTCTGGATCTGTGGTTACGAGGCTGTACCTGGCGAAACCCGCAGCCTCGACGTAGTCGAGGTCCCGGCCGCTCTCGCTATGTCCCCGCATACTGCCACCGCTGCCCCCGGCACCGGCCGGGGCCCGCCGACATTGTGTACACATGGCACACTCGGTACCCTTGAAGCATGACTCAGCCGCTGCCCATAGAGTCCATCCGCGACGTACGCGCTCACTTGGCCGAAGTCGTCGAACGGGCCGACCGTGACGACGTGCCCACTGTCATCACCCGTCGCGGCAAGCAGGTCGCCGCCGTGGTCTCGATCGACGTGCTGCGCAAGTACCAGGAGTGGGAGGAGCGCGAGATCAACCGCATCATCGACGAGCGCATGGCGAGCCCGGCCGTCGGCGTCACGATCGAGGACGTGATGAGGGAGACGCTGGCACGCAGTGAGTGACTACCGCACGGTGTTCCGGCCCGAGGCCCAGGCCGAGCTGCGCAAGGTCCCGCGTGACATGGCGCTTCGCATCCTGGCCAAACTGACAGAGCTGGAGAGCGATCCCTTCGGCTTCAACACCACACCACTCGTATCCCAGCCTGAGCGCCGCCGCCTTCGGGTCGGCGACTACCGTGTCGTCTACACGATCGACAACGGGGAGCTGGTGGTGTGGGTCGTACACGTCGGACACCGCTCCAAGGTCTACGACACGTAGCTGCTCCAGGTTCTGCGGACAGCTGCGGACTACACAACGGCCTGACCTGCTTTCTCGCAGGTCAGGCCGTTTGTCCACGTCCAATCAGACGTTGAAGCGGAACTTTCAACGAGGGCCATGCTGCCCAGTGTTCCCAAGGGCTCTGCCTCCTCTTGGGGCCCCAAGTCACCACCCAGTCACCACCGTTCGCTGAATCGCCGCTCAGGCGGCTGGCGCCAGGGATACCGGCGAAGTAGGACGAAGCGCACTCTGGATCACGTCCCGGCATCGGTCCCAAGCCTCGGGGACGATGTGACCGTACGTGTTCGCCGTGACGTTGATGGACCTGTGCCCGAGCCACCGGGAGACCTCCAGAAGGCTGACGCCGTTCGCCAGAGCGGTCGAGGCAAAGAAGTGCCGCAGTGAGTGCGGGGTGAACCGTGCCTCGCCCCGGCCGTCCACCAGGCCAGCCTCCTTGCACGCCTTCTTGAAGTGGTAGCCGTAGGTCGACGCCGTGGGCATGGTGCCCTTGCCCCGCTCGCGGGGCGAGAAGAGCACTTCCAAGCCGTCCACCTCGACCGTCCCCCACCGCTCCAGGTGAGCGTCAATCTCCTCTTCCAGGAAGGGGGCCGTGGGCACGTCCCTGTACTCCTCGGCGGTGCGGTGCTTCAGGGGCACCAGTCGGGTCACGCAGTCTCCGCGGTTGGCCTTGGCGCTGACCTGGCGACGCAGCCGCAGAAAGCCTTCACGCTGACAGTCTCTGGAGAAGCCCAGGGCCTCACTGATCCGGAGGCCGGCACCGGCCATCAACCAAATGGTGAGCCGGTACTGAGGCGAGATTGCATCTGCCAGAGCGTTCACCTCAGCCAGGGTCGGAATCTCGTCCTGGTCCACTGCGACCGTCCCAGTCTTGAGCGGGGGCACGTCATCGCAGGGGTTGAACGGGATACGTCGTTCTTTCACGGCTGCCGACGTCATGGAGCGGAGGACGTTCATGCGGTCGTTGACCGTGGCGGCCGCAAGGCCACCCTTCACCATCTCGGCCTGAAGCGTCTTGACGTCCGCAGACGTGAGGCCAGCTATCGTCTTTCGCCCAAGGTTCGGCACCAGGTGGTTGGTAATGAACCCTTGATAGTTCCGGCGCGTAGATTCGTGAACGATGTGTCGAGAGAGCCATTCCTCAGCCCAGACACGGACAGGGACCTTCCCTCGGTCCGGGTCCACGTAGACGCCCTGATTCTTGTCACTTTCCGTCTTGGCCGCGAATATCTCGGCCTCACGCTTGAGCTTGAACGAGCGTTCCCGCTTCCTTCCCTGTCTACCTCCAGGCTCTCGATATGAAACAGTCCAGGAGTGACCGCACCGCGTCTTCTCGCACGGGAAATCTCTGCTTTGCGTATCGGTCTTGCACTTCTGGAAAATGCTCGCCACGGTCCGTGGTCCCCTCTGCCGACGAACAGCGAAGGAAGATTCCTTCGCTGCATCGAATAACTACACCAGGCGCCACAGTCGACACAACCCGCTTTGTCACTCGGTTCTGTGTTGCCCTAGCCAATGCTCAACATCCCGGACGCGAAACCTCAAGTGCCGACCGACACGATGCGCCGGAATGCCCCACTCTCGATAACATCCCAGAAGAGAACGCTTAGATATGGCAAGGTAATCGGCCAGCTCTTCCGGAGCCATAAGACGGTTCGAACCGCCAGCGGACATGCTTCCATCTCCCTCTACTCGACGTGTTCTGTTGCTATCGGCCTGTGCGCTGAAGTTTGCGTCCCAATGGGTGGCGGATGCAAACGCCACCCGCAACGCTCACGCTCGCATCGTTTAAACGCTCGTCCTTGCATCCGCCAGGGGGTTGATGTTATGCCGCAACGCATCGTTGATTCCGCCACCCTTGCCGACATAGAACTGATCCCAGTGAACGGCCGAGGCGCTTCGGCCCCGACGAAATAGACGTAAGGATCAGTAGATGAACAAGAGGCCCGATCTGGTCGACAAGGCTAAGACGCTCCCCCCGTTCGACCCGCACACGGCCGAGTTCGGGCACTTCTATCTCTGGCCTGAGATGAGCGGTGACTATCGATCCGTCCTCCTTTCTCTTGAGGACAGGAACGAGTACGGCGTGAAGGCCGCGATAGTCGCTATCTACTATGACGGGTCTATGGAAGTTCGAGCTTTCCGATATTTCCTCGCTGATGGAGCGGGCGGATATCAGGAACCCAAGTACGTGAGGCTTCTTCCCGAGACGGCTCATGAGGTTGAGGCTGTCGCGGACGAGTGTTCCCGTGCCAGCGCGTTCCTAGCATCCATAGCAAAGGATTAACCCGCAGCACAACAACAATCGCCCCGGCAATTGCCGGGGCTTTTTTTGTGCCCAAACCGAAAGAGAAACTGATCGATGACCATTCTTTTCCAGTACGCCGAGGCTATCGAGGTGCGTAGGGTGAAGCTTCGGAAGCGCGGGTTCGCTCTCGCGGCCGAAACGATCCCCCCGACCGGACAGGCCGCGCTTTGGTATGGCGACACGATCCACTGTGTGCCGCGCAGCGGCCAGGCCGTGGCTCGACAGATAGCCCGCCTGTGTGGAGACGATTCCGAGGTGACCATTCCCTGGCGTTCGCTCGCCGATGCTGTCGGCATCCGGGACCGGGCCGGCAACCTTCGCCGCTACACGGAACGCGGCGTAAGGACCCTGGTCGACGCTGGGTGGCTCGACGTCGAGACGGTCGGCAGCAAGCGCGGAGCGAAGACGACGTTCCGCCTACTACCTGGCGACCAGGCCGCGGAGCGGTTCAGGTGGATCGATGACGAGGACTGGTTCGCCGAGGCGGCCTGAAGGGACCCACGAACTTATGGCCTTAGTAAGGCACCGCCTGTGAGGGCGGATGCCTCTAGCTGCTCGCTCGCTCCGCTCACTCTCAGGCCATGGCCGATCAAGGCCGATGGCTGAAGAACTTATGGCCTAAGTAAGGGCCCCTGTCCGGGGCCCGTTAGCTACTCGCTTCGCTCGTATCTATGCCCTGGCCGATCAAGGCCAGAGGCAACGGCAGTAGCAATACAGCGCCCTGGCGGTCGAGCCAGGGCGGTTCTGAGTAGTTCAGTAGAGAAGCACTCCAAGGCACCCCGAGGCGCCATTGAATGAATGTAGCTTTCATAGCCTCGGCTCTCAATCAGCCGAGGCTTTCTGTTCGCTCGCTTCGCTTACAAGCCGAGGCTAGATAGGTAGGCCGGCACCGACGGCCGAGGCAACAGAACGGCCTAGGCGCCGTTCTGAAGCGTCATTAGTAGCTGTATGCTCGAAGGCTTGAAGGGGCCGCTCACGCGCCCCTTCTCTGCTTCTAGAAGGTATAGGGGGTTTAAACGGTGCCGAAATATCAGGCCATCGTGCGAGTGGCCCATGACGGTCGCAACCTGGCCGAGGATAGCGCGCGTGACGCGCTGGACACGGTGACTGGTGACCTACTGGAGTACGCGGCCACGGGCCGCTTCTGGGACGGGCGTACCGAGTTCACCATGACGGTTCAGGTTCCTTCGCTCCGGAACGTGAGCGGCGTTGCTATCCGGATTGTGCTCGCCGCGTTCGCGCACGCCGGATGGAGCGTGAGCGTGCTCCGCGTCGACACCTGGGATGTAGTCGAGTGGGATCAGGCTCAGGGAGTCTCCGCGTAGCCGAGGCGAAAGAGTCTGTCTGTAGGGGCCGGAGAACTCTTCTCCGGCCATTGTGCGTTCCTCCGGGCACTTTCGCACCCTGCCCCGACCGACAAGCGGGGAAGGGGATTCTGAAACTCCAATGGGATCCTTCCCTGCACCCGCCGCCTTCCCTTCGCGTGAGCGCGCGGGGGTTAGCCCGAGTTCGTGGGAACCTGTAACGACTCGCAACAATGCGTAGCGGAGAATGCTGGAAGTGACGTAACCCGGTTTCTAACCGGTCTATAACCAATGCAGGAACCTCTTCGGGGGGTTGCTGCGACTCCCGCACGCCGTGAGGCGTTCGGGGCCGAGGGATGGTCACTCCTTCAAATGCTGGTTCCGGGTCCGAGTAGGGCGCGGCTTCTTGGCTTTCATCTGCCAAGGGGTCGCGCCCTTTCTCATGCCCTCGCATAATCGTGGCCTTTCCTCAGAAAGGAAGTAATGACTGTTGATTTGACTTGCTGGCAATGCGCTGAAGTCTTCACCCGTGATCTCGGTCCGGGGGCTCCACCTAAATTCTGCGGCGCAACATGCCGCGATGCGGCGAAGCGCACTCGGCAGCGGCTCGCCTATGAGCAGCGAGCCGAACTGAGAAGGATGCAGTACGGATTTCCGAACTGAACGTCAGTAACTAATAACCAAACCAATTGGGTCGCACGGCATTCGCCGGAGCGGCCCTTTTTCATGCCCGGTGACCACCTGGCCCCGACGTAGGAGAAGAATTGAAGCCTGAGCTTCGTAAGATTTTTGATGCTGCCGAATCCGAGGATCGCGGCCTGACGGCCCGCGAAGTGGCGGCCGTTATCAACTCCATTCCGGCTGAAGAGCGCATGGCGCGTACCGAGATCCTGGCCGCCGTGAACGGCGAGAACGGTCCGTCTGCGGCCGAGACTCGCGACTCCATCGCCGAAACGCTGAAGTACATGGAGATGCGCGCCGTTGATGCGCGCGAGGACCGGGCGACGGTTGACCGAGAGGCCGAGATTCGCGCCCTGGTCGAGAAGGCCGGCACTGTTGTTGTGCCGAACGGAGGTTCCGGATTCCCCGATGAGTCGAGCGCCTGGCGCTCGATCCTGCCGAGCGGAAACGAGTTCCGAACTCTGCTGAATACGGGCTCTCCTGGCTCTGGCGGGTACGCGGTTCCCGCGAAGACTGCCGACACCTATGTTGAGCACCTGCGGGCTGCGAGTGTCTTCCTTCGCGTTCCGGGCATCAACGTTCACCGGTTCGAGGGTGGCGTGTTCACGCTGCCGAACCTGACTAGCTCGACCACTCCGGGCGTTGTCGCCGAGGGTGCGGCCATTCCCGAGGGAACCGCGACCTTCGCTGGCCTGTCCTTCCCTCCGATCAAGTACGCAGACCTGTACCGAGCAAGTAACGAAGTGCTCGATGATGCTGCCTTTGAGATGCGGAATCTGATCAGTGGCGTGATGATCCGCAACATTGCGACGCAGGTCGACAAGGACGCGTTCCAGGGGACGGGAACGGCTTCTCTCGCCGGTCTGACGAAGGCTGGCATGGGCACGGCCGTGAACCTCTCCGTGGGCAACACCGTCGTTAAGTGGGACCACATCATCGATGCGTTCTCGGATATCGAAGCGGCGGGTGCGGTCCCGGCGGTTATCTGGGCTTCGCCTGACATGGGTAAGGCGCTCCGCAAGGAACGCGAGAACGGCAGCAACGGCGGCTACCTTGCCGGGCAGGTTACCGACCGAGTGACCGAGAAGGGCCTCGGTCTCCCGATCTATGTTTCGGCGAATCTGCCCGCTAAGACGGTGATCGTCGCTGACCCGACCCGTCTTCACATCGGTGTGCGTTCCGATGTGCGGGTTGCCGTTTCGGAAGACTTCGGATTCGACAAGGATCTGACCGCGTTCCGCGCTACTTACCGAGTGGCCGGTCTCGCGGTTGACGCGCCCTCGGCACTCCAGGTCATCAAGGCTTCGGCTACCTGATTCATGTAGACAGACCCTCTTGCTTCGGCGAGAGGGTCTTTTCTGCGTTGTGACTTGGCCGGCACAAGCATGTTGAGGCTCCACCAGCGTCGGCGCACTGGTGGAGCCAGACCGACCCGCTAGGCGAGAGGAGATTCGCCGTCCCTGGCGTGCCGGAGTTCTTCCTCTTGCTCTTCCTGAGCTTCGGACTCGGAAGCCTTCTCTTGCTGCCTACGCCGCCATGCCTCGGTCATGGTGATGGGCATTATGGGGGCAGGGCTACACAGCATCGTCGGGTCACCCCTTCCGGCACTCGACGTGCCGGTAAACGACAACAGGCGCCCCGGACTGCCTTTCGAGGCATCCCCGCCGTACGCGTTCAAGGGGCTTGATCGGCTTCAGGCACGCGGGGCACGTCTCGCCCCTGGGGGCGTATGTGGAGTACTCCCACTGCTTCGCGTCCGTTGTATCTGTCGTTTGGCTAGCCATTTCCCCGGCCTCTCCGATGCTCCCTCTCAGAAGCCCCATGCTCGGCCTGGTCGCCCGGACGTAGGAACCTCGTACGTTTCCCACTTCGGGACGTCCCACGGGGTGTAGAACGTCCCAAGAGGAGCTGGGCCACCTCGGGGAGGATGCGACCGCATGGCGGGCAACGAACGGTTACGCACCACCATGGCGGCGGGAGGGTGGACTCACGCCAGTCTCGCAACCGAAGTGGGCATAGATCCCAAGTCAGTTGAGCGATGGGTGAACCTAGGCAGAGTCCCGCGTCGGGCAACCGCCGTGAAGGCCGCTGAAGCCCTGGGCGAGGACATACACGCACTCTGGCCGGCACTTCGCCAGGCCCGTTCCGCACGGGCTGTGAGTCCTGAGCTAGTGGCCCTGTACGAGCAACGGGCAGACCTGCCCGTGTCCGTGTTCGTCGACCTGTTGTCGTCGGCGCGCGAGCGCGTCGACGTGCTCGTCTACGCGGCAGTGTTCTTGCATGAGGCGTACCCGCGGCTCAATGACCTACTGCGGGAGAAAGCCGGTGCGGGTTGCTCGGTGCGTATCGCCCTGGGGGACGCGGACAGCCTGAACGTGAAGGCTCGGGGGCTTGAAGAGCGGTACGGCCACGGCATCGAGTCACGGTGTCGTCTGGCCTTGATGCACTACCGACCGTTGGTCGACGTTCCCGGCATCGAGCTTCGGACGCACGGAACGACGCTCTACAACAGCTTGTACCGGGTCGATGATCAGATGTTGGTCAACGGTCATCTGTGGGGCGTGAACGCGTACGCGGCCCCGGTGTGGCACCTGCGACAGGTCGAGGGCGGCCGCATGTTCACCGGCTATGAAGAGAGCTTCGATGCCGTCTGGGAGACGGCCCAAGCTGTGGAGGCTTCCTAGATGGCCCGTACGGAGTTCTACGACGATCCTGCGGCCCCGGAGCCGAACAGTCTGGTCGTGGCAGCGTCAGCGGTCGTCACGGACGGCCAGGGGCGCATCCTGCTTCAACGCCGCTCCGACTCGGGGAAGTGGGCATTGCCCGGTGGCGGTATGGAGATGACCGACAGCCTTCCCGGCACGGCCGTACGAGAGGTCAAGGAAGAGACCGGGCTCGACGTCGAGGTCACGGGCCTGGTCGGCACCTACACCGACCCCCGGCACGTCATCGCGTACAGCGATGGGGAGGTGCGTCGACAGTTCAACGTGTGCTTCCGGGCTCGCGTCCTCGGCGGCGACCTGACGATCTCGGATGAGTCGACGGAGCTTCGATGGGTTGCCTCGGAGGAATTGAACAGCTTGGACATGCACCACACGCAGCGACTCAGGATCGGGCACTTCCTCGAAGACCGCTCGACGCCCTACCTGGGATGACATCCCCGCCCGACGGACAGCGTGTAAACGCTCCATCGAGCGGGGTGGGTTCGTCGTGCGATGTCACGTACGACGACGTGTGTGACCAGTAACCGCAACGGTTGTACCGGGCGACGTACGCAACCACGTCCGGTACAAGTCCAACGCCCGGTGAACAACCTCGGTCGCGGTCTCGGCCGTGGATAGTTCCAGGATCTCGGCTAGGGCCGCCTCGACGGCGGCCGTCTTGCGGACGGAAAGTACGCGACTAGGCATGGCTGTCTCCAGAGTCTTCGGCGGTTGAGGCTCAGGCGCGCATGAGGGCGCGCAGCTCGGACGCGCGAGCGGCAACGTTCGGCATCTCGGGGAAGTCGCCGTGGTCGGTGATTTCGCCCGTGGTGCAGTCGATTTCGAAGACCGTCGAGCCCGTACCTAGGGCGCACTCGGCGCAGATGCCCGAGTCCTGACCAGCGGGCAGGAGGTTGCCGCAAGGGCACTCGGCGTACGCCTTCCACTGCCGCTTGCGTTCGGGCCGCTTGCGGTCGAGACGATCCGAGATCAGGTGGCCAGCCGAGTAGACCTTCGCGGGCAGACCCTGAGTCACGGCGTCGGTGATGGCGCCGATGGTGGCACCACGGTCTAGCCAGTCAGCAACCTGGGGTATGAGCTTCTTCACCTGTCGGTCGTTGAGCTTCAAGCGGCTGTCGATGGCAGCGAAGCGGCGCAGGATGCGGGCCGCCTCGACGGCCTGCGGGCCGTTCTCGGTCTTCTGCTCGCTAGAGCCCTCCCTCGGCGCTTCAGGCGCCGTCTGCGGCTCGACGGGAGGGTTGGGAGGGTTGTTCTTCTTCCCGTCCTTTACTACGTCCTTTTCCCCGTTAGGGGACGTGCCCGTGTTCCGGGTGGCCACAGGAGTGGTGACCGGACGGGTGGGAACCGGGACGGTGGCCAGGCTCGGCAGCTCGTACACGTCGACGGTGGAGACGATTCGGTTCGTCTCACTGTCACGACCGGTCTTGGTCACCCAGTACCCGAGCTTGCGCAGCTCCTCGACGGCCTTCGCCACGGCCGACCGGCCCTGTGGGTAGTCGTCGGAGAGGGTGCGGACGTTCGTCCGGTGTCCGTCGGGCAGCGACAGGACCAGGGCGAGAATGCCGCGCGCCGTGTGGCTGATACGCGGGTCTTGGATCGCACGGTTCGCGATGATCAAGAACTCGCGGTCGTGCTTGGGGATAGCATGGCGGCGCATCTGAAGCTGAACCCTTCAGGTGTGTAGTAGCGCCCGGCTGTAACCGGGCCTGCTGTTGCCCCTCAGGGATTGGCGTCCCTGGGGGGTCTTGTTTTGCGCGGTGAACTTACAGGACGTTACGACAAACGTCCAACATCGTGACTTTCAGTAACAATGCTCGGGGGCTTCGAAGGTGCGCTGACACCGAGGAGGACGCCCCATCCCACGCCTCGACAGCCATCGAAAGAAATGCCTGGTCAGAGCGATCGAGGCACGCCCCATGAGTCACCACCCAGTCACCACGGGAACGCGCAACAACGGGTTGCAACGGGGCTGAACGAGTAGAGGCCAGATCCGAAGATCTGGCCTCTGACCTGGTGTTATGCGCCTTGACCAGCGTTCTCAGTGATCAAGGGAAATCGCCCTACACGTTGAAGCGGAACTCCACCACGTCCCCGTCCTGCATGACGTACTCCTTGCCCTCCATGCGGGCCTTGCCCTTGGCGCGGGCCTCGGCGACCGAGCCCGTCTCGACCAGGTCGGCGAAGGAGATGACCTCGGCCTTGATGAAGCCCTTCTGGAAGTCGGTGTGGATGACACCGGCGGCCTCGGGGGCGGTCGCGCCCTTCTTGATCGTCCAGGCGCGGGATTCCTTGGGGCCTGCCGTCAGGTAGGTCTGCAGGCCGAGGGTGTTGAAGCCGACGCGGGCCAGGGTCGCCATGCCGGGCTCCTCGACGCCGACCGACTCCAGGAGTTCCTTCGCGTCCTCCTCGTCGAGCTCGGCGAGGTCCGCCTCCAGCTTGGCGTTGAGGAAGATCGCCTCGGCGGGGGCGACCAGGGCGCTCTGCTCGGCCTTGAAGGCGTCGTCGACCAGCTCGTCCTCATCGACGTTGAAGACGTACAGGAACGGCTTGGTGGTGAGCAGGTGCAGGTCGTGCAGCAGTTCCTCGTTGCCGGAGCCCTGGACGATGCCCGCGGAGAAGAGGGTGTCGCCCCGCTCCAGGATCGCCTGGGCCGCCTCGACCGCCGCGACCTTCGGGCCGATGTCCTTCTTGATGCGCGACTCCCGCTGGAGGCGCGGCAGGACCTTCTCGATCGTCTGGAGGTCGGCGAGGATCAGCTCGGTGTTGATCGTCTCGATGTCGTCCTTGGGCGAGACCTTGCCGTCGACGTGCACGACGTTCTCGTCCTTGAAGGCACGGATGACCTGGCAGATCGCGTCCGACTCACGGATGTTCGCGAGGAACTTGTTGCCCAGGCCCTCGCCCTCGGATGCGCCCTTCACGATGCCCGCGATGTCGACGAAGTCGACGGTCGCCGGGAGGATCTTCTGCGAGGAGAAGATCTCGGCCAGTTTGGTGAGGCGGGCGTCGGGGACGCCGACCACGCCGACGTTCGGCTCGATCGTGGCGAACGGGTAGTTGGCCGCGAGCACGTCGTTCTTGGTCAGGGCGTTGAACATGGTCGACTTGCCGACATTGGGCAGACCGACGATTCCGATCGTGAGCGACACGTTGCGACTTCCCGTACGAGAGGATGGGCGAAAGGCCCTCCAGGAGAGCGGGCCGATCCACCAGTCTACGGCGTGACCCGGCCCGGACCCGCGAGGTATCGAACGCATGGCCAAGCTCTTTCCACGGCCTCGCCTTCGGCCGGTCTCCGGCGTGTCCGATGAGCCATTCCACACATAAAACGACCTAAGTTGGTCCAGTGGAGCAACACAGGACGCGTCCCCCTCAGTACAGACCGCGACGCGGCGCACCCGTTCCGGCACAGGCCGGGCGGGCCGCGGGCGGCGGTGTCCGACGGGACGCCCAGGTGGCGCGGCGGCCGGTACCCGCGGGCGTCCCGGGGACGCGCCGCACCTCGCGTCCCCGGCTGACCGGGCTCGGCGGCGGGCTGTTCTGCGGCGCGTCGATGTTCACGCTCGCCTGCCTCGACCACCTGCTGTTCGGCGGGTCCCCGACCGTCTACGGGGTGCTGTTCCTGCCGGTGTGCGTGCTGACCGCGCTGTGGGTGCGGCCCGGCGATCTGATGGCCGCCCCCGTGGTCGTACCGATCGCCTTCACCCTCGGGCTGCTGTCGATCACCGACGACAGCGGAGGCGGCGTGGGCGGCCACTTCATGGGCCTGGTCACCGGCCTCGCCCTCCAGGCGGGCTGGCTGTACGGCGGAACGCTGGCCGCGGTCCTCGTCGTGACCGTCCGCAGGGTCCGCCTGATGAACCGCCGGGCCGCCCAGCGGCGGGCGGCGGCGCGCGGCCTGCCGCCCGCCAGGCAGGCCCGCTGACCCTCGTACCACCGCCGGCCGCGGTCTCGCGGGCGGCGGCGTGACCGCTGCCGCCCGCTACTGGGCGAGCTGCGCCGCTCGCATCGCGGCGCCCACGATCCCCGCGTTGTTCTGGAGCTGCGCCGGGACGATCTCCGCCTTGATGCCCTCGATCAGCGGCAGGAACTTGTCGGCCTTGCGGCTGACGCCGCCGCCGATGATGAAGAGTTCCGGGGAGAAGAGCATCTCGACATGGGCGAGGTACTTGGTGACCCGGCGCGCCCAGTGTTCCCAGGTCAGCTCGTTGTCGTCCTTGGCCTTGGTGGACGCGCGCGTCTCCGCGTCGTGGCCGTTCAGCTCCAGGTGCCCCAGCTCGGTGTTCGGGACCAGTTCGCCGTCGATGAACAGGGCGCTGCCGATGCCGGTGCCGAAGGTGAGCAGGATGACCGTGCCCCGGCGGCCCTTCCCGGCGCCGAACTCCATCTCGGCGACGCCGGCCGCGTCCGCGTCGTTCAGCACGGTCACGGGCAGGCCGCCCAGCCGGTCGCCGAGCAACGCGCGCGCGTCGGTGTCGATCCAGGCCTTGTCGACGTTGGCCGCCGTACGGATGGTGGAACCGCCGGTCACCACGCCCGGGAAGGTGATGCCCACCGGGCCGGTCCAGCCGAAGTGGCTGATGACGTCCTTCACACCGTCGGCCACCGCGTCGGGCGTCGCAGGTTGCGGAGTGAGCAGCTTGAAGCGCTCCTCCGCCAGGTCCCCGCGATCAAGGTCCACAGGGGCACCCTTGATCCCGGATCCGCCGATGTCCACACCAAAGATCTTCATGGACCCACGTTACGTCGTACGCCTGACCGTCACTTCCCGGGCGTACCACCGGTGCGCTCCGCCACCAGCGCGGCCGCCTCGGCGCGCAGATCGCGGCGCAGCTCCTTGGGGAGCGAGAAGGTGATGGACTCCTCGGCGGCCTTGACGATCTCCACGTCCTCGAAGCCTCGCTCGGACAGGAACTCCAGGACCTGCTCGACGAGGATCTCGGGGACGGAGGCGCCGGAGGTGACGCCGACCGTGCTCACGCCCTCCAGCCACGACTCGTCGATCTCGTCGGCGAAGTCCACGAGGTACGCGGCGCGGGAGCCGGCGAGCTTGGCCACCTCGACCAGCCGCACGGAGTTGGAGGAGTTGCGCGACCCGACCACGATGACCAGCTCGGCCTCCGCGCCCATCTGCTTCACGGCGAGCTGGCGGTTCTGCGTGGCGTAGCAGATGTCGTCGCTCGGCGGGGAGATGAGCAGCGGGAACTTCTCCTTGAGGGCGTCGACCGTCTCCATGGTCTCGTCGACCGAGAGGGTGGTCTGGGAGAGCCAGACGACCCTGGAGGGGTCGCGGACCTCGACCTTGGCGACATCCCCGGGGCCGTCGACCAGGGTGATGTGGTCAGGTGCCTCTCCGGAGGTGCCGATGACCTCCTCGTGGCCCTCGTGCCCGATGAGGAGGATGTCGAAGTCCTCGCCCGCGAAGCGGACGGCTTCCTTGTGGACCTTGGTGACCAGCGGGCACGTCGCGTCGATGGTGGCGAGCTTGCCGGCGGCGGCCTCGTCGTGGACGACGGGGGACACGCCGTGCGCCGAGAACATGACGATGGACCCCTCGGGGACCTCCGCCGTCCGCTCGACGAAGATCGCGCCCTTCTTCTCCAGGGTCTGCACGACGTACTTGTTGTGCACGATCTCGTGACGGACATAGATCGGGGCCCCGTACTGCTCAAGGGCCTTCTCGACGGCGATCACGGCGCGGTCCACGCCCGCGCAGTAGCCACGGGGGGCGGCGAGCAGGACACGGCGGCCAGGCGAAGCAGTCATGCCCACCATCGTAAGGCCGCGCCAGGCGGGTCGAGGATCGCCTCCTCGGAGAGCCCCGGGGCTCCGGCCCGCGGCGGGCGCGCGGCCTTGTCGGTGGTGGCCACTACGCTCGGGCCCATGGCTCTCAACACGTCCGCGGACGCTCCGCTGCCCGTCGGCGAGGTGTCACGGCTCATCGGGGGATGGATCGACCGGCTCGGCGCGGTGTGGGTCGAGGGGCAGATCACCCAGCTGTCGCGGCGACCGGGCGCGGGCGTCGTCTTCCTGACGCTGCGCGACCCGTCGCACGACATCTCGGTGGGCGTGACCTGCTACCGGCAGGTCTTCGACGCGGTCGCCGACGTGGTGAGCGAGGGCGCCCGGGTGGTGGTCCACGCGAAGCCGGAGTGGTACGCGCCGCGCGGGCAGCTGTCCCTGCGCGCCGTCGAGATCAAACCGGTGGGCGTGGGCGAGCTCCTCGCCCGCCTCGAACAGCTCAAGAAGTCCCTGGCGGCCGAGGGGCTGTTCGCGGCCGACCGCAAGAAGGCGCTGCCGTTCCTGCCGCAGCTCATCGGGCTGGTGTGCGGGCGCGCGTCCGCGGCCGAACGGGACGTGCTGGAGAACGCGCGGCACCGCTGGCCCGCCGTCCGCTTCGAGGTGCGCAACGTCGCCGTGCAGGGCGTTCACGCCGTAACGCAGGTCGTGCGGGCGGTGAAGGAGCTGGACGCGCTCGACGAGGTCGACGTGATCGTCGTGGCGCGCGGTGGCGGCAGCGTGGAGGACCTGCTGCCGTTCTCCGACGAGCAGCTCGTCCGGGCGGTCGCGGCCTGCCGTACGCCCGTGGTGTCGGCCATCGGGCACGAGCCCGACAATCCGCTTCTCGACCATGTGGCCGACCTGCGGGCGTCCACCCCGACCGACGCCGCCAAGAAGGTCGTGCCGGACGTCGGCGAGGAGTACGAGCGGGTGCGGTTCCTGCGGGACCGCGCGCGGCGCTGCGTCCAGTCGTTCCTCGACCGCGAGGAGCGCGGCCTCGCGCACACCCTGGCCCGGCCCTCGATGGAGGATCCGCACCGGATGATCGACGAGCGGGCGGACCAGGTCGCCGCCCTGCTCGACCGGGGCCGGCGCACGCTCGGGCACCTCCTGGACCGCGCGGACTCGGAGCTGACGCACACCCACGCGCGCGTGGTGGCCCTCTCCCCCGCGGCGACCCTCCAGCGGGGGTACGCGGTGCTGCAGAAGGGCGACGGCTCCGTGGTCCGGGACGCGGCCGGGGTCGCGGCGGACGAGACGCTGCGGGCGCGGGTGGCCGAGGGTGAATTCACTGTCCGAGTCGATGCATAGGGTGGCCGCATGACCAGCAAGGTGGACGAGGCGCTCGGCTACGAGCAGGCACGGGACGAGCTGATCGACGTCGTACGCCGTCTGGAGGCGGGCGGTACGACCCTGGAGGAGTCCCTGGCGCTGTGGGAGCGGGGCGAGGAGCTGGCCAAGGTGTGCCGGCGCTGGCTGGAGGGCGCGCGGGCCCGTCTGGACGCGGCCCTGGCCGAGGAGGAGTCCCAGGAAGAGGACACCGGCTCCGGTTCCGAGTGACGGGCCACTCCGGTTGACGGCCTGCAGCCGCCGCGGCCGGCTCCGGTGGGGGCGGGCCTCCGTCGTGAAGCGGGGCGGCTCCGATGCGAGGCGACTGCGCGGTGAGGGCTGCGCGATGGCCGGCCGCGCGGTGAGGCGACCTTTTCGATCCCTTCATCTGTGAAGCGGATCACGACACCCCGGTTTTGGTTGAACTTTAAACCTCTTCGTCGTACTGTCGTACTCGCCAACAGATCCCCCGGGACCCACCGCACGCACCGAGAAGGTTCTTCATGTCTCTCGTCCTCGACCCCACCGCTCAGGACCTGCTGTTCCGCGAGGCCCGCACCGCGAACACGTTCACCGACGAGCCGGTGACCGACGAGCAGGTGCAGGCGATCTACGACCTGGTCAAGTACGGCCCGACCGCCTTCAACCAGTCGCCGCTGCGCATCACCCTGGTCCGCTCCCCCGAGGCCCGTGAGCGCCTGGTGGGGCACCTCGCCGAGGGCAACCGGGCGAAGACCGCCGCCGCCCCGCTGGTCGCGATCCTCGCCGCGGACAACGAGTTCCACGAGGAGCTGCCGACGCTGCTCCCCCACTTCCCCGCCGCCAAGGACCTCTTCTTCTCCGAGCGCCCGGTCCGCGAGGGTGCCGCCGCGATGAACGCCGCCCTCCAGGCCGCGTACTTCATCATCGGCGTCCGTGCCGCCGGTCTCGCCGCGGGCCCGATGACCGGTGCCGACCTCGCCGGCATCCAGAAGGAGTTCCTGGACGACGACCACACCCCGCTGATGATCGTCAACATCGGCAAGCCGGGCGAGGACGCCTGGTTCCCGCGCGGCCCGCGCCTGGACGCCGACCAGGTCATCACGACCGTCTGACCAGTGGCTCCACCGGTACCACCGGTACCACCGGTACCACTGTTCGACCCCGCACACGCATGAGAAGGGCCCCCGGCGCCATCGCCGGGGGCCCTTCTCATATGCGTGCGGGACCAACGGCCACGGTTCCACGACCGCGGTTCCGCGACCTCGGTTCCGCGACCTCGCGGGATCGACGGTCGCGGGGTCTACGACGTCTTCAGGGCCTGCGCCATCTTCACCAGCGTGCCGAGCGACCCCGTGCCGGTCACCACGGTCGTGGAGCCCTTGCCCTCCAGGACGAGGGCGTCGTAGTGATCGCCCTCGTAACGCCGCCAGGTCCGGTCGCCGATGCGCTCGGTGGCCTTCGTCTGCCGTGCGCCCTGGCTCGCCGTGTCCACGAACACGGCGGGCCGCTGAGTGGACTGCTCGACCGCCACGTACTGACCGTCGGGAGCCTGGAAGCCCAGATGCCAGGCGTCGAACTCGCTGCCGTCGTAGCGCACCGAGGTCGCCTTCCACGCCGAGGGCAGCCCTTCGGGCGCCGCCACGGGATAGCTCGCCGCGCGGCGAGCCGTCAGCAGCTCGACCCGGTAGTCGACACGCTGGAGATCGGGCTTGGAGTCGTCATGCGGGATGAAGATGTAGATAACGCCCGCCATGAGCCCGATGAGGCCCAGGGAAAGAATCATGTCCCGGACCGACTGCTTGCCTTTCATACCTGCCACGGACCTATCGTCGCAGGTGCCCTGGCCTGCTCATCCGTGGGCCCCCCTGCTCATTTTGTAAGCCTGGCGATAGAGTCGGGACAACACCCTCATCCGGCCGTCGTCGTATCAGAAAGGTGCGTGTCGATGACCGAGCATCATCTGCCCTCCGAACTCGAAGTCCCGTCGGAAGCCCCCGACCGGAACCTCGCCCTCGAACTCGTCCGCGTCACCGAGGCCGCCGCGATGGCCGCGGGCCGCTGGGTCGGCCGCGGCGACAAGAACGGCGCCGACGGCGCCGCCGTCCGGGCCATGCGCACCCTCGTCTCCACCGTCTCGATGAACGGCGTCGTCGTCATCGGCGAGGGGGAGAAGGACGAGGCCCCGATGCTCTACAACGGGGAGCGCGTGGGCGACGGGACCGGCCCCGAGTGCGACATCGCCGTCGACCCGATCGACGGAACCACGCTCACCGCCAAGGGCATGACGAACGCGATCGCCGTGCTCGCCGCCGCCGACCGCGGCACCATGTTCGACCCGTCCGCGGTCTTCTACATGGACAAGCTGGTCACCGGCCCGGAGGCCGCCGACTTCGTCGACATCAACGCGCCCGTGTCGGTGAACATCCGGCGCGTCGCCAAGGCCAAGCGGGTCACACCCGAGGACGTCACCGTCGTCATCCTCGACCGGCCGCGCCACGACGGGATCATCAAGGAGATCCGGGAGACCGGCGCGCGCATCAAACTGATCTCCGACGGCGATGTCGCGGGCTCCATCCTCGCGCTGCGCGAGGGCACCGGCATCGACCTGCTGCTCGGCATCGGCGGCACCCCCGAGGGCATCATCTCGGCCTGCGCCGTCAAGTGCCTCGGCGGCACCATCCAGGGCAAGCTGTGGCCCAAGGACGACGAGGAGCGGCAGCGGGCGGTCGACGCCGGGCACGACCTCGACCGCGTCCTGACCACGAGCGACCTGGTCTCCGGCGAGAACGTCTTCTTCGTCGCGACCGGCATCACGGACGGCGAGCTGCTGCGCGGAGTGCGCTACCGCTCCGAGACCGCGACGACCGAGTCGATCGTGATGCGGTCGAAGTCCGGGACGGTCCGCCAGATCACGTCGGAGCACCGGCTGAGCAAGCTGCGTGCGTACAGCGCGATCGACTTCGACCGCGCCAAGTAGGACCGCCGGCCGAACGGGGCCGGGCGCCGCGAGGCGTGGAAGAAGGGGCGCCCCTTGTGCGGAGGGGCGCCCCTTTTCCGCACTCGCGCCGGTCGGCCTTCCCCACGCTCAGCCCGGCCGGCGCCAACACCCGTCCGCCGGCCCGGCTCACGCGTGCGCGCGGGCCCCGCTTCCTTGGTCGTGGGAGCGGCCGGCTCCCACATGTGCGGGCGAGCCCGGCACCCATCCGCGTGCGAGCCGGCCGGCGTCGAGGCCCGCCGGGCGGCCCGGCTTCGCCGCGCGTGAGCCGACCGGCTCACGCGTGCGGGCGAGCCCGGCGGCCGCGGGCCTGGCCGGTGGGTCCCCGTCGCGGGAGCCGGCCCGGCAGCCGCGCCTGTGACAGTGGTCCCTGTGCGCGGGGCGGGCCGGCTCTCCGGCGGTGGGTCAGCCGGCCGCGGCTATCGTGCCGCGGGCGGCCTTCTGGAGCTCCAGGTCGCGACGGCGGCGCCGCGCGAGCACGACGCGGCGCTCGGCGGCGGTGAGGCCGCCCCAGACGCCGTACGGCTCGGGTTGCAGCAACGCGTGTTCGCGGCACTCGACCATGACCGGACAGCGGCCGCAGACGCGCTTGGCGGCCTCCTCACGGGAGAGCCGGGAAGCGGTCGGTTCCTTGGAGGGGGCGAAGAACAGGCCGGCTTCGTCACGTCGGCACACCGCCTCCGTGTGCCATGGCGCTTCCTGATCCCTGTCCCGCACTGGCGCCCGCTGGGCCGGAACGGCAGCTACCTGCAGGGACTGATGCGGCGGTTGCAGCACGGTCTACTCCTGACGACGGCTTCGCGAGCGTGCCGGGCACCGCGGAAAGTTCCGCAGCGCCCTCCAAGAGACGATGCAGCAAGCCCTACCCGCTGTGCGCGCGCCTATGCACTGCGTTCCGAAGCCGGGCCGTTCTGGCGCGTGATCGATCGTTCGGCACCGGAGCATCCCGCGCCGGAACACCCGCGCAGGAACACCCCGCGTCGGGACACCCCGCGCCGGACGACCCCGCGTCCGCCGTCCGCGCCTTCGCGGGCGTCAACGGTCCAGGTGCTTGCGCAAACTCCGGTCCAGCCGGTCCGCCACCCGCTCGTTCACCCGGCTCGTGACCCGGTCGAGGATGTCCGCGATCAGCTTGCCGCGCTTGGGCCTCGCCTCGACGTTCCCCAGGACGGCCAGGCCGTCGACGTAGACCACGGGTGCGTCGGGGTCACCCGAATCCAGCGTGTCCACCTCGAAGTTGCCCAGCACGCCCCCGCCGCTGCCCCGCAGCGACACGTTCTCCGGGACGAAGATCTCGACGTTGCCGAAGACCGAGATCGCCTTGATGACGACCTGCTGGTACTCGAAGATCGCCTCGCTCAGGTCGATCTCCACGTTGCCGAAGACCGAGTACGCGTGGATGCGCCGGCCCGCCCGCCAGCGGCCCTTGCGGACGGCGGAGCTGAAGACCGCCACCACGTTCTCGTCGGCCTCCACCGGGATCGCGCCCTGGGCGGGGCGATTGGGCGCGGAGACGTACGCGGAGGTCGCGCGGCCGGTGTGGGCGGCGGGCAGGTCCCGGACGAACTGATCGAGCTCGCCCACCGTCTTCGTGGCCAGCACGCCCTCCACCCGCTCGGCATGCTCCTCCGCGGTCAGACGCCCCTCGGCGACGGCCTCGCGCAGGATGTCGGTGATCCGGTCGCGGTCGGCGTCGGAGGCACGCAGCTCGGCCGGCTTCGCCGCCGTGGCGGGGGTCGCGTCGGGGCTCTTTTGAAGGTCCACGGCAACAGGGTACCCAAACGCGATAGATCGCGACTACCCCTCTCCCGCCGTCCGCTGAAAACCCGCCGCCCGTCCGGCCCGTCGGTCCGGTGCCCGAACTGAGCCCTACCTCACAGCATCCGCACCCGCGGCAGGTCCTACGCTGGTGGATGCTGCCGATGACGGCCGGCCTCCGGCGAGCGAGCCGAAGGGGCGCGCCCGAGGCGAACGAGCCCCAAAAGCTGTCTGTCGAGTGAGGAATGGGCGAGATGCCTGAGTTCGCGTACACCGATCTGCTCCCCCAGGGAGAGGACACCACCCCGTACCGGCTGGTGACCTCCGAGGGTGTCTCCACCTTCGAGGCCGACGGGCGCACGTTCCTCAAGGTGGAGCCGGAGGCGCTGCGCAAGCTCGCCACGGAGGCCGTCCACGACATCCAGCACTACCTGCGGCCCGCGCACCTCGCCCAGCTGCGCCGCATCATCGACGACCCGGAGGCCTCGGCGAACGACAAGTTCGTGGCCCTGGACCTGCTGAAGAACGCGAACATCGCGGCCGCGGGCGTCCTGCCCATGTGCCAGGACACCGGCACCGCGATCGTCATGGGCAAGCGCGGCCAGAACGTGCTCACCGAGGGCGGCGACGAGGCGGCCCTCTCGCGCGGCATCTACGACGCGTACAAGAACCTGAACCTGCGCTATTCGCAGATGGCCCCGCTGACCATGTGGGACGAGAAGAACACCGGCTCGAACCTGCCGGCGCAGATCGAGCTGTACGCGACCGACGGCGGCGCCTACAAGTTCCTGTTCATGGCGAAGGGCGGCGGCTCCGCCAACAAGTCGTTCCTCTACCAGGAGACCAAGGCGGTCCTCAACGAGGGCTCCATGATGAAGTTCCTGGAGGAGAAGATCCGTTCCCTCGGGACGGCCGCCTGCCCGCCGTACCACCTGGCGATCGTCGTCGGCGGCACGAGCGCCGAGTACGCGCTGAAGACCGCGAAGTACGCCTCCGCGCACTACCTGGACGAGATCCCGTCGGAGGGCTCCGAGCTCGGGCACGGCTTCCGGGACAAGGAGCTGGAGGAGAAGGTCTTCGAGCTGACCCAGAAGATCGGCATCGGCGCGCAGTTCGGCGGCAAGTACTTCTGCCACGACGTACGGGTGGTGCGCCTGCCCCGGCACGGCGCGTCCTGCCCGGTCGCCATCGCCGTCTCCTGCTCGGCCGACCGCCAGGCCGTCGCGAAGATCACCGCCGAGGGCGTCTTCCTGGAGCAGTTGGAGACCGACCCCGCGCGCTTCCTGCCGGAGACCACGGACGAGCATCTCGACGAGGCCGGCGACGTCGTGAAGATCGACCTCAACCAGCCGATGGACGACATCCTCGCCGCGCTGACGAAGTACCCGGTCAAGACCCGCCTCTCGCTCTCCGGCCCGCTCGTCGTGGCGCGCGACATCGCGCACGCCAAGATCAAGGAGCGGCTGGACGCGGGCGAGGAGATGCCGCAGTACCTGAAGGACCACCCCGTGTACTACGCGGGCCCGGCCAAGACGCCCGAGGGCTACGCGTCCGGCTCCTTCGGCCCGACGACCGCCGGCCGCATGGACTCCTACGTCGAGCAGTTCCAGGCCGCCGGCGGCTCGAAGGTGATGCTGGCCAAGGGCAACCGCAGCAAGCAGGTCACGGACGCCTGCGAAACGCACGGCGGCTTCTACCTCGGCTCCATCGGCGGGCCCGCCGCCCGCCTCGCCCAGGACTGCATCAAGAAGGTCGAGGTCGTCGAGTACGAGGAGCTCGGCATGGAGGCCGTCTGGAGGATCGAGGTCGAGGACTTCCCGGCCTTCGTCGTCGTCGACGACAAGGGAAACGACTTCTTCCAGGATCCCGCCCCCGCCCCGACCTTCACGACGATCCCGGTGCGGGGCCCCGGTCTCGCGTAGCGCGGGCCCGTACGGTGTACGGCCTTCCAGGTGACGCCGTACGGGTGACGCGCGCGTGAAGCCGTACGGGGTGCCCGTACGTGACGCCTGTACGAGCCGGGTGAACGGCCGCCGACCGGGCGGCCGTTCGTGCGTCCCGCGTCGTACGGGCGCCGGCCCGCCCGGACGTCGCGGGCCGTACCCGGCGCCGGCCGCCGGGCGAACGCTCACGTGTGCCGGGCGGGAACACCCGTGGGCTCCGGGACGCTGTCCCGTACGGAGGTGTCACCGATGGCAGACGGCCAGGGCGAACGCGCGTACCGGATCGAGCACGACTCCATGGGCGAGGTCCGGGTGCCCGCGGAGGCGAAGTGGCGGGCGCAGACGCAGCGCGCCGTGGAGAACTTCCCGGTCTCGGGGCAGCGCATCGAGCGCGCGCACATCGAGGCCCTCGCCCGGATCAAGGCGGCCGCCGCGAAGGTGAACGGCGGACTGGGCGTGATCGACAAGGATGTCGCGGAGGCGATCCAGGAGGTGGCCGCGGAGGTCGCCGACGGGCGCTGGGACGCGGAGTTCCCCGTCGACGTCTTCCAGACGGGCTCGGGGACGTCCTCCAACATGAACGCCAACGAGGTCATCGCCACGCTCGCGACCGAGCGGCTGGGCCGGGAGGTCCATCCCAATGACCAGGTGAACGCCTCGCAGTCGAGCAACGACGTGTTCCCGTCCTCCATCCACATCGCCGCGACCGCCGCCGTGACCGGTGATCTCGTGCCCGCGCTGGAGCATCTCGCCGCCTCGCTGGAGCGCAAGTCGCGGGAGTTCGCCGATGTGGTGAAGTCGGGGCGCACGCACCTCATGGACGCGACGCCGGTGACGCTCGGCCAGGAGTTCGGGGGGTACGCGGCCCAGGTGCGGTACGGGGTCGAGCGGCTCCGTGCCTCGCTGCCGCGGCTGGCCGAACTCCCCCTCGGAGGCACGGCCGTGGGCACGGGGATCAACACGCCGCCCGGCTTCTCCGCCGCGGTGATCGCGGAGGTGGCGCGGGCGACCGGGCTGCCGCTCACCGAGGCCCGCGACCACTTCGAGGCGCAGGGGGCGCGCGACGGGATCGTTGAGACGAGCGGGCAGCTGAGGACCATCGCCGTCGGGCTGACCAAGATCGCGAACGATCTGCGGTGGATGGCCTCCGGACCGCGCACCGGACTGGCCGAGATCAGCCTCCCCGACCTCCAGCCCGGGTCCTCGATCATGCCGGGCAAGGTGAACCCCGTCATTCCCGAGGCGGTGCTGATGGTCGCCGCCCAGGTGACGGGGAACGACGCGACCGTCGCCGTCGCGGGCGCGGCCGGGAACTTCGAGCTCAACGTGATGCTGCCGGTGATCGCCAAGAACCTCCTGGAGTCGGTCCGGCTGCTCGCGAACGTCTCGCGGCTGCTCGCCGACCGCACGGTCGACGGGATCGTCGCGCACCGCGAGCGGGCCCGTGAGTACGCCGAGTCGTCGCCGTCCGTGGTGACACCGCTGAACAAGTACATCGGCTACGAGGAGGCCGCCAAGGTCGCCAAGAAGGCGCTGGCGGAGCGCAAGACGATTCGCCGGGTGGTGGTGGAGTCGGGGTACGTGGAGCGCGGGGACCTGACCCTTGAGCAGTTGGACGAGGCGTTGGATGTCCTGCGGATGACGCACCCGTAACAGCCCGTCTCCGCGGAGAAACGCCTGATGACAGCTCCGTAACAGGAGTTCGCCGATGGCGCGAACCGTGACGGGTGCCGCAGCGTCGTATGCGTGGGACACCTAATATCTGGTCATGGCAGAGGGTGGAGCGGTGAGACGAGCGGAAACGGGCGGGCCGGCGGGGTACTGGGAGCCCGGGAGCCAGATCCTGTGGCGGTACCGGGAGAACGCCGGCGAGCGGGTCCACATCTGCCGCCCCGTGACGGTCGCACGGGACGACGCCGACCTGCTCGCTGTGTGGATGGCGCCGGGCACCGAGTGTGTGAAGCCGGTGCTCGCCGACGGGTCGCCGGTGCACGGAGAGCCGCTGGAGTCGCGCTACACGAAGCCTCGCGCGGTGCGGCGCGACCGCTGGTTCGGGTCCGGGGTGCTCAAGCTCGCGCGGCCCGGCGACGCGTGGTCGGTCTGGCTGTTCTGGGACCAGGGCTGGCGTTTCAAGAACTGGTACGTGAATCTGGAGGCCCCACTGACCCGTTGGGCGGGCGGAGTGGACTCGGAGGATCACTTCCTCGACATCTCGGTCCACCCGGACCGGAGTTGGCGCTGGCTGGACGAGGACGAGTTCGCCATGGCGCAGCGGGCCGGACTGATGGATGTTCAACTGGCGCAACGGGTGCGGGAAGCGGGGTGGTCTGCGGTGGAGGTGATCCGCGCCTGGGGCGCGCCGTTCTCTGACGGCTGGCAGCACTGGAGGCCCGATCCGGGCTGGCCGGTTCCCGTTCTGCCGGATGACTGGGACCGTACGCCCGCGCGCGTGTCCTCATGAGACCCTTGATGCGCCCCCGTGGTACAACCGTAGGATCGTCTTCCGCAAGGGCGCATGGCAGCAACAACTCCCGCAGGATGAGCCGGGCTTGACCATATGTCACCGAGGGGCGGCAGGACGTGAGCGAGGGGTACGAGGCGTACGGCGGCGTGGCCGGCCAGGGACCGGCCGCACCGCGCGGGCTCGCCACTACGGCCGTGCGGGCGGGGGCTTCGGCCACCGGCCCGCTGTCGGCACCGGCCGTTTCCGGCCGCCCGCGGGCCGTACCGCGCCGGGTGACGGCGGTTCCCGCCGTCGGGCCCGGACCTGACGACACGCAGAATCCGTTCCTGGGGCACACATTCCGGGTATCGGGGCTGCGGGACGAACTGCGCGCACGGCGTGCAGCCCCGGACGGATGGATTCGACACGCGTGACGGAGCACCCCACCTCGCACGAGCGCCGGCAGAGCGGCGCCGGCCGGCCGCCCGCCCCCGCGGACCCTCGCGGGGCGCTCCTGCGTACCTCGGAGCAGCCGTCCCAGCTGCCGGGTTCCGGCGCGTTACCGGTACAGGCCCGCACGGGCGACGCACCGAGGAGTTCGGGTACGGCCACGCCGCGCGGCAAGCGCGGCAAGGCCGGCGGCAAGGTGCCCGGCGACGCCGGCATGTCCGCGTCCTCGGGAACGGACGCGCCGACACCCGCCTCCTCCGGGCGCGGCCCGGAACACTCGCAGCCCTCGGCCACCGAGCCCGATCCGCACCGCCCCCGGCCCGCGCCCGAGGGCATCCCGATCCAGCCGGACGCCGAGCAGGGCCGGGCCCTGCGGACCTCCGGCGGCAAGGAGCGCCGTACCGGTCAGGGCGTGCCGCAGGGCGGCCCGATGCCGATGCGGAGGGACGGGGACCGGCTGCGTTTCGTGGGCGCCGCGACCCGGCGGATCGCCCGGGGCATCGACCTCGACGAGATCGTGATGGGGCTGTGCCGGGCCACCGTGCCGACCTTCTCGGACGCGATCCTCGTCTATCTGCGCGACCCGCTGCCGGTCGGCGACGAGCGGCCGACGGGTCCTCTCGTGCTGCGGCTGCGGCGCACCGACCGGATTCCCGAGGAGCGGGACACCGAGAGCGGTTTCCTGTCCGTGCTGCGGCCGGAGCCCAGTGAGCTGTCGGCGATGACGGCCGAGCTGTGCGAGGTGCGTCCCGGCGGCGCGCTCGCCGAGGTGCTGCGGGGGGTGCGGCCGGTGTTCGCGGACGCGCCCGCCGCGCGGGCCGCGTTGCCCGAACTGCTCGGTGACGATCTGCCGGTGCCGAGCGGGCAGCGGGCGATCCTCGCGCCGCTGCGCGGCCGTCGCCGGGTGATCGGGGCGGCGCTGTTCCTGCGCCGGCCGGAGCGTCTCGCCTTCGAGGCGGACGACCTGCTGGTCGCGGCGCAGCTCGCCACGCACAGCGCGCTCGGCATCGACAAGGCGGTGCTGTACGGCCGTGAGGCGTACATCGCCGACGAGCTCCAGCGCACGATGCTGCCCGAGACGCTGCCGCGGCCCACGGGCGTACGGCTCGCGTCCCGCTATCTGCCGGCCGCGGAGACGGCGCGGGTGGGCGGCGACTGGTACGACGCGATCCCGCTGCCGGGCAGCCGGGTCGCCCTGGTCGTCGGTGACGTGATGGGCCACTCCATGACGTCGGCGGCGATCATGGGCCAGCTCCGGACGACGGCGCAGACCCTCGCGGGGCTCGATCTGCCGCCGCAGGAGGTGCTGCACCACCTGGACGAGCAGGCGCAGCGGCTCGGCACCGACCGCATGGCGACCTGCCTGTACGCCGTCTACGACCCGGTGTCGCACCGGATCACCATCGCCAACGCGGGCCATCCGCCGCCGGTGCTGCTGCATCTGGGCGGGCGGGCCGAGGTGCTGCGGGTGCCGCCGGGCGCCCCGATCGGTGTGGGCGGGGTCGATTTCGAGGCGGTCGAGCTGGACGCGCCGGCCGGGGCGACGCTGCTGCTGTACACGGACGGTCTGGTCGAGTCGCGGCTTCGCGACGTCTGGACCGGGATAGAGCAGCTGCGGGAGAAGCTCGCGGCGGTCGCGGCACTGACCGGGCCCGATCATCCGCCGCCGCTGGAAGCGCTGTGCGACGAGGTGCTGGACATGCTCGGACCGGGTGACCGGGACGACGACATCGCGCTGCTCGCCGCCCGGTTCGACGGGATCGCGCCGAGCGATGTCGCGTACTGGTTCCTGGAGCCGGAGGACGCGGCGCCTGGCCGGGCCCGGCGCCTGGCCAGGCGGGCGCTGGCCCGTTGGGGCATGGAGGACATGACCGACTCCGTGGAGCTGCTGGTCAGCGAGGTCGTGACGAACGCGGTGCGGTACGCGTCACGGCCGGTGACGCTGCGGCTGCTGCGGACGGACGTGCTGCGCTGCGAGGTCGGCGACGACGTGCCGCAGCTGCCGAGGCTGCGGCAGGCACGGGCCACGGACGAGGACGGCCGCGGGCTGTTCCTGGTGAACCGGCTGGCGCGGCGGTGGGGGGCGACCCGGCTGAGTACCGGAAAGGTCGTCTGGTTCGAGTTGAACCGGAACTGACCGGGTACCCGTCCGGCCTCGCCCCGGCGGGCCGGGCCTGAACCGTGCCGGACCTGCCGGTGGGATCCGGTACGGGCACTGGACCGTGCCGGTGCCGGACCCCATCGGCGCCGAACCGGTGCCGGGCCTCCCGGCGCCGGACGGAACCCGGACCTTTCCGGTTCCGGACCGTACCGGTGCCGGGCTCCGTCCCCATGTTGCCGACATGGTGTCGGCGGCGTTGACTGCTGGGGTGAGCGAAGCGACCTGACGACCTCATCTCCGACGGGAGGACGCTCGTGACACAGGCATCCCGGAAGGCTCCGTACACCACGAACAACGTAGGGATTCCGGTGGAGAGCGACGAACACTCGCTCACTGTCGGGCCCGACGGCCCCATCCTGCTCCAGGACCACTACCTCATCGAGAAGATGGCGCAGTTCAACCGGGAGCGGGTGCCCGAGCGGGTGGTGCACGCCAAGGGCAGTGGCGCGTACGGATTCTTCGAAGTGACCAACGACGTCAGCCAGTTCACCCGGGCCGATCTCTTCCAGCCGGGCAGGCGCACCGAGATGCTGGCCCGCTTCTCGACCGTCGCCGGGGAGCAGGGCTCGCCCGACACCTGGCGCGACCCCCGCGGCTTCGCGCTGAAGTTCTACACCGAGCACGGCAATTACGACATGGTGGGCAACAACACCCCTGTCTTCTTCGTCCGTGACACGATCAAGTTCCAGGACTTCATCCGCTCGCAGAAGCGCCACCCGGTGACGGGACTGCGCGACCACGACATGCAGTGGGACTTCTGGACCCTCTCGCCCGAGTCGGCGCACCAGGTGACCTGGCTGATGGGCGACCGGGGCATCCCGAAGACGTACCGCAACATGAACGGCTACAGCTCCCACACCTATATGTGGATCAACGGCGGTGGTGAGCGGTTCTGGGTGAAGTACCACTTCAAGACCGACCAGGGCATCGAGTTCCTCACCCAGGCCGAGGCCGACGAGCTGGCCGGGACCGACCCCGACGTCCACCGCCGGGATCTGTACGAGTCGATCACGTCCGGGAACGCGCCGAGCTGGACGCTGAAGGTCCAGATCATGCCGTTCGAGGACGCGGCGGACTACCGGTTCAACCCGTTCGACCTGACGAAGGTCTGGCCGCACGGGGACTACCCGCTGATCGACGTGGGCCGCATGGTGCTGGACAGGAATCCCGAGGACTACTTCGTCCACATCGAGCAGGCCGCCTTCGAGCCCTCGAACCTGGTGCCGGGCATCGGGCCCTCACCGGACAAGATGCTGCTGGGCCGGCTGTTCTCGTACCCGGACACCCACCGGTACCGGATCGGCCCCAACTATGCCCAGCTGCCGCCCAACCGGCCGCACGCCCCGGTGAACTCGTACGCCAAGGACGGTCCGATGCGCTACGAGCCGTCGCACGCGGCCCGTCCCTACGCGCCCAACTCCTACGGCGGCCCGGCGGCCGACCACGGGCGGTTCGGTGACCCCGCTAGCTGGCAGACCGCCGGCGAGCTGGTGCGCGAGGCGTACAAGCCGCACAGCGCGGACGACGACTGGGGCCAGGCGGGCACGATGGTCCGCCAGGTCCTCGACGACGCGGCCCGGGACCGGCTGGTGGACAACGTGAGCGGCCACCTCTTGGACGGTGTGACCCGCCCGGTGCTGGACCGCGCCGTCCAGTACTGGCGCAACATGGACAAGGAGACGGGCGACCGGATCGCGCACAGCGTCGACGGTGGCTGAACCCGCTCCGCGCCGCGCGCTTCGGGCGTGAGGAGCCCGCGAACCCCGGGCGCGCGAAGAGGGCACGCGGGGCACGCAAGGAGGGGGCACCCGGAACCCGGGTGCCCCCTCCTGCTCGCTCGGGCCCTACTGGCTTGTCTGGTCGAACGGATTGGCCGGGATGCCCGCGGTGCTGGGCGAACCGGTCGGGGTGGACGGGCTGGTCGTCGTCGGCTCGGTCGTCGTCGGCTCGGTCGTGGGGGTCGGCGGAGCGCTCGTGGTGGGCGGCTCCGACGACGGCGCCTCGGTGGTCGGGGTCGACGACGGTGTGCTGGACGGCGTCTGGGTGAAGGTGGGCAGATCGGTCGGCGCCACCGCCGCGCCCGAGGTGGTGTCCAGGTCGAACTTGGTGACCTTCCCCGCCATCGCCTCGAACGTGTAGGCCGCCCAGATCTTCGCCGGGTAGCCGCCGCCGTTGACACGGCCGCCCTCCAGGACGAGGCCGGTGGCGCCCTTCATGGAGACGTGGTTCTGGGACTTCGCGTCTTCGCCGAACAGGCCGACCGAGGTGACCAGGTTCGGCGTGTAGCCGGTGAACCAGGCCGACCTGTTGCCGTCGGACGTACCGGTCTTCCCGGCGACCTGCTGGCCGTCACGGGACGGGTTGTTCCGCACCGAGACCCGGGCCGTACCGTCGTCGACCACGCCGGTCAGCACCGAGGTGACCGTGTCGGCGGCCTCCCCGCTGATGACCTGCTCGCCGATCGGGTCAGGCATCGTGACCGTACGGTCCTTGTGCTCGGCCGAGGCGACGAGCGCCGGGGTGACCTTCTTGCCGTGGTTGTCGAGCGTGGCGTACGCGCCCGCCATCTCCAGCGGGCTCGCGCCCATGGAGCCGAGGGTCTGCGCGGGCACCGCCTGGAGTCCCTTGGTGTCCATGCCGAGCTTGCCCGCGGTCTTCAGCACCTCGTCCATGCCGACGTCGACGCCCATCTGCGCGAACACGGAGTTGATGGACTTGTTCATCGCGGTCTGCACGGTGACGGGGC
This sequence comes from Streptomyces sp. NPDC002742, assembly GCF_042888885.1. NCBI lineage: Bacteria > Bacillati > Actinomycetota > Actinomycetes > Kitasatosporales > Streptomycetaceae > Streptomyces > Streptomyces sp. NPDC002742. The sequence goes on from NZ_JBIAQF010000007.1 coordinate 335,680, forward strand.
CGTAGCTGTGCTCGTCCTCGTTCGGCGGCGCGAAGCCGATGTCGCTGCCCACGACGGGACGGCGGTTGGTGCCGTCGTAGACCGTGTTCGCGGTGATCGGCTGGCCTGAGTGCGTCTTGGCCTCCTCGGCCAGGGCGGCCGCGAAGATCATCGGCTTGAACGTCGACGCGGCCTGGTAGTCACGGCGCGTCGCGTTGTTGAAGTAGTGCTTGAAGTAGTCCTTGCCGCCGTACATCGCGAGGACCTTGCCGGTCTTGGGGTCGACCGACGCGGCACCGGCCTGGATGTTGGCGTCGACCTTGCGCTTCTTCGGGTCCAGCTTGCTGGTGAGCTGCTGCTTGACCGTCTTCTCCAGCAGGGCCTGCTTCTTCTTGTCCACGTTGAGCGTGATGGTCCAGCCACCCCGGTCGATGATGGCGTGGGCGTCGCTCAGGTCCCCGGCGGTGCCCTGGGCGACGAGCTGCTTGGCCAGCTCGTTGTTGGCCGTCTCCACCAGATAGCCGGTCTGGCCCTCCATGCCCGGGGCGCCCGTGGGGTCCTTGGGGACCGGGAACTTCATGGCCGCGCGCTTGCCCGCGTCGAGCCAGTTCTGCTGGACCATGTTGTCGAGGGTGTAGTTCCAGCGGGCCTGGACCAGCTTCTTGCCGGTCTTCGAGGCGACCGCCCAGTCGTACTGGCTCGGGGCCTGGAGCAGCGAGGCCAGGTAGGCGCCCTGCGCGACCGAGAGCCGCTGGGCGTCGACGCGGTAGTACGCCTGCGCCGCCGCCTGGATGCCGTAGGCGTTGCGGCCGTAGTAGCTGGTGTTGATGTAGCCCGCGAGGATGTCGTCCTTGGACTGCTGGCGGTCCAGCTTCAGCGAGATGACCATTTCCTTCAGCTTGCGCGTGACGGTCTGGTCCTGGCTGAGGTAGTAGTTCTTGACGTACTGCTGGGTGATTGTCGAGCCACCCTGCTTGCCCTTGCCGGAGAGGGTGTTGATCAGACCTCGGGCGGTGCCCTTGAGGTCGATTCCCGAGTCCTGGTAGAAGGTCTTGTTCTCGGCGGCGACGAAGGTCTTCTGAACGCTCTTGGGCACCTTGGACAGGTCGACGATCTCGCGGTTGACCTTGCCGGTGCGCGCGAGCATCGAGCCGTCGCCGTACTTGTAGATGTTGCTCTGCCGCTTCGCGGCCGCGTTGCCCTCGGGCACGGAAACGACCATGTAGAGCACGATGAAGGCGCCCATGCCGAGCAGACAGAAGCCGAAGAACGTCCCGAGGACCGACTTCCAGTTCACGTACCTGCGTATGCCGGTACGGCGGGTCTTGCCGGCCGTCTTCGCACCGGCCCCGGGGCTCGCCGACTCGTGCCCCGACGAGCTCTGGGGCGCCGCGCGGCGGCCCTGTGCCTGCCGCGCTCGTCTCTCTTCAGCTCGTCCCATGGGTCGATCCGCTCCGCTTCATTCTCGTGTGGCACACAAGTTCGTCGGTCAGGTCAGCTCAGAAAGCTAACACCGCGCGCTATGACAAAGGGCAGCCGATCCGGTCTTTTCCGGACGTGACAATCAGCACGCCTTACGCCCCTGCCTCTACTGAATCCGACGAGCGGGAGGGGCAGAAGGTTGCTGTGGCCGGTAAAGTGATATCACTCAGATATACAGAAGCCGTGCCATGGGAAAGGAGGGGCCCTCCATGTCGTCACACGCCACCCAAGAGCCCTCACCCGTCCCGGGCGTATCCGCCGCCGGGACACCGGGCGACGCCCCCGGCACACCGGCGCACCGCGGGCGGGAGTCCGCCGCGCACGGCGTCGACGAGGGGCTCGCACCGCCTCCCGACCTCCTCATGCCACCCCTCGGCGCCGCCCGCCGCGCCGTCGGCACGGCGGGAGCCCGGCCGAACCCGGGGTTCCACCGGTGACGGATCCCACAGAGGGGGCCCCGCCGCCCCGGTCGCCGCAACCGCGCAAGCAGGTGCCGCTGCGACTCGATCCGCTGGTGTACGAGGCCCTCGCCCGATGGGCGGGCGACGAACTGCGCTCGGCCAACGCGCAGATCGAGTTCCTGCTGCGCCGCGCGCTCGCCGACTCCGGGCGCCTGCCCGGCGGCGCGGGACCGATCCCTCATCGCGGACGGCCGCCGGTTTCCGGGGAGCCACCGGTTTCCGGGGAGCCGCCGGAGGGCCGGAGGGACTAGGCGGGCGAGGTCTCCCACCCCCGGCCAGCTCCCTTGTTTCGCCATTCGCCGGCCCGCCCCCTGCCTCGACCCCGCACCCGGCCTGCTCCCGGTGCCACCACCGGCACCGGCCACCCGCCTCGCTGCCGCACCGCCGCACAGGTCGGTTCCAGAACCGTGACAATCGGCCGCGACCAGGCGGTTCACCCTCTCCCAGGCACCCTTCACCCGACCTGTACGCGCCGCGTATACACACGATGTATACGCCGTGTGTAGAGTGCTCGGCATGTCCATCGGTCACACTCTCCTAGGACTCCTGGAGTCCGGGCCGCGCCACGGTTACGACCTGAAGCGGACCTTCGACGAGAAGTTCGGTCACGACCGGCCACTGCACTACGGCCAGGTCTACTCGACGATGTCGCGGCTACTGAGGAACGGGCTCGTCGAGATCGACGGGATCGAGGCGGGCGACGGCCCCGAGCGCAAGCGGTACGCGATCACCGAAGCCGGGATCACCGACGTACAGCGCTGGCTCGCGACGCCGGAGAAGCCCGAGCCGTACCTCCAGTCGACCCTGTACACGAAGGTCGTCCTCGCCCTGCTGACCCACCGCGACGCGGGCGAGCTCCTCGACACCCAGCGTGCGGAGCATCTGCGGTTGATGCGCATGCTGACCGAACGCAAACGCAAGGGCGATCTGGCCGACCAGCTGATCTGCGACCACGCCCTCTTCCATCTGGAGGCCGATCTGCGATGGCTGGAACTGACGGCCGCGCGCCTCGACAAGCTCGCCGAGGCGGTGACGACCCGATGACCACGTCCGCCCCTCCTCCGGGTTCCCTGCTCATGGCGTCGGAGCTGCGCAAGACGTACGGCCCGACCGCCGCGCTGGACGGTGCCGCGTTCTCCATCCACCCCGGCGAGGTCGTCGCCGTGATGGGGCCCTCCGGCTCAGGCAAGTCCACCCTGCTCCACTGTCTCGCCGGGATCGTCACCCCCGACTCCGGCTCGATCACGTACGACGGCCGCGAGATGGCGACGATGAACGACACCCAGCGCAGTGCGCTGCGCCGCTCCGAGTTCGGGTTCGTCTTCCAGTTCGGCCAGCTCGTACCGGAGCTGACCTGCGTCGAGAACGTCGCGCTGCCGCTGCGGCTGAACGGCACGGCCCGCAAGGAGGCCGAGCGCACCGCGCTGTCGTGGATGGAGCGGCTGGAGGTCGACGACCTCTCGGGCAAGCGGCCCGGTGAGGTCTCCGGCGGTCAGGGACAGCGCGTGGCGGTCGCCCGTTCACTGGTCACCAGCCCGCGGGTGCTCTTCGCCGACGAGCCGACCGGCGCGCTCGACTCCCTCAACGGCGAGCGCGTGATGGAGCTGCTGACCGAAGCGGCCCGCTCGACGAACGCCGCCGTCGTGCTCGTCACGCACGAGGCGCGTGTGGCCGCGTACTCGGACCGCGAGGTCGTCGTACGCGACGGCAGGTCCAGGGACATGGAGCGGATCGTATGAGTGTCCGCCAGTGGGCCCGCGACCTCTCCATGGGCGCCAAGTTCGCGGTGACCGGGGGCCGTGAGGCCTGGGTACGGGTCCTGCTGACGGCGGTCGGGGTCGGCCTCGGCGTGGCGCTGCTGCTGCTCACCACGGCGATCCCGAGCGCGCTGGACGCCCGGCACCACCGGGAGAGCGCCCGCACCGACATCACGTACAGCTCGACGATCAAGAAGAAGTCCGACCGTACGCTGCTCGTCGCGAACGTGGACACCACCTTCCGCGACGAGGACGTGCGCGGCCGGCTGCTCGAACCCGAGGGGGCCCGGGCGCCGTTGCCGCCGGGCGTGTCCGCGTTCCCGGCGGTCGGTGACATGGTCGTCTCCCCCGCTCTCGACCGGCTGCTGAAGTCATCCGAGGGCAGGCTCCTGCGTGAGCGGCTCGACCGCCGTGTGAGCGGCACGATCGCCGACAGCGGGCTCGTCGATCCGCACGAACTCGCCTACTACACGGGCGCCGACGACCTGACGGCCAGCGCGACGAGCACCGGCCGGGTCGAGCGCATCGACGCGTTCGGCTCCGAGGACCGGTCCGAGGCGATGGACCCCGTCCTGCTGCTGCTCGTACTGATCGTCTTCGTGGTGCTGCTGATGCCGGTCGGCGTCTTCATCGCCGCGGCCGTACGGTTCGGCGGTGAGCGGCGCGACCGGCGGCTGGCGGCGCTGCGGCTGGTCGGCGCGGACGGGCGGATGACCCGGCGCATCGCGGCCGGCGAGGCGCTGGCCGGGGCGCTGGTCGGACTGTTCCTCGGCGCCGGGTTCTTCCTGGTCGGGCGTCAGCTCGCGGGTCTGATCATGCTCTTCAGGTTCAGTGTCTTCCCGGGCGACCTCAACCCGACGCCCGCCCTGGTGGTGCTGGTGGCCTTCGCGGTCCCGGCCGCCGCGGTCGTGGTGACGCTCCTCGCGCTGCGCGGCGTCGTCATCGAACCGCTCGGTGTGGTGCGGACGGCGCGGCCCTCGCGGCGCCGGCTGTGGTGGCGGCTGCTGCTGCCGCTGGGCGGCCTCGCGATGCTGTACCCGATGATCGGACAGGGGCGGTCCAACGGGAACTTCAACGAATACCTCGTCACCGGCGGCGTCCTGCTGCTGCTGGTCGGCATCACCGCGCTGCTGCCCTGGGTGGTCGAGGCGGTCGTGGCCCGGCTGAACTCCGGTGGCGTCGCCTGGCAACTGGCCATCCGCAGGCTCCAGTTGAGCAGCGGTTCGGCGGCCCGTCTGGTCAACGGCATCGCGGTGGCGGTGGCGGGCGCGATAGCCCTGCAGATGCTGTTCGCCGGGGTCGACAGCGACTACACGAAGGTCAACAAGAACGATCTCACGCGGGCTCAGATGTCCGTCAATGTGCCGGACGCGGTGCCGCTGGACAAGGCGGTCCGGGAGCTGTCGGGGACCAGGGGGGTCACGCGGACGACGGCCCTCGGTCGGGGCTATCTGGGCGACGGACGCGACGACCCCGAGCGCCAGTCGAGCGTGACGGTCGGCGACTGCGCGGCCCTGCGGGAGGCGGCCCGGCTGCCCTCCTGCGAGGACGGCGACATCTTCGCCGTGGAGAACACCGAGTGGGACGAGAACACCGCGGCGCTCGACAAGGCCGGTACCAAGCTCTACCTCGACCCGTCCAACGGCTCCTTCGCCAAGGGCAAGGAGGTCCCCTGGACGGTGCCGAAGGACATCAAGCGGGCGGACTCGCGCAAGGACCCCTCGGGCGACGAGCGCGGCGGCTTCCTGTTCACGCCCGGCGCGCTGCCCGAGCGGGCCGCGTCCACCGTGCACGGGACGGTCTATCTCCAGCTCGACGGGTCGGTGCCGGACGTCCGTGAACTCGTCCGCAACAGCGCGGCGCGGATCGACCCGCACACCGAGGCCCTCACCTGGACGGCGACGACCGAGACCGGGAAGTTCACGACCATCCGTACCGGGCTGCTCGTCGGTGCGGCCTGTGTTCTCCTGCTGATCGGCGCGAGCCTGCTGGTCTCCCAGCTGGAACAGCTGCGCGAGCGCAGGAAGCTCCTGTCGGCGCTGGTCGCGTTCGGCACCCGGCGCCGCACGCTGAGCATGTCGGTGCTGTGGCAGACCGCGATCCCGATCGCCCTGGGGCTCGGCCTCGCGATGATCGTGGGCCTCACCCTCGGCACGGTCCTGCTCAAGATGACGGGCACCTCGGTGAGCGTGGACTGGACGAGCGTGCTGTCGATGACCGGCATCGGCGCGGGGGTCGTGCTCCTGGTGACGCTGCTCAGTCTGCCGCCGCTCATCCGGTTGATGCGGCCGGACGGACTGCGTACGGAGTAACCGGACGGGCCGTCCTATACGGAGCGGGCCACCGTCCGCGTCCCGAGCCACCGCCGGTGGCCCTCCCCACCGGGGCGGGCCACCGGTTCGCGTTCAGATGCTGTACTCCCGCACCACGCGCCGGACCTGCGCGAAGAGCATGCCCACGTTGACCGCCTTGCGGCAGACGACCACGGCGACCACGTCCTGCTGGTCGTTCATGCGCACGAACAGATGGGTGAGGTTGTCGCTGTTGACCAGGATCTCCTGGAAGAAGTGCGAGTCGGACTCGATACCGCGGCGCTCCTTGAAGACGTCCTCGATCATCTGGACCGTGCGCCCCTGGAACAGGTCGAGGGTGGCGCCCGCGAGCAGGTCCAGGACCTCCGGCGGATGGTTGTCGACGGTCTCGTAGGACAGCAGCATTCCGGTCGACATGTCGACCGCCCCGGAGGCGAGGCAGTCCGGCGCGTCGGTGCGCAGTGATTTGACCAGGCCCATGATCTGGTCGGAGAACCCCGGTGTCATTCGCTTGCTGGCCATGTCGTCATACCCCTTCGGTCGCGGTTTCGGTCACGGCTCCGACGAGCGCGTCGGATCCGGTCGGGGTCCCGGCGAGCGGGTCGGGGTCGGTCCCGGTGAGAATCGACTCGATACGGCCGAGGGCCGGTCGGGTCCGCTCGTGGAGCCGTTCGAGGTCGATGCCCTCGTCGCCGAGGACGATCATCAGCGCGGTGTCGCCGACCGCGTAGAAGGCCGCGAGGCCCTGACTGCCGTAGGTCACGGTCTGCCGGAACGCGCCCCGGCCGGTCACGCCGGTCGCGCGGCGCGCGATGCCGAGGCCCGCGGCCGCGATCGCGGCGAGGCTCTCCGGGTCGATGGTGTCGGCGGTGTCGGCCGCGATGAGCATTCCGTCGGCCGCCGCCACCGCCGTATCGGTGATTCCGGGCACCTGTTCCCGGAGCCCTCTCATTTCGCCGGCCAGCGCGTCGTGATTCATGTATTGAACTCCCTGATGGTTGTGCGCATTCGATCGGTGACAGGCACGCGGTTTCACGTGCCGGAGTCCGGGGTCCAGATCCGGTGCCGGAGCCGGAAGAATCCTTTCCAGCTCGCCCCGTTCCTTTCGGGAGCGAGCGTTTCGGTGATTCCGCTCGCGCCGGGCTCGCGGCGCGGCAGGGACGGAGCGTTCGCGCCGGGCTCTCTGCGGGGCAGGGACGGAGCGCTCGCCCCGGGATGCGGGGCGGGGGCGGGCTCGGGGCCGGGCTCCGGGGCCGGGACTCGTCCGGCGGCCACCGCGGTGGAAAGGGCCGAGAACACCGTGGGGTCGATCGCGGGCGGGGCGCCGGACGGCCGTTGCCGGAGCGCTCCGGTCGGCAGTTCCCTGACGGTGACGGGGGCGACGGACCCTGGCTCGTCCGGCAGTTCCAGCAGACCCTCGCCGAGCATGCGGGCCATCCCCACGGTCACGGTGTAGGCGCCGAGGCCGGTCGCGAACGCGATGTCACGGGCGGTCCGGCGGCCGTCGGCGTGGGCCAGTAACTCCTTCTGAGGGGGCGGCAGCCGCTCGCGTATCTCGTCCGGTACCTGCGCGGGCACAGGGCGCTCGCGGTCCGGCCGTACGGGCTGCGGCAGGGCCGCGACGGCCGCGAGCTTCCTCGCCGCGTCCTGCAGCAACCTCCCCGGGGCCTCCCCGAGGGCGACCGGGGCGTACGGCTCGAAGGCGGCGTCCAGCGGGTCGCACGCCTCCACGTCACCGGCCACGACGGCGAACGCCGCGTCCTGCATCGCCATCATGCAGACGACCCGGAGCTGCGCGGCCCCCGCGTAACCGTGCGCGATCAGCCCGGCCTCCGGCCAGCGGGTGCCGCCGGCCTCGCGGAGCAGTTCGGCCCACTGCTCACCGCTGATCCGGCCGGAGCGCAGCAGCCGCGCCTCGGGGCCGGGGGCGCCCGGACTTTCGACGGCGACGACACAGCCGTCGCGGAGATGGAATACTCCCCCGGGCTTTCCGGACACCCGCAGTTTCCCCGTCGCCCGTGTGCCCTGGCATTCGCTCAGCGCGCGCGACAGCAGGTCGTATCCGACCCTGCCAAGGGAATCCCGAATGCCCGACATCACTCCCCTTGGAACTTCCGGCACTTCGCACAGACGCCTGACGAGTCACCCTGAGGGGGTATGTGTATCAGCCGGGGCGGATATCCCAGCGAGAGTCGCACTACCTGACGGAAGTTGAATTATCCCGCCTACCGAAAGGCCTCATCGGTCGTTCGAATGACCGACTATGTGCGGCAGTTCAGGCCTCCGCGCCCAACACCCTTACGGGCAGGGGGCGTAGCGCCTCGCGCAGGGCTTCCGCCAGTTCCCGGTACTCGGTTCCCCGCGCGGCGCCCGCCCGCATGGCGAGCGCGATCCGCCGGGTGGGCGCCGGATCCGCGAAGTACCCGGTGAGGAGCTGATTGCTGCGGGTCGTCTCCACCTTGACGGCGGTACGCGGCAGCAGGGTCACCCCGAGACCTCCGGCGACCAGTTGGACGAGGGTGGACAGGCCCGCGGCGGTGGTGGTGACGGGGGCATCGGCGCGTCCGGCCTCGCGGCAGATGTCCAGGGCCTGGTCGCGCAGGCAGTGGCCCTCGTCGAGCAGCAGCAGACGGAGTTCGCGCAGCGCCTCGCGCGAAATGCCCTCGCGGCCGCCGAGCCAGTGGTCGAGCGGGGTCACCAGCACGAAGTCCTCGTCGAACAGCGGGAGTTCGAGGACACCGGGCACGCCCAGGGGGACGGCGAGCAGCAGCAGGTCGAGCCGCCCGACCGCGAGTCCCTCCAGCAGGCTGGCCGTCTGCTCCTCGTGCACCTGGAGGTCGAGGTCGGGGTAGCGGTCGTGGACGAGCCGCAGGACGGTGGGCAGGAGGTAGGGGGCGACGGTGGGGATGACGCCGAGGCGCAGCGCTCCGGTGAACGGGGCGCGCACGGCCTGCGCCTCCTCCATGAGCGCGCCGACCTCGTCCAGCACCGCCTTGGCTCGTACGGCGAGACGCTCACCGGCGGGCGACAGCAGCACCTTGCGGGTCGTACGCTCCAGCAGGGTCACCCCGAGGATCTCCTCCAGGGCGGAGACCGCGCCGGACAGCGCGGGCTGGCTCATGCCGATCGCGGCGGCGGCGTCGCGGAAGTGCAGATGCTCGGCCACGGCGGTGAAGGCGCGCAGCTGCGCGAGGCTGGGGCTGCGGCGGCCGCCGCCCTTGGCGCCCGCCCTGCCGATGGGGCTCGTCATGGCCGTACCTCTCGCTCCGGACCGGCGCCGGGCTGGATCACCGGGCTGGATCACCGGGCTGGATCACCGGGTGTCACTGATAGTCGCATCCGATCAACACGACCGAGTGTAGCTATTTCCCGTATCAATGCAGCCTGTGTCAACATCAAGTACGTCCACCCCCAGGGAAATGCCCCCAAAAAGGGCTGCCCCGCGCTGCAAGGAGAGCACGTGCTCACTGTCGGTGACAAGTTCCCCCAGTTCGACCTGACCGCCTGCGTATCGCTGGAGAAGGGCCAGGAGTTCGAGCAGATCGACCACAAGACCTACGAGGGCAAGTGGAAGATCGTCTTCGCGTGGCCCAAGGACTTCACCTTCGTGTGCCCGACCGAGATCGCGGCCTTCGGCAAGCTGAACGACGAGTTCGCCGACCGTGACGCCCAGGTCCTCGGCTTCTCCGGCGACTCCGAGTTCGTGCACCACGCCTGGCGCAAGGACCACGACGACCTGCGTGACCTGCCCTTCCCGATGATGGCCGACTCGAAGCACGAGCTCATGCGTGACCTCGGCATCGAGGGCGAGGACGGCTTCGCCAAGCGCGCCGTCTTCATCGTCGACCAGAACAACGAGATCCAGTTCTCCATGGTGACCGCCGGCTCCGTCGGCCGTAACCCCAAGGAGGTCCTGCGGGTCCTGGACGCTCTCCAGACGGACGAGCTCTGCCCGTGCAACTGGACCAAGGGCGAGAACACCCTCGACGCGGCCTCCCTTCTGGCCGGTGAGTGACCTTCCATGGCTCTTGACGAACTGAAGTCCGCCGTACCGGACTACGCCAAGGATCTGCGTCTGAACCTCGGTTCGGTGATCGGCAACAGCGACCTCCCGCAGCAGCGGTTGTGGGGCACCGTGCTGGCCTGCGCCATCGCCTCGCGCTCCCCGCGCGTGCTGCGTGAGCTGGAGCCGGAGGCGAAGGACCGGCTGTCGCCCGAGGCGTACACGGCCGCCAAGTCGGCCGCCGCGATCATGGCGATGAACAACGTCTTCTACCGGACGCGGCACCTGCTCTCCGACCCGGAGTACGGCACGCTGCGGGCCGGCCTGCGGATGAACGTCATCGGCAACCCCGGTGTGGACAAGGTCGACTTCGAGCTGTGGTCGCTCGCCGTCTCCGCCGTCAACGGCTGCGGGCAGTGCCTCGACTCGCACGAGCAGGTGCTCCGCAAGGCGGGCGTCGACCGGGAGACGATCCAGGAGGCGTTCAAGATCGCGGCCGTCCTCCAGGCGGTCGGCGCCACGCTGGACGCCGAGGCCGTTCTCGCCGAGTAGTCCTCGCGCGCCGAGCAGGTCCCCTCGCCCCGGGCGGTCCGCGCCTGCTCAAGCTTTCAGGGCCCCGTTCACCTCTGTGGTGGGCGGGGCCCTGAGTGTTTGCCGTCCCCCGGATCCCGGGCGCCCACCGGCGCACGCGCGCGAGCGGGGGAGGCCCTACGGCGTCAGACGGTGGGCCGGGGACGCGTCCAGCGCGGTGGCGCCCCGGGGCTCCGGGGCGTGTCGCAGGTCCGCCTCACGGGCGTACGAACGCAGGTACACGACCACCGTGTTGGTCACCGCGACCAGCGGGACCGCGACGACCGCTCCGCCGATGCCGGCGACCATGCCGCCCGCGGCGACCGAGAGGACCACCGCGAGCGGGTGGACACGGACCGCGCGGCCCAGGATGAAGGGCTGCAGGATGTGGCCCTCGATCTGCTGGACGGCGAGGACCACGGCGAGGGTCATGACGGCGGTGAAGACGCCCTGGGTCACCAGCGCGACCACCACCGCCAGCGCCCCGGAGATCACCGCGCCCACCAGCGGGATGAACGCGCCGAGGAAGATGAAGACGGCGAGCGGCACGGCCATGGGGACCTTGAGGAAGTAGATGCCCAGGCCGATGAAGATCGCGTCGATCATGGCCACTATCACCGTGCCGCGGACGTAGGCCGTGAGCGTGCGCCACGCGCGCGGGCCCGCGCCCGCGACCCCGGTCCGGGCGGCGGCCGGGACGAGCTTGAGCGACCACTCCCAGATCCGCTTGCCGTCGTAGAGCAGGAAGAGGGTCGAGAACATCGTGAGCAGGATGCCCGTGAGGGCCTCGACGACCACCGTCACGCCCTGCAGGCCCGCCGTGGTGATCTGGTCCGTGTTCGCGCCGATCGCCTCGCGGAGATTCTTCGCGATCTTGTTGATCTGCTTGTCCGTCACATGGAACGGCCCCTTGAGGAGCCACTTGCGCAGCTCGTCGATGCCGTCCTGGATCTGGCTGGAGAGGTTGTCGATGTTCTCCTGGACCTGCCAGACCACGAACCAGCCGATCAGCCCCATGATGACGAAGCCGAGGATCGCGGTGAGCGCGGTGGCGAGCCCGCGCGGCAATTTCCAGCGCGTCAGCCGGGCCACCGTCGGCTGGAGCAGCGCGGTGATGAGCAGCGCGGCCACGAAGGCCAGCACCACCAGTTGCACGGCGCTGATGACCCGCATCAGCACCCAGACGGTGCCCGCGAGGATGAGCAGCCGCCAGCCGGCCTCGGCGGCGACGCGCACCCCCCACGGCACGGCGAGGGCGGGGTCGGGGCGCTGGGGCGTCACCGCGTACGCGGCTGTCGTGGCCGTCTCCTCGGAAGGCCGCTGGACCGGGAGCGCGGACGGCTCGGCGTCCGCCACCGGGTCCTTGAGAGGCTCGGGAGCCTCCGAGGGGATGCCGGGCGCGTCGACGGGAGTGCGCGCGTCGAGGACGACGCCCTCGCCGTCGAGGGGGCCCCGCGACTCCATCTCGACCTCGGCGCGGCGTTCGTCCAACCGCTCGTCCAGCTCGGTGAGTACGGCGCCGAGCCGGCCGAGCCATCCTGGTACACGCGACATGAAACGTCCTTTTCCCCCGCTGCTCCCCAGCACTCCCCCCTGGAGTCGTCGGGTCCGACCGTACATGGCCGAAGCCCCTCACCCTAGGACGGGGAGGGGCTTCGCGAGGTTGAGCGGCCGGTGGAAGGCGCGGAGCCTAGTACCAGCTGTTGGCCTGCCAGAACGACCAGGCCTCGCACGGGCTGCCGTACCGGCCGTTCATGTAGTTCAGGCCCCACTTGATCTGGGTGGCCGGATTGGTCTGCCAGTCGGACCCGGCGGACGCGTACTTGCCCGCGGGCAGGGCCTGGAAGAGGCCGTAGGCACCCGAGGAGGCGTTGACGGCGTGGTAGTTCCAGCTCGACTCGTGGTTCACGATGTTGCTGAAACACTGGAACTGACCGCTCGGCACCATCTGGGCCGCCATCGCCTGGATCTGGGCGACGCTGTACGAGGCCTGGACGGAGAACGTGGAGGCGTCACGCGTCGCGGAGCGGCTGGCCGCTTCCTTCGCCTCCTTGCGCTCCTTGGCTTCCTGCTCGGCCTTCGCCGCAGCCTTCTGCTTCGCGACGGCGTCGTCGGCCGCCTGCTTGCGGGCGGACTCCTCCGCGTCCTTCTTGGCGCTCGCGTCGGCGGCGATGGCCTGGGCGTCGGCCTGCTGCGTCAGTGACGCGGTCTGCACCTGGGCCTGCTGGCCAGCAGGTATGTCTGCGAGGAGAGTCGAGTCGCTCGCCGTCGCCTCGGCATCGTTCGAGGGCTGGGCGACGCTGCCCGAGGCAACTCCGACCACGCTTCCGACAGCGGTGACCGCCGTGGCCGAAGCCACTGCGAATCCCCGGACCGAAATCCGGCTCACACGGTTTCCTTCCAGCATCGCCCGTTTAGGTGACCCTCGCGGACGCAATCGTGCCCCTCGGCGCTGGCCTCCCAACTGCGGGGTCACGGGGAGACACGGGCCCGGTGGGCAACTCCCGCTCGGGGAGCGCCGCGTGGTGCGCGGGCGGCATACGACGGCTCTATGGAGTTCTGAGGTTCCGGTGTTGCCGTACCGCTGGGGGTACAGCTGTGTCGTATGCGGGGCCTGACAGGAGTGAGACTTTAGCCGCAACCCGTCACCGCGCGGCAATTCCGCGTCGCGTGTGAAAGCTCACACCCCGTTTGCCTCAGCTGTTTCCTGGAAACCTCAGCGCGGCAAGACGCCGCCCGGCTAGGCTTTTCACCTTTGCCGGACGGCGCCAACCAGCGTGTATCAACCACCCTTTGACCAGGCGGGGACACCTGGGATCAGATCTGCCCGTCCTCCAGCATTTCGGTCACGAGTGCCGCAATCTGGGACCTCTCGGAACGATTCAGCGTGACGTGCGCGAAGAGCGGATGGCCCTTCAACTTCTCTACGACGGCGACCACTCCGTCGTAACGCCCGACGCGCAGATTGTCCCTTTGTGCCACGTCATGGGTCAGAACGACCCGCGAATTGGCCCCGATACGGGACAGAACGGTCAACAGGACGTTCCGTTCCAGGGACTGGGCCTCGTCCACGATCACGAACGCGTCGTGGAGCGAGCGGCCGCGGATGTGCGTGAGCGGCAGGACCTCCAGCATGCCCCGCGCGGTGACCTCCTCGATGACCTCGCGGCTGGTGACCGCGGAGAGCGTGTCGAACACCGCCTGGGCCCAGGGGCTCATCTTCTCGGACTCGGAACCGGGCAGATAGCCGAGCTCCTGCCCGCCCACCGCGTACAGCGGCCGGAAGACCATCACCTTCTGGTGCTGACGGCGTTCGAGGACGGCCTCCAGGCCCGCGCAGAGCGCGAGCGCGGACTTGCCGGTGCCGGCCCGGCCGCCCATCGACACGATCCCGATGTCCGGGTCGAGCAGCAGATCGAGCGCGATGCGCTGCTCGGCACTGCGGCCCTTGATGCCGAACGCCTCGCGATCGCCGCGTACGAGCCGGACGTTGCCCTCCGCCGTGACACGGCCGAGGGCCTTGCCGCGCTCCGACTGGATCGTCAGGCCCGTGTGCACGGGCAGGCCGGCCGCTTCGGGGACGTAGACGTGCCCCTCCTCGAAGAGGATGTCCACCTGCTCGCCGGCCAGGCTCAGTTCGGACATTCCGGTCCAGCCGGAGGAGCCCGTGATGGCGAGCTCCGCGCGGTACTCCTCGGCGAGGAGACCCACGGAGGACGCCTTGATCCTGAGCGGCAGGTCCTTCGAGACGACGGTGACGTCATAACCCTCGGCCTGCAGGTTGCGGGCGACCGCGAGGATGCGGGAGTCGTTGTCCCCCAGGCGGTACCCGCTGGGCAGGACGCTGGGGTCCGAGTGGTTGAGCTCGACCCGAACCGTCCCGCCGAGCTCCCCGACGGGAATCGGGGAGTCGAGGCGGCCGTGCCGGACCCGGAACTCGTCGAGCAGACGCAGGGCCTGCCGGGCGAAGTAGCCGAGTTCGGGATGGTGCCGCTTGGCCTCCAGCTCCGTGACCACGACGATCGGAAGCACGACTTCATGCTCGTCGAAGCGGCTCAGGGCATTCGGGTCGGCCAGCAGGACGCTGGTGTCGAGAACATAGGTGCGCCGGTCTGGCTTGCGGCGCTTTGTGCTGGTCACCACGGAAGGACGTACCCCCTCGGATGAGGTCGGGGAGCGACGAAGGAGATCTGGACCGGTTACCGGCGCCGATGCACGGGCCGAAAACCGGCCCTCCGCTTCGTCCGTACTGACCGCACGGTCGGGCTGGTGCAAAGGGCCTCCCGGGCGGACGGCCCCGAGCCGTCCGCTGAGATACGACACCCGTGGTTCGGGTGTCGACCTGCAAGGCTTATGCCCTCGAACGAGCGAAGCCATGCCACGGCATATGACGGCGCGTTCGTTAACTCCCGATGACGTACGTCCCCGCGAGGTGTCCCGGGCACGGCGGGACACCTCGGGATTCAGCCTCCGTAACGGCGGTGTCGCGCCGCGTAGTCACGCAGGGCGCGCAGGAAGTCGACCTTGCGGAAGGCGGGCCAGAAGACTTCGCAGAAGTAGTACTCGGAGTGAGCGGTCTGCCAGAGCATGAACCCGGACAGCCGCTGTTCACCGCTGGTGCGGATCACCAGGTCGGGATCGGGCTGCGCGCCGGTGTAGAGGTGCTTGCCGATGAGGTCGACGTCGACGCGGTCCGCGAGGTCCTCCATCGAGGTGCCCTTGTCGGCGGCGTCGAGGATCATCGAGCGCACGGCGTCGGCGATCTCCTGGCGGCCGCCGTAGCCGATGGCGACGTTGACGACTATGCCCTCGACGTGCGCGGTGGCCTCCTCGGCCTCCTTGAGGGCCGACTGCATCGGGGAGGGCAGGATGTCCCGCGTCCCGACGTGGTGCACCCGCCAGCGGCCGTCGGCCGCCAGGGTGCGGACGACACCCTCGATGATGCCGAGGAGCGGACCGAGCTCCTCCTGGGGGCGGTCGAAGTTGTCGGTGGACAGCAGCCAGAGGGTGACGACCTCGACATCGGTCT
Organism: Streptomyces sp. NPDC002742; assembly: GCF_042888885.1. Classification (NCBI taxonomy): domain Bacteria; kingdom Bacillati; phylum Actinomycetota; class Actinomycetes; order Kitasatosporales; family Streptomycetaceae; genus Streptomyces; species Streptomyces sp. NPDC002742. Next base: position 351,273 of record NZ_JBIAQF010000007.1, read on the forward strand.
CGGAGCACCAGCCGAGGAACTCCCCGATCTTGTCGGCTCCGGCCCGATGGCCCTGGGCGGTGGTGGAACCCGCCGCCTTCGCCCAGCGCCGGTTGCCGTCCATGATGACGCCGATGTGCTTGGGCACCTGGTCGTGGTCGAGGTGGCCTTCCACCCTGCGTGCATAGAACCTGACCAGCAGACGGCGCAGGTTGTCGCGCAAGGTCACGTGTTGTCAGCCCCTCCGTGCGGATCGGACAGTCGCGCCCGAGCACAGGCCTGTCCATATGACGATCCCCCAGGGCGAAGCCTACCCCCGCGAAACGCGGGAGCTGCCGAGGGGCCTGTGAGCCCTGACATAGGTTCGTCCCCATGAACGACCCCTCTCTGTACCGGGCCGCAACGGAGCGGTACGACTCGATGGAATACCGGCGTACGGGCCACAGCGGCCTCAGGCTGCCCGCGATCTCGCTCGGCCTGTGGCACAACTTCGGCGACGACCGCTCACTGGACTCCCAGCGCGCGATCCTGCGCCGCGCGTTCGATCTCGGCGTCACCCACTTCGACCTCGCCAACAACTACGGGCCGCCACCCGGCTCCGCGGAGATCAACTTCGGCAGGCTGCTGAAGGAGGACTTCGCCCCCTACCGGGACGAGCTGGTCATCTCGACCAAGGCGGGCTACCTCATGCACCCGGGACCCTACGGCGAGTGGGGCTCCCGCAAGTACCTGCTGTCCTCCCTCGACGCGTCGCTGCGGCGGATGGACGTGGACCACGTCGACATCTTCTACTCGCACCGCTTCGACCCGGACACCCCGCTGGAGGAGACGATGGGCGCCCTCGCGTCTGCCGTCCAGCAGGGCAAGGCGCTGTACGTCGGCGTCTCCTCGTACACCGGCGAGCAGACGGCGGAGGCGGCCCGGATCCTCACCGGGATGGGCGTCCGTCCGCTCATCCACCAGCCCTCGTACTCGATGATCAACCGCTGGACCGAGGACGACAGCCTGCTCGACACGCTGGAGGCGGCCGGCATGGGCTGCATCTCCTTCGCGCCCCTCGCGCAGGGCCTGCTGACGGGCAAGTACCTCAAGGGCATCCCGGAGGGCTCGCGCGCCACCCAGGGCAAGTCGCTGGACCCGGACCTGCTGAGCGAGGACGTCGTACGCCGGCTGAACGGGCTGAACGACATCGCGGCCCGGCGCGGCCAGTCCCTCGCCCAGCTCGCGCTCACCTGGGTACTGCGCGACGAGCGGATGACCTCCGCCCTCATCGGCGCGTCCAGCGTGCGGCAGCTGGAGGAGAACCTGGCGGCGCTGTCGGCCCCGAAGCTCACGGACGAGGAGCTGGAGGAGATCGACACGTTCGCGGTCTCGACACAGGGCGCGAACATCTGGGCCCAACGGCACTGAGTCACCGAAAGCCCCGCCGCGCGAGGCGGCCCGTCCGGGGGGCGCACGGGGGCGCCTGCCGGGCGGGCCGTCGCGGACACAAAAAAACGGGCCGGTCCGTGGGGGGGGAGACGGACCGGCCCGAGGGGGGGTTTCCACCATAACCCTTCGTAAGTGATGCTGCGTGCATCCGCGTGCCACAACTACTCTCCGAAGTCGCCCGGCAACGCCACAGTGAGCACGGAACCATCGATTCCGGGTGTGATCATGGCCGAATCATGGCTGATTCAAAGGGAATCGAGGAGGATCGGGAGAGATCCAATGGGTCTGCGCCCGCTTATGGGGCGTGGCGCCGACTTGTCCCCACGTACTCCGGGCGAGTGATCCGCGCGGCGTGCTCCCGCTTGACTCCACCGCTAACTTCGCACCCATGGCCACGTTCACGACGGACACGGCACGGGGGACATCCGAGCCGGTACCCCTGGAGCTCGCCACGACGGCGCGCGCCCGGCGGCGGGGACTGCTCGGGCGCTCGGGGATCGAGGGCGCGCTGCTGCTGACTCCGGCGAACTCGGTGCACACACTGGGGATGCGGTTCGCGATCGACGTCGCCTATCTGGACCGGTCGTCGCGCGTCCTGGCGGTGCGCACGATGCGTCCGGGCCGACTGGGGCTGCCACGGCCGCGAGCCCGGCAGATCCTGGAGGCGGAGGCCGGGGCGATGCGGCGATGGGGAGTGCGGCGCGGGGCGCGGATCACGGTCCAGGACGGCTGACAGCACGTCACCGGGCAAGGCGGCACCGCGCAGCCCCCTCCGCTGCGCGGTGCCACACGCGCAGCTTTGCTCACGCGAATTACCTTGGTCTGAACTTACGTGAGCCAAACATCCGGGGCGACACACGCTCGATAACGATGTGGAAAACCCGTGGGGATGCGGTGCGCGCCGCCCGGTGCACGACCGAGCCCGCATCCGCCATCCGGACGGACATCTCACTCCGAGCAGGCCTCAACGGGGTGTTTTCGGTCAATCTGCTCGGACCTGCGTGGATCACCCCGCTCGCCCGCGTTGCGCGCGTCGCCGGGGCTCCGCACAGCGGACAGGAACTGACCTCTTTCCCGTCTGGCGTCGGCCGTATGACCTTGAGGATCACATGGGACGAGGCGAACGCCCGACGCCTGGAACGACAGTTCCTGTCCGTTCCCGCGCGGGCCGGGACACCGGTCGCCGAGGTGGTCGGCTCGATGCTCGGCGCCCACGCGCAGGTGCTGTCGGCGGCAGAGGTGTCGGTGGGCGTACGGGCCGAGGGCGTGACCCGGGCGGACGTCCGCGCGGCACTTCGGGAGGAGCGCTCGCTGGTGAAGACGTACGGCCCGCGCGGCACCCTTCATCTGCTGCCGGCCACCGGGCTCTCCTTCTGGACCGCCGCTTTGACGGCGATTCCGACCGGTCCGAGCCCCTTCGCGCAAGATGCACGGATGACCGCGGCGCAGGCCGACGCCGGGGTGATCGAAGAGGTCGACTTCGTGGGCGGACCGGCGTGGGTGGCGGCGGGCGACACCGACTTTCCGGGTGAACCGGCGCGCGGAGTCCGGCTGTTGCCGTACTTCGACGCGTACGGCATCGGCTGCCGGCCGCGTGAACTGCTGTTCCCCGGGGCCGCCCACGAGCGGGCGCTGGCCGGCGGCCAGGCGGGGAACCATCCGGTGCTGCTCGTCGACGGCGTGGTGTCCGGGGTCTGGCACCAGCGGCGCAGCGGACGCCGCACGACGGTCACCGTGGAGCCGCTGGTACGGCTGACAGCGGCACAGGAGGGGGAGTTGGCACGACAGGCGGAACGGGTGGGCGAAATCCTGGAGGCGACGCCGGAGTTGGTGGTGGGGAAAGTGACGTCAGGGCCACATGCGTGACGGCACGGGTGGATGGGTGACGGCACGGGTGCGCCTGTGACGGCGGGGGTGCGCCTGTGACGGCGGGGCCGTTTTTGCCTGGCCGCGGGGTCGTGTGGCTGACGACGGACCGCGGGCGTGGTCGCGGAGTCGTAGGACCGACAGCAGGCCCGCGGCGTGGTCGCGGGACGCTCGCGCGGTGGCTGGGCTGCGGGTCTGCGGGTCTGCGGGTCTGCGGTCCTCCGGGGCCTGCGCGGCGGCTGGGCCTGCGGGTCTGCGTCCTTCGGGGCCCGCGTGGTGGCTAGTCCTGCGGGTCTGCGGTCCCCCGGGGTTTGCGTGCCTCGATCAGGAAGCGGGCGCTGTGTGCGACGAACGGGCCCTGCGTCTCGATCTGTTCGTGCAGGGCGCGGAGCCTTTGCCGGTAGGCGTCGACGGTGAAGCCCGGGACCATCCAGATCACCTTGCGCAGGAAGTGGACGACGGCGCCGACGTCGTGGAACTCCATGCGCAGCCGCTCCGAGCGCAGATCGACGACGTCGAGCCCGGCGGCCTCGGCGGCGGCGCGGGCGAGGCCCGGGTCGCGGCCGTTCCTGACCTCCTCAGGCTGCGGGCCGAGGAAGTACTCGACGAGCTCGAAGACGCTCGCGGGGCCGACCTGCTGGGAGAAATAGGTGCCGCCGGGGCACAGCACGCGAGCGATCTCGTCCCAGTACGTCGCCACCGGGTGCCGACTGGTGACCAGGTCGAAGGCCCCGGCCGCGAACGGCAGCGGCGCGTCCTCCGGGCAGGCGACCACCGCGGCGCCCCGGGGGTGGAGCAGGGCGGTGGCCTTCGCGACGTTCGGCGGCCAGCCCTCGGTGGCGACGGTGAGCGCGGGCAGCTTCGGGGCGGAGTTCAGGACCTCCCCGCCGCCCGTCTGGATGTCGAGGGCGCCGCGCGCGCGGGCCAGCCGCTCCCCCATCGCCCGCGCGTAGCCCCACGAGGGCCGCTCCTCGGTGGCCCGGCCCTCGAACCAGGAGAAGTCCCAGCCGTCGACGGACGCCGTCTCGGCTTCGGCGACGAGGTCTTCGAAGGTGCGCGCGGTGCTCATGGGACGATTCTCGCAACGGACGCGGTCGCGGGGCGACGTGATTTCCCGGGCGGGTGATGTCAGTGGCCGCTGCTACGTTCCGGGCATGCCTACGAATCCGGGAGCCACGCCGACGCCGTACACCGGCGGCGAGAAGGAAACCCTGCACGCCAGTCTCGACCGGCATCGGGACGCCGTGCTGTGGAAGCTCCAGGGCCTGGACGACGAACAGGTCAGACGGGTGATGACCCCGTCCGGCACCAATCTGCTGGGGCTGGTGAAACACCTCGCGTCCGTCGAGTACGGCTGGTTCTGCTCGGCCTTCGGCCGCGAGGTCGAGCCGCTGTGGTTCGACCCCTTCTCCGACGAGGACATGAGCGCGGGCCAGGACGAGACGACGGAGCGGATCGTCGAGTTCTACGGCCGCGCCCGCACCGCCGCCGACCGGACCGTCACCGAGCTGGCGCTCGACGACGTGGGCACGACGTGGAACGGCCGGACGGTCTCGTTGCGCTGGGTGCTGGTCCACATGATCGAGGAGACGGCACGGCACACGGGTCACATGGACATCGTGCGGGAGCTGATCGACGGGGGAACGGGGGATCACCGGCCTGGCTGACCGGCCGGACCGGTCGGTCTCCTCCGTCATGACCGGCCGGGCGGCGGGTCCTGGGGGAGCAGCGGGCGCACCTGCTCGGCCGCGAAGCGGACGAACCCCTCGGGGGCCGGCTCGTCGGCGGTGGGCTGGAGGACCACCGTGTCGGCGCCGGCGTCCGCGAGCCGCTGGACGGCCTTGGCGACGGTGTCCGCGTCGCCCGCGACACCGTGTTCCGGGACGGGGTCCTCGCCGTCGGCCTCGATCTCGGCGCGCAGCCGGGCGGCGGCGTCGGCCCCGGTGGCGGTGTGCAGATAGACGACCACCCGGTGGTGTCCGGCCGTCCGTCCGGCCGCCAGCCGTCCCTCGTCGATGAGCCGGCGGGCCCGCCGTACCCCGTCGACGGTGGTCGAGGCGGTGAGGACGGTGCCGTCCGCGACCTCACCGGCGAGGCGGAGCGTACGGGGCCCGGTGGCACCGGTGAGTACCTCGGGCGCCTCGGCGGGCGACCAGTCGAGGGCGACGCCGTCGAGCTTCACGTACCGCCCGTCGGTGGTCACGCGCTCGCCGCGCAACAGGGCGCCGAACTCCCTGATCTCCTCGTTGAAGTGCCGGAGCATCTCCGTGTTGACCCGATGCCAGTCGATCTCGCGATTCGGGCCCTCGATGAATCCGTCGAGGGACACCGACATCATCGACACGATCTTCCTCATGGCGGACTCCATCGACCTCGTGCGCGACCCGTTCGTCGGGGCATGCTGCCAGGAGGCGGAACGCCGGAGAAGGTGACGCGCGCGTCAGGCGCTGTTCCCGTTGGCCGGGCCCCTCGGGAAGGTCACCTCCACGCGGCGGTTCTTGCGGCGGCCCTGTTCCGAGGTGTTGTCGGCGATCGGGTAGTCCTCGCTGTAGCCACGCACCTCGAAGGTGATGTCCGACTCCGCGGAACCGAGCGCGGCGGCCAGCCGGTCGTGCACCTGCTCCGCGCGGTTCTTGGACAGGGTCAGACCGTGCGCGTACGAGCCGAGGTTGTCGGTGAATCCGAAGACCCGGACGGTCGTCGCGTGCTGGGCCTTGATCTCGTCCGCGATCGCCTGGATGCGGGACTGGGAGTCCGCGTTCAGTTTCGAGCTGTCCTTGGGGAAGAGGACCTCCGCCTGGAGCGCGAACGTCACATCCGAGTTGGTGTCCGTCCGGCGCTCCTCACCTCCCAGGTCCTCCACGACCGACTTGATGTCCAGCACCTTGGCGGGCGCCAGCGTCGCCCCGTCGGCGAGCTTGAGCCCCGGACTGGTGGCGTCGACTTCGGGGGGCGAAGGAGTGGTGACGCTGCCGGGCGGGGCGCTGGGGTCGCCGTCGTCCGCGTACGCGGGACCCGGGAGACCGAGGGTGATCAGCACGGCGAGGGCCGTGAACGTCGTCGCGGCGCCGCGGGGCGGGAGGGCCATGGCTCAGCCCTCGGAGATCTCGATGGAGGCGGGTGGCATGGAGCCGACCTGGAAGTCGACGGCGGTGGTGTCGGCGGGGGGTGCGGGGAACTGGGCGAACCATTCGGCCGACTTGCCGGCGTCCACTCCACCGCCGTCGAACTTGGTGCACAGGCAACGCCCTTGGGTGTCCCGCAGAACCAGGTACTTTTTCTTGCCCTTGCTGTCGGTCAAGGAGGCCCCGGCCATTGAGGCGCCGTTCCGGCTCAACTCGCGCTCGTCGCCCCGCCAGTTCGCGGCGACCCAGAACTGGCCGCCCCCGTTGGTCACCGTCCCGCTCACGGTCACGAATCCACCCTGGTCCCGCACGGCCGAGGTGATCGTGAGCGTCACGTCGTTACCCTTGACCTCGGCCAGGATCTGGTCCTGGCTCGCTGTCGGTGACGCCTGCTCCGCGCCGTCGCCGCCGCCCTTGCCCGACTGCGCGGAGGACCTGGTCGCCTTCGGCGTGCCGCCGCCGTCTCCGCCTCCGCACCCGGACACCGTGAGGAACAATCCGGTCGTGATCGCCACCGCGGCCATGGCCCTGCGGCCCTTCATGGTGTGCCGGAGATCCATCGGTACGGCTTCCTCTCACTCGGCCAGATGCACAGAGAACAGCACGGACGCGTCGGGAAGGTCGTCCGAATTGAAATGTTCGGGATCGATGTCCACAATGCGCCCGCCGCAGTCCAGCTGCATGAGCTTCTTGGGATCCGCGTCGGTGGCGAAGGTGCAGCGAGGCTGTATGACTGCCGTCGCCTGGGCTGTGGCGTGGCGGTTCTCCGTGCCCGGGATGATCGAGTCGCCCACCGTGTAACGGGTCTCGATCGCCACGCGATAGCCAGGGAATCCGTTCACGAAGGCGGGCTGGGCCCCGCCCTGCACCGTCGAGTCGTTCTCGGCGGCCAGCCGGTCGGCGGCGGCCGATGCCCCCGCGCCCTGGAACTTGTCGCCGTTGAGCCAGTCCAGCCAGTGGTCGTCCGTGCCGACGGCTCCCGTCAACCCGGCCATCAGCTCGTCGCGGGAATCCTGCGCGGCCGCCAACGCAGCAGCGTCCGCCGCGGATTGAGCTCCGTTGCGGGCGGACGCTGCTTGAGCGAAGGCGAAGAAGGCGAATGCGGCGAAGAGCAGAATCCCCGTCAGCCAGATGTAGATGGGGAGGGTCTGACCCCGGTCGCCGCGAACCGGTCGGGTCAGCCGCCGCCGGTGACCTGGGTGACCGCGGTCCTGATCGCTGTGGAGATCAACCCGTCCAGGCCTATCTGGTCGATCAACGTGAAGATCCCCGCAATGATGATCATCAGGCCCGCGTACTCCACGAACCCCGCTCCCGCGTCCCGGTTCGTGCCCCGTGTCCGGGAGATCACCGTTCGCGTCCACATGGTGAACCTGTTCATCAGGACTGCCCTCCCGGCCGACTCCACTAACGACCCGAGCACCGTACGTGAGAAGTCGCCTACTCCGGGTGGGCCCAGGGGCCCAACTTCTCGGCTGGGGAGTCATCGGCTCCACCCCTCATGGGCGGTGCCCAGCCAGTGGGCGATCGCTTCGCTGCGCGAAGAACTGTGCAGCTTCGCGAAGATGCGATTGATGTGATTCTTGACGGTCTTCTCTGCGATGAAGCAGGTGGCGGCGATCTGGCGGTTGTTCATGCCGGCCGCGATGAGGTCCATCACCTCCACCTCCCTTGAACTCAGGCCGAAGTCGGGCTGATGGACGGCGTGACGGTGAAGTCCCGCCGTTGGTACGGGCCGAGCCTCCGACGACTGTGCCACAGTTGATTGCAGATGCGAAGAGAAAGAGGGCGGTTGGTGCGAAAGTCCGATTGAATCCGGGACAGTCGGGGGTCGGTGGCGAACATCCCGTACGGCGGCGATCAGTTCGGCCGCCGTGAACTCGCCATGGACGAGATAGCCGGACGCGCCTCTGCGCAGGGCTTCCGCCACGACCTCCGGTTCGCGGCTGTATGTCAGCATCATCACCGGGGCGATCCGGCACAGTTCGGGCAGCGCGGTGAGGCCGTCCGTGCCGGGCATGCGCACGTCGAGCAGGACCACGTCCGGGATGAGGCGGGCGGCGCGGGCCAGTGCCTCCGCGCCGTCCCGGGCCGCCGCGACGACGGCGATGTCGGGGTGCGCGTCCAGCAGCGCGGTCAGGCCGGCCCGTACGACCGGGTTGTCGTCGGCGACGAGGACACGCAGGGGCGGGCCGGAAAGTGCCTGGTCAGGCATGTGCGGCCTCCTCTTGGGGAGTGGGGGAAGAGGGAAGGGCGGCCGACGGGAGCGGGAGGGTCAGCCGGACCTCGGTGCCCCCTCGCGGGGATCGGTCCAGTGCGAGGTGGCCGCCGACGCAGGCGGCCCGTTCGGTCATGCCGAGCAGACCGAAATGGCCGGATCTCGTCCAGGCGGCGAGTGCCGCGGGGGTCGCGGGCGTCGGCAGTCCCGCTCCGTCGTCCCGTACGCACAGCGAGAACTCGTGTGCCGACACGTCGAGTTCGACCGTCACCGCGCTCGCGCCCGCGTGGCGGTGGGCGTTCTCCAGGGCTTCGGACACGACCGCGAGGGCGTGGTGGGCGGCGGTGCTGGGAAGGACCGGGTCCGCGCCTCGGTGCCGTACGGCGGCGGCGAGGCGGGTGCGGGCCTCGAAGTCGGCCGTCATGGAGCGGAGTTCGGGGAGGAGATCGGTGTCCGGGTCGGTCAGGTCGGTGTGGCGCCGCAGGTCCGACAGGAGCGTGCGGGACTCCGCGGCGGCGAGGCGCGCCGCGTCGGCCACGACCGTCGCCTGGCGTTTGAGCGCCCCCGGGGCAGCGCCGTCCGCCGAGGCGGCCAGGGCCTCCGCAGCGAGTGCGAGGCCGTGCAGCGTCTTGGCGACCGAGTCGTGCATCTCGCGTGCCAGGCGGGCGCGTTCGGACTCCACGGCCTCCGCGACGGCGAGCCTGCTGGTCGCCTCGGACAGGGCCTGGCTCGCCGTGCCGAAGCGGAACATCAGATTGCGCAGGGTGACGCCGATGATGCCGGCGCCGACGCAGAAGCCCGCGATGAGGAGGGTGTTGGAGCCCGCGCCCGGCCGGTGCTCCCAGGCCCTGAACACCGTGAGCAGGACGACGAGCTGGAAGCCGGTGAAGACGCCCGCGCCGCGCCAGCCGTACAGCAGGCCGGAGAGCAGCGGGGTGCAGACCGTGGCGTAGGCGAGCGGGGAGGCCGGGGACGCGGTCAGGAGCAGGACCGCGCCGAAGGTGAGGTCGAGGCCCATCAGGGTCGGGTGGGCCAGGAGGCGGGGGCCGAAGCGGTCCCAGTCCCGGAGCATGGCGTAGGAGCCCATGACGCCGAGGACGGCCGCGGCCAGGACCGCGTAGCGCGGGAGGCCGTCGGTGGCGTTCGACATCGCGAAGGGGGCGCCGATCGCGATGGCCGCCAGGCGGACCGCGAAGGCCTGCCGGCACAGGGCCTGGAGGGCGTTGAGCTGGAGGCGGATGCCGCCGGGGGCGGGGACGTCGTCCGCGAGGTAGCCGGTGCCCCGTTCGCGGCTGCGCGCGGACAGGGAGGACCAGGACCACCGTCGGCTCCCCCGGCCCGCGTGACCTCGACTGCTCGGGAAGGCGTTCATCAGCGCCCCAGGATCGAGCCGAAGTTCGTCCCCGAGCCCAGGAACATGCCTGTCGCGATGAGGATCATCGTGGCCGGGAGCATGAAGACGAGGGTGACCATCGTGGCCTTGGGGATGGTCTTGGCGGCGCGGCGGCGGGCGTTCTGGGCGTCTGTGCGGCGCATGTCCGTGGCGAGCTGGATGAGGGTCTCGGCGATCGGGGAGCCGAGTTCCTCGCCCTGCTGGAGGGCCGACACGAACTGGGCCACCTGCTCGGAGGAGTTGCGCCTGCGGAGCTCGTCGAAGGCCTGGCGGCGGCTGACGCCCATGTCCATCTGGCGCAGGGTGATGCGCAGTTCGTCGGCCCAGGGCCCCTCGTACTTCTCCGCGACGCGGTCCAGGGCCTGGCGGAAGCCGAGGCCCGCCGAGACGACGACCGCGAGGACGTCGAGGAAGTCGGGCAGGGTGCGGTCGATGACCTCCTTGCGTTCGCGGACGGCCTGCCAGATGAGGGCGTCCGCGGCGACCAGGCCGAAGGCGAGGGTGAGCACGGCGAAGAGGAGCTGGCCGTTGGAGAGGAAGACCAGGCCGAGGACTACGCCGAAGACGCCGTAGACCGCGCGGCGGGCCGCGTAGCGGTTCAGCGTCATGCCGCCGGGGTTGCCCGCCATGTCGATGCGGCGGCGTTTGGCGTCCACGCGCCGGGGGCCCATCAGGCGCAGGACGGTCGGCGCGAAGCGCATGCCGAGGCGGTCGACGGCCGAGTCCGCGGCGGAGACACGGGTGCCGCCGACCTCCAGGGCGAGCTGGAGATCGCTGGGGAGTTTGACGTCGGCGCGGATCATCCGGACGCCCAGGAGGACGCCCGCGACGGCCGCACCCATCAGGACGGCGAGCAGCAGCGGCAGCAACGTGACCCCTCCCTCACACTTCGATCTTGCCGAGCCGGCGGATGACGAAGAAGCCCACGGTGTAGAGGCCGAGGGCCAGCAGCACCAGGCCCTGGCCCAGCGGGGAGCCGGTGACGCGGGCGAGGGCGCCCTCGTTCGAGGAGTTGATCAGGACCAGCGAGCCGATGCCGAGGAAGGGGACCGTGAAGGCGGTCGCGTTGACCTCGGAGAGCATCGTGCGGACCTCGCGGCGGGTCTCCTTCCTGTCCTCCAGGGTCTGGGTGAGGTTGCGCAGGGAGCTGACGACGGAGCCGCCCGCCTTGTTGGCGAGGACGAGGGTCGTGACGAGGACGATCAGCTCACGGGAGGGCAGGCGCTCGGAAAGCTCGCCGAGGGCGTCGTCGATGGTGCGGCCCAGCATCAACTGATCCGCCACGTGCGCGAGTTCCTCGCCCGCCGGGGCCTCCAGCTCCTCCGCCGCCATGGCGAGCGCCGTCCGCAGGGCGAGGCCCGCCGCCGTCGCGTTGGCCAGCAGGCGTGCCACGTCGGGGAGTTGGTTGATGAACGCCTCGATGCGCTTCTGGCGCTGCCAGTTGAGGAAGACGGCCGCGCTCCACACGCCGAGGACGGCGGCGATCGGGCCGAAGAACGGGGCGAGCGTGGCGGCCGCGATCAGCCACAGGGCGACGACCACGGTGGCGACGTAGGTGAAGAACTCCCCCGCCGTGACGTCGAGTCCGGTGGCCGTCAGGCGCAGGTGGATCGTGCGGCCGAGGCGGGTGCGGCGCAGCCGGCGGTCGATGCCCGCGAAGCGGCGGACACGGCGGCCCGCCATGTGCGACGGGTCGCCGCCGGAGAGGCGGTCGACCAGATCCCGTCGCTGGGCGCGGCCCGAGGCGTAGGAGTGCACGCCCGCGACGGCGAGTGTGCCGCCGAGGAGCGTCCCGCCGAGGGCGAGGAGAGCGGGGTCGTTCACGGCTGCCTCCCTTCGGGGGTGGGGGGCTCGGGGGTGGAGGACCCCGAGGTGGGGAACCCGGGGGCGGACGGCCCGGAGACGGACGGCACAGAGGTGCGGAATCCGGAGGTGCGGAACCCGGGGGCGGACGGCCCGGAAGTGGACGGCCCGGAGGTGGGGAACCCGGAAGTGGGGGAGGTCATCCGATCGCCTGCCTGGTGTTCAGTACGTCGATGGCCTCGGCGACCCCGAAGGCGGCCGGCAGCGGCTCGTTGGCGACGTACAGCTTCTCCGCGACCGAGCGCGGGAGCGGGAGGTGCTCGAAGTGGCCCCGGACGACGCGGTCGGGACCGACCGGGCGGGGCACGAACCGGGTGACGGGGGTGACGCGGAACTGTTCGCGGCCGTGCGAGACGAGCAGCGCGACCTCCGTGACCTTGCGGGAGCCGTCGGCGTGCCGGGACAACTGGACGACGACCTCGACGGCGGAGTTGATCTGGTCCTTGAGCGCCTCGAAGGGGATCTGGACCTCTGACATCGAGCCGAGGGTCTGAAGCCGCATGAGGGCGTCCTCGGCGGAGTTCGCGTGGACGGTGGCGAGGGAGCCGTCGTGGCCGGTCGACATGGCCTGGAGCATGTCGAGGGTCTCGCCGCCGCGGACCTCGCCGACGATGATGCGGTCGGGGCGCATGCGCAGCGAGTTGCGGACCAGGTCGCGGATGGTGATCTGGCCCTTGCCCTCCACGTTCGGGGGACGTGATTCGAGGCGGATGACGTGCTCCTGCTGGAGCTGGAGTTCGGCGGAGTCCTCGATCGTGATGATGCGCTCGTGGGCCGGGATCAGGCCGGAGAGCGCGTTCAGCAGGGTCGTCTTGCCGCTGCCGGTGCCGCCGCTGACGATCACGTTGAAGCGGGCCCTGACGAACGCCGCGAGCAGCATGAGCGTCTGTTCGTCGAGGGAGCCGAGGCCGATGAGCTCGGGGAGCGTGTACGCGCGGGGGAAGCGGCGGATGGTCAGGGTGGGGCCCGTCAGGGCGAGCGGCGGGATGATGACGTTGACGCGTTCGCCGGTGGGCAGGCGGGCGTCGACCATCGGGTTGGACTCGTCGACGCGGCGGTTGACCGTCGAGACGATGCGTTCGATGGTCTGCATGAGCTGCTCGTTGGACGCGAAGCGCAGCGGCAGTTGTTCGACGCGGCCGGCTCGCTCCACGAAGATCGAGTCCGGGCCGTTGACCATGATCTCGGTGATGGACGCGTCGGCGAGGAGCGGTTCGAGGACGCCGAGCCCGAGGGCCTCGTCGACCACCCGGCGGATCAGCTGGGAGCGCTCGGAGGTGGAGAGGACCGGGCCCTCGCGGCTGATGATGTGGCCGAGGACGCGTTCGAGCCGGACGCGGCGTTCGGCCGCCGCCAGGCTGGACATCTCGGCGAGGTCGATCTCTTCGAGGAGTTTCGCGCGGTAGACGGCGACGAGGTGTCCGTCCTCACGGGCGGGTCCCCCCTCGTCGGGGGCGATGCGGGAACGCAGGCTCATGGTGTCGGCTCCTCCCGGTCAGTCGTCGGTGGGCATGGTGGCGTGACGGGTGACGGGGTAACGGTCGAAGAGGGGGATGACGTTGGGGACCGTGACCGTGACCGTGGCCGTGGTGAGGTCGGCCCCGGGCCCTCCCTCCAACGACACGTTCGGGTTGAGCCATCCGCTCACGGCGGCGTGTCCCGCCGCCCCGCCGTCGCCGCCCTGCGAGGCGACCCGCGCGGCGGCCCGCGCCCCGGAACCGGCCTGGTTGATGCCGTACCCGATGAGACCGAGCTGGATGGTCGCCATCCCGATCATCAGCAGGATGGGCAGGAACCCCACGAACTCCAGGATGGAGACACCCCGGTCCCCCCGGAGCCGGCGCGCCGCACGGAACCCGCCCGCCGGGCGGAGCCGGGCCGCGGCACGGAGCCCGGCCATGGCGCCCGGCCGGTGCGCGGAGCCCGGCCGATACGCGGAGCCCGGCCGGTGCGCGGAGCCCGGCCGGTGCGCGGCGCGAAGCCCGTGCGCGGCGCGAAGCCCGTGCGCGGCGCGAAGCCCGTGCGGGGTGTGTGGGCCGCGTCGGAGGTGCGTCTTCATCCGGTGTCCCCCTCCAGTGCCGCGCCCGCGCTGCCCCGTACGCGGAAGCCCGCGTCGAAGCCCGGGAAGAACAGCGGGACGTCGACCTGGACGGTGGCCCGCATGACGGGGCCCGCAACGCCGCAGCGGATGTCCGCGCCCTTCCAGGAACCCGGCAGATGCCTGCTCCCGGCCGCCGCGCAGGCGCCCGGGACGTCGCCGTTCACCGCGTACGCAGCGGTGGCGGCCCGTGCCGCCTCGTCCGCCGCGTTCCCGGCCAGCGAGTACGAGTAGCCGTACAGCACGCACTGCCACAGGATCGTCATGACGACGAGCAGCAGCGGGAACATCCCGGCGAATTCGAGGGTGACCGCTCCCCGGTCACCGTCCCGGCGGCGGAGCGACAGCGCGCCCCGGTCCGACGCGGACGCCTTGCGCCGCCTGCCGCCGCCCCCGCCCTCCTGGGGGGCCGCGAGTCCCAGCTCGGCGGCGAGTGCCCACAGTGCCTGTTTGACGGTCGAGCGGGCGTCCAGGTCCTGCAGCCGCCCCGCGTCGACGACCGACTGGAGCTCCTTGAAGGCGGCGGGGACCGCGGAGCGGGCGACCTTGGTGCCGGTGACGCGTTCGACGAGGGACGGCTGGATCTCCGTACCGCGGGCGAAGCGGTTCACGACCGTCGTGGTCTCCTCCGCCTTGCGGATCTGGAGGCGGTCCCACATACGGACCATGCGTTTGGCGGCGCGTACGGCGATGACGTCGGGGGTGACGAGGAGCAGGGCCCGGTCGGCCATCTCGACGGCCGCCGCGGTGGCCGAGTTCATCTGGGAGCCGCAGTCGACGATCACCACGTCGTGGCGGGAGCGGAGTGCGCCGATGACCTGGCGGGCCACGCGGTCGGTGACCTCCTCGCCCCGTTCGCCCTCGGCGGGGGCCAGGAGCAGGGCGATGCCGCTGTCGTGGGTGTAGACGGCGTCCTGGAGGACGCGCGGGTTGATGTCGGTGATGGCCGCCAGGTCGGCCACCGACCGGCGGAACTGCACGTCGAGGTACGAGGCCACGTCCCCGGACTGGAGGTCCAGGTCGAGCAGCGCCACGTCGTGGCCGGACGCCCGTGCGGCGAGGGCGAGTTGGACCGCGGTGACGGTCGCGCCGACGCCGCCCTTCGCGCCGGTCACCGTGATGACGGTGCCGCCGGGGCCCGCGTACAGCTCGGGCGCGCCGCTGTGCAGGTGGCGGCGCATGCCGGCGGACCAGGCGGCGGCGGCCTGGACGCGTTCGGCGAGGGCGTCGTAGCCGAGGGGCAGGCCGATGATGCCGCGGGCGCCGCAGTCCATGGCGGCGGTGAGGACGCTGTTGCCGGTGTCGGCGGTGATGAGGACGACGCCGACCGCGGGGAAGCGCATCACGAGGTCGCGGATGAGGTCCAACGCCGGTACGGGGCCTATGCGTTCATGGACCAGGACCACTTCGGGGAGCTCGTCGAGGGACTCGGCCGCGAGGCGCGCGAGGGTGTCGAGGAGGGCCGTCGAGTCGGGTACGGGCGGGGCGGGTTCGGTGTCGGCGAGCTGGCTCAGCAGGGTGGTGAGCGCGCGGGCCGAGTCGATGTCGCCGACGGCGGGAAGGATACGGACGGTCATCGGCGCAGCCCCTCACTCGCGTACCGCGCGCCGGTCCCCCGGGGCGGCGCGCTGTGAACCCGCCGCCACGGCCGGGACCACAGGCCCGGCAACCCCCCGACCTGCCGCGCACCCGGGCCTCGGTCCGGCATTCCGCGGACTCGCCGCGCACCGGACCCTGAGCCCAGCACCCCACGAACCTCCCGCCGCATCCCGCACCACCGGTCCGGCACCCCGGGGCGGCGAGGCGCGGCCGGTGGCCGGCTCCGTCCGGCGCGCGTCCGGTGCGGCGACGCCGCCTGCGGTCGGTCCGGACCCGTGCGCGTCGGCCTCGTACGCGACCTTCCGCACCGCCCCGTGGGCATGGACCTCATGCGCGGCCTCCTACTTGTCCTCGTCGAGGGTGTACGTACGGTCGCCGGGTGCCACGATCGTGTCGGAGCCGCCGGCGACCAGGGCGAGCCGGACGTGTTCGGCGAACGACTCGGCGTACGCGACGCGTTGGGCGTCGACGGTGTCGAGCGCGAAGGTGATGGGGACGGCCTGGGTGGCGCTGTTGCGCCGGTCGGAGCTGGACTGCGCGGGATCGAGGGCGGTGAGTTTGCCGACGTCGATGACGCGGGCGTTCTCGACGATCACCTTGGACTGGTCCTTGCCCTTGTCGTTCGGGGCCTTGAAGGTGGCGTAGATGTTGACCCGCGAGCCGGGGTCGATCTTGCCCGCGACACCGGTCGACGCGTCGATCATGATGGCGATCTCCTGCTGACCGGCTTCCAGCCGGGGCTTGTCGACGATCATGTCGGCCTGCAGCAGGGAGCCCTTCTCCAGCTTGGTGACGGCGATCTTGCCGCGGACCCGGGAGAGGTCGGTGACGGCGGTGGACGACAGCCACCGCTCGGGCATCGAGACCTTCTCGAACTGGTCGGCCGACAGCTCCTTGTAGGGCGGGATGTCGTCCTTCAGGCGGTACGCCGTGACCTCCGGGCCGACCTTGGAGTTCACGTCGCGGATCACCGAGAGGACTCCGGCGAAGGCGCCGAGGGCGCACAGGACCGAGAGGACCAGCAGGATGACGCCGCGGCGCTGGCGCGAGTTCACTGAATCTCACCTCGTGGGGCGGTACCGGGGAGTGGACCGAGCTGTCGTTCCTGCCGGGGATCCGGGGGGTGACCTCCGGGGTGATGCAGCATGTTCCGGACAACCTCGATCTACGGGGACGGCGGGTCGAGCGGTCGTGCCTGGTGCTGTTCAGATGTGACCGAGGGGCCTATGTGGCGCCTCGGGGCAGAGCGCGTACCGAAGAGGCTGCCCGGACGACGGCGGCCGGAAGCTCCTGTGGTGAAGGCGGCGGCAGGGGTGCGGCGCAGAACCCGCAGCGGTCACCGATGAGTTCGAGGCCGCACCAGCGGCACTCGTCCCGCCGGACGGACGAGACGAGCTGATAGAGGACGGAGACGTCGTGGAGTCCGGCGGCGAATTCGACGAGCCGCGACGTCCCCCACCAGCGGACCGACTCCTCGGGCAGCGGTACGGTCGCGACGCCCTGGACCTTCCAGGCGGGTGCCAGGGTCGAGGTGACCCAGTCGGAGGGCGGCTGGCCCGCGGCCGAGAGGAGCCGGGTGCCGAACTCCGGTCCGGGCAGCTCGTCCTGGCCGATTCTGACCAGCTCGGGCCGCGGATTGGCGAGTACGGCGAACTGGGCTCCCGGCACCCATGACTTGGCGTGCGACTTCAGCGAGACCGGGACGCGGTCGAGCTTGGCGACCGAGCCGAGCAGAGCGCCGGCGTAGATGTAGTGGGCGAGCAGCCGGGCGGCACAGGCGAGCACGCCGGGGCTGAAGTCGCAGACGGAGAGCTGGCGCAACTGCTGGGCCAGCAGGGCGATTCCGAGCGGCGGCAGGTCGATCCCGAGCAGCGCGATCCGGTCGCTCTCCAGGACGGAGCGGACGGTGTGCAGCCGCTGGGTGACGGCGCTCTCGGCGCTGGACGGATACAGGGAGATGACATACCCGTGCTGTTCGATGAGCGCGTGCATACCGGTGAGGGAGTTCTCCAGGGTGCCGAGCGGCTGGACGACCGCGGGCGGGGTCTGCCGGTCGTGCGGCGGGAGCACCAGATCGGGACTGGTGACGGCTATCGCGGTCGGCACGCTGCACACACCCCGTTCGCTGCGGCGGGGTGGTCAACCACCGCCTCAGATCGCCCCTTTTGTCGCCATGGAGCATCACGGACGACCACATACGGCCGCAGATCGTCACTGTGACGTCCTCTTGCATCAGCACCATATCCACGGCATGGCCCGCTCAACACCGAATCTCCGAGATCATCTCACCGAAGGTGCGGACGTGATCAACGGAGAGTAAGCCGGGTCGGCCAACTGGAAGCACCAGTAAGGGCGTTGAGGGCTCCCCGGGACTTGACAACCGGATTGGTCTGGACCAACTTGTATCCACCGGCGGTGGCCACCGTTCCGTTCCCCCTCCCCTCCCCCACCTCCCTGGAGGCCCCAGTGGACCGCGTCACCCGTATGCCCGGACGGAGATGGGCGGGAGCCCTCGCCGCCGCCGTCACCGCGTCCGTCCTCTCGCTCACCGGTCTGGCCGGCCAGGCCCAGGCCGCCGACATCAACAACGTCAAGAACGGCGGCTTCGAGGCCGGCCTGAGCAACTGGACCTGTTCGGCGGGCAGCGGCACGACCGTCTCCTCGCCCGTGCACGGCGGCTCGGCCGCGCTGAAGGCCACGCCCGCGGGGCAGGACTACGCCCAGTGCTCCCAGTCCGTCGCCGTGAAGCCCAACTCGACGTACACACTGAGCGCCTGGGTCCAGGGGTCGTACACCTACCTCGGGGTGACCGGCACGGGGACGACGGACGTGTCGACCTGGACGCCCAACACCACCTGGACGCAGCTGACGACCACCTTCACCACCGGCGCCTCGACGACGTCGGTGGCGGTCTGGTCGCACGGCTGGTACGGACAGCCCGCCTACTTCGCGGACGACTTCTCGGTGTTCGGCCCCGACGGCGGCGGTGGCGGCGACCCGGCCCCGACGGTCCCGGCGACCCCGGCGGGCCTCGCCGTGTCCGGCACGACCTCCTCGTCCGTCTCCCTGGCCTGGAACACCGTGTCGGGCGCGACGGGCTACAACATCTACCAGGGCGGCTCCAAGGTCCAGGCGGTGACCGGAACCTCAGCGACCGTCTCGGGGCTCGCCGCGTCCACGGCGTACTCCTTCCAGGTCTCGGCGACCAACGCGGCCGGTGAGTCGGCGAAGTCGTCGGCCGTCACCGGGACGACGGCCGCGTCCGGCGGTGGCGGGGGCGGCGGGACCGTGCCCGCGCACGCCGTCACGGGCTACTGGCAGAACTTCAACAACGGCGCGACCGTCCAGAAGATCTCCGCCGTGCAGTCGCAGTACGACATCATCGCCGTCGCCTTCGCCGACGCCACCAGCACGCCGGGCGCGGTGAGCTTCACCCTCGACTCGGCCGGACTCGGCGGCTACACCGTCGACCAGTTCAAGGCCGACATCAAGGCCAAGCAGGCCGCCGGCAAGAAGGTCATCATCTCCATCGGCGGCCAGAACGGCACCATCTCGGTGAGCGACTCGACGTCGGCCACGAACTTCGCCAACTCCGTCTACTCCCTGATGCAGACGTACGGCTTCGACGGCGTCGACATCGACCTGGAGAACGGTCTCAACGCGACCTACATGTCGCAGGCGCTGCGTTCCCTGTCCGCGAAGGCGGGCTCGTCCCTGGTCATCACCATGGCCCCGCAGACGATCGACATGCAGTCCACGTCGAACTCGTACTTCCAGACCGCGCTGAACATCAAGGACATCCTCACCGTCGTCAACATGCAGTACTACAACAGTGGTTCGATGCTCGGCTGCGACGGCAAGGTCTACTCGCAGGGCTCGGTCGACTTCCTGACGGCGCTCGCCTGCATCCAGCTGGAGGGCGGTCTCGCCCCGTCCCAGGTCGGCCTCGGTCTCCCCGCCTCCACCAGTGGCGCGGGCAGCGGCTATGTCTCCCCGACCATCGTGAACAACGCCCTCGACTGCCTGACCAAGGCCACCAACTGCGGCTCCTTCAAGCCTTCCAGGACCTACCCGGGCCTGCGCGGCGCGATGACCTGGTCGACCAACTGGGACGCCTCGGCCGGCAACGCCTGGTCGAACGCGGTGGGCCCGCACGTGCACGCGCTGTAGTACCGCCCGCTCCCTTCAACCGTCCCCGGTAGCCCTTCGTCCGGCCCCGCCCGTCGCAGTCGCGACGGGCGGGGCCGGACGCGTTCCACGGCCGATTCCCGCCACCGGCCCTTTGTCGTCTCTTGACCTGCTCATGCCACGACCCTCACCATGAGCGCCACACCGGCACCAGCACGTCACCTTGCGCCACCCCCCAGCTCCGCTCCCCTACATTCCGGAGATCCCGGAATTTTCCGGAGAAACAAGGAGACTTCATGCGATTTCGCCCACGTGGCAGTGGCAGCGCCGACGGCAAGGGCAGAGGCGGCCGGCGCGGAGCCGCCCTCGCCGTCCTCGCGGCACTCGCTCTCGCGGCTCCCCTGACCGCCACCGCCACCGACGCCACGGCGAGCGGGGCCAGGGCCCTCGCGCCCTCGTCCGACGACATCAGGCAGTACGAGATCCACACGAGCTCGACCTCCGCGTCCCGAACACAGATCCAGCGGTCGGGCGTGACCGTGGACGAGGCCGACGAGGAGACCGTCGTCGTCTCGGGCCGCGCGGACCAGATCGCCACCTTGCGCCGACAGGGCTACGACGTCTCACTGTTGGGCTCCGCGCCCGACCGTGCCGCCTCCGCCGGCGACGTACGCCTCTTCGACTTCCCGACGGCGGACTCCAAGTACCACAACTACGCCGAGATGAACGCGGAGATCGACCAGCGGCTCGCGGCCTACCCGAGCATCATGAGCAAGAAGGTGATCGGCAAGTCGTACCAGGGCCGGGACATCGTCGCCATCAAGGTCAGCGACAACGTCGCGACAGACGAGAGCGAGCCCGAGGTCCTGCTCACCTTCCACCAGCACGCCCGCGAGCACCTCACGGTGGAGATGGCGCTGTATCTGCTGCGCGAACTCGGGGCCGGCTACGGCAGCGACTCCCGCGTGACCAACATGGTGAACAACCGGGAGATCTGGATCGTCCCGGACCTCAACCCGGACGGCGGCGAGTACGACATCGCGAGCGGCTCCTACCGCTCGTGGCGCAAGAACCGCCAGCCCAACTCCGGCTCCTCGTACGTCGGTACGGACCTGAACCGCAACTGGAACTACAAGTTCGGCTGCTGCGGCGGCTCTTCGGGTTCCACGTCGTCCGAGACCTACCGCGGCGCGTCGGCCGAGTCGGCGCCCGAGGTGAAGGTGGTCGCCGACTTCGTCCGCGGCCGGGTCGTCGGCGGCAAGCAGCAGATCACGGCGGGAATCGACTTCCACACCTACAGCGAGCTGGTGCTGTGGCCGTTCGGGTACACCACCGCCGACACCGCGACGGGGATGACGGCGGACGACGCGAACGCGTTCAAGACCGTCGGCCAGAAGATGGCCGCGAGCAACGGCTACACGGCCGAACAGTCCAGTGATCTGTACATCACGGACGGCTCGATCGACGACTATCTCTGGGGCACCCAGAAGATCTTCGACTTCACCTTCGAGATGTACCCGACGTCCAGCTCCGGTGGTGGCTTCTATCCGCCCGACGAGGTCATCGAGCGGGAGACCTCCCGCAACCGGGACGCGGTGCTCCAACTCCTGGAGAACGCCGACTGCATGTACCGGTCCATCGGCAAGGCGGCCCAGTACTGCTCCTAGGCGGCACCGCACCGGCCCGTCCGGCCGGTGACCGGGGATCCGCGCGCCCTTCGTGACCGGGCGCGCGGATCCCCGTACCGCTTACGGCTTTTCGACCTTGCTCTCGGCTGCGGTCTCGGCCCCGGCCTGGTCCGTGTCCGTGTCCTGGTCCTGGTCCTGGTCCTGGTCCTGGTCCGTGTCCTGGTCCGCCTTCTCGGCCGACTCGGACTCCTCGGTGGCGTCCGCCGCGTCCGCAACCTCGGTCGCGTCAGTCACCTCGGACTCCTCCGCCACCTCGGACGGGGCGACGGACGTGACGTCGTCGGCGTCCGTGGTGGACTCGTCGGCCTCGATGGCCGCGGTGTCGTCACCGTCCTCGAAGTAGGCGTCCAGAACCGCGTCGAGCTGCTCCTCCCACTCCTTGAAGCGTGCCCGGGCGTTCGCCTCGATCTCTATCGGATACCAGCGGCGGTCCGGCGTGTGCACCGTGATGGTGAACCGCTTGCCGAACCGCGGCGACTCCGTCTCGACTGCGCCGATCTCGTCCCAGCGGAACTCCGCCTCCTGGTCGTCCAGGCGCAGCAGGACGCCGCTGTGGTCGGCCTTGATCGAGGCACGCCGGTCGGAGGCCTCGAAGACGGGACCGTCGGCGGCGGGGCCGGATTCCGGTTCGGTCCCGGGCTCCGTCTCCGTCCCGGAATCGGTCTCGTCCTCGGAGTCGGTCTCCTCTTCGGCCACGGACTCCTTCGGGGTCTCGGCGGCGGGCGCCTCGTCGGACGCCGCGTCGTCGGGGACCGTCTCGCCGGAGACGGTCCCCTCGGCGGCGGCCTCCTCGGTCTCCACGACCGCGTCCTTCGGCTCCGCCGGCACGGGTGACGTAAGCCCGGGGATGTACGCCGGGTTCACCGCGGCGGCGTCCAGGGGCTGGCTCTTCGAACCTATGCGCTGCTCCACAGCGGGAAGTATGGTCGAAGATCCTGTGTCGGGCACAGCCAGCCCCTACTTAGCTATGCCTCTGTTACACGAAGAGACCCATCGCGGCCGTACGAAGCGGCCGACGACTGCCGTACGCGGCCGTACGAGGACGCCGGTCGCGGCCGTACGAGGACGCCTTCCACGACTACACGAAGACGCTGACCACGGCGGCCACCGCGAACCCCGCGACGGACAGCACCGACTCCAGGACGGTCCAGGTCCTGAGGGTGTCGCGCTCACTGATGCCGAAGTACTTGGCCACCATCCAGAAGCCGCCGTCGTTGACGTGCGACGCGAAGATGGAACCCGCCGAGATCGCCATGATGACCAGGGCGACGAAGGCCTGGGAGTGGTGGCCCTCGACGAGCAGCGGCGCGACGATGCCGGCCGTGGTGACGATCGCGACCGTCGCCGAACCCTGGGCGACCCGCAGGACCAGGGAGATCAGATAGGCCAGGACGATCACGGGGAGGCCCACGTCGTTGAAGGTGTCCGAGAGCGCCTGGGCGACTCCGCTCGCCTTGAGCACGGCGCCGAACACGCCGCCGGCGCCGACCACCAGCAGGATGTTGCCGACCGGCTTGAGGGACGAAGTCGACACCGTCTCCAGGGACTTGCGGGACCAGCCGCGCCGGATGCCGAGCAGGTAGTAGGCGAGGAGCAGGGCGATCGTGAGGGCGACGAAGGGGCTGCCGAAGAACTCGATGACCGAGCGCGGGGTGGAAGGGTCGAGGGCGATCGAGGAGAAGGTCGCCGCGAGGATCAGCACCAGGGGGGTACCGATGATGCCGAGGACCGTGCCGAGCGGCACGGGCTTCTCCTGCGGCTCGACGCCGTCCCCCGGGCTCCCGGCCTCACCCGGCAAGGAGGCACCCGCACCCCGCTGTTCGGCTACGACCGCCCGCTTGGCCTCGGCCGCCGCCTCGACCATGTCCTGCGGTACGGGGACGAAGATCCGCTTGCCGATCCAGGCCGCGTAGACCCAGGCG
This sequence comes from Streptomyces sp. NPDC002742, assembly GCF_042888885.1. Classification (NCBI taxonomy): domain Bacteria; kingdom Bacillati; phylum Actinomycetota; class Actinomycetes; order Kitasatosporales; family Streptomycetaceae; genus Streptomyces; species Streptomyces sp. NPDC002742. The sequence continues at coordinate 374,583 of NZ_JBIAQF010000007.1, forward strand.
GCCAGCACGGCGGGGATGCCGCAGACGATGCCCATGAGGATGACCCAGCCGAGCTGGACGTGCAGCAGTCCCGCGGCGGCCACCGGGCCGGGGTGCGGCGGCAGGAAGGCGTGGGTCATCGACAGGCCGGCGAGCAGCGGCAGGCAGTAGAGCAGGATCGACTTGCCTGAGCGTTTGGCGGCGGCGTAGACGAGGGGCGCGAGGACGAAGATGCCGACGTCGAAGAAGACGGGGATGCCGAAGATCAGGCCGGTCAGGCCCATGGCGAGCGGGGCCCGCTTCTCCCCGAAGAGGTTGAGCAGCCGGGAGGCCAGCACCTCGGCGCCGCCGCTGACTTCGAGGATCGCCCCGAGCATCGTGCCGAGGCCGATGATGATCGCGACATGGCCGAGGATGCCGCCCATGCCCGTCTCGATGACGGACACGGCGGTCGACCGCTGGACCGTGCCGAACAGCTCGGTGACCGAGAGCCCGGCCGCGAGGCCGACGGCTATGGAGACGGCGAGCAGGGCGACGAACGGCTGGAGCCTGACCTTGATGATCAGGAGCAGGAGGAGCGCGATGCCGAGGGCGGCGACCGTGAGCAGTCCGGCCGTGCCGTCGAGGAGAAGCAGGAGACCACCGGTGTGAGGTGGTGTCTCCGGGACCGGGGCTGTCGCTGCGAGCGGATATGACGACATGTCGGGGGGCCTCGTTTTCGTGGGTCCATCGAGCTTTCGGGCAGGGCGGATCGCGGTGCGGCACCCCGGGGTCGGCGGGTGCCGCACCGTGACGTCGTACGCGGTGCGGGAGTTGCGCGGGCGTGGGCCCGGAGGAGCGTTGCGCGGGCGGGGGCCCCGAAGAGCGTTGCGCGGGCGGGGGCCCCGAAGAGCGTTGCGCGGGCGGGAGCCCGCACGGGCGACGTCAGCCGAGAACGGCGAGCACGTCGATCTCGACGAGGAGTCCGGCCGGCAGTCCGACGTAGACCGTCGTGCGGGCGGCGGGGGGCGCGGTGAGGCCCTGGTCCTCGAAGTACTGGTTGTAGATCTCGTTCATCTCGACGAAGTGGCCGGTGTCCGTGAGGTAGACGCGGATCATCATCGCGTCGTCCCAGCCGGCTCCGCCCTCTTCGAGGATGGCCTTGACGTTGGCGAGCGTCTGGAGGGTCTGCTCGCGCAGGGTCGGGCCGGCGGGCGTCGGGGGCCTGCCCTCCTCGGCGGGCAGGAAGCCGACCTGGCCGGCGACCTGGAGGATGTTCCCCTTCCGCACACCGTGCGAGAACTTGGCGGGCGGGGTGGTGTGGGTCGCGGGGGTGAGGGCGATCTTGTCCGTCATGCGGTGATCATTCCTTTGGTTCTTCCTTCGTGGAGGCTCTGCCGGAGTAGTCGCGGCTGATGGCGTCCGCCGTACGGCGCACCAGCGGGAGCAGGGTGAGGAGTTCCTCGGCGGTGACGACGACGTTGGGCGCGGAGACCGACATGGCTGCGGCGACGCGTCCGTCGGCGCCGCGGACGGGGGCGGCGACGCAGTTGATGGATTCCTCGTGGCCGCCGAGGTCCGTGGCCCAGCCCTGTTCGCGTACCGTCGCCAGTTCCTTCAGGAAGGCGGGGGCGTTGGGGGTCGAACGGGCCGTGTACATGGGGTAGTCGAGCTTGTCGGCGACGGCGCGGCGCTCGACCTCGGGCAGGTCGGCGAGGAGCAGCTTGGCCACCGCCGCGACGGTGATGGCGACGGGCTTTCCGATGCGCGAGTACATGCGGACCGGGTAGCGGCTCTCCACCTTGTCGATGTAGAGCACCTCGTTCTCCTCGTACACGGCGAGGTGGACGGTGTGCCCGCAGCTCTCGTTGAGGCGGACGAGGTGGGGATGGGCGATCTCGCGGACGTCGAGGTTCTCGACGGCCTCCTGGGCGAGGGCGAAGAGCCGGGCGCCGAGGCGGTAGCGCTGATCGGACTGGCGGTAGACCAGGCCGTGTTCGTGCAGGGTGCGCAACAGGCGGAGCGCCGTGGACTTGTGGACGCCGAGGCGGTCGGCGACCTGTCCGAGGTCGGCGGGGCCCTCGGCGAGCAGCGGCAGGATGCTCAGCGCTCGGTCGACGGTCTGGCTCATGGCGTACGTTCCTCCTCGGCGGCCCGTGCGTCGGCTGCGGTCCAGCCGGGGCCGAGACGAAGTGTCTCCCAGGCACGGTCGTCGAGAGCGGCCAGCCGGTCGGCGTGCCCCCGGGCGGGCGGCTCGGCGAGGTCGCCGGGCACGGTGAGGGCGGCGGCGGCCATCAGGTGGCCGTGCCGCAGCCGGTCGCGGACGGAGAGGCCGCGCAGGGTGGCGGAGAGGAACCCGGCGGCGAAGGCGTCACCGGCGCCGACGGCCGCGACGACGTCGACCCGCAGGGCGCGGACGAGGGTGGCGGTGCCGGTGACGTCCTCGGTCCCCTCGGGGACGTCCTTGTCGAACACGACGGCGCCGCCCTTGCCGTACTTGACGACCAGGACGTCCGGTTCGGGGAGGGCGTCACGGATCGCCGCCGCCCCGCGCAGTCCCCAGGCCTCGCCGGCCTCGTCGGCCCCGACGAAGACGATGTCGGCGCCGCGCGCGAGGTCGAGCAGGACGCGGGGTCCTTCGGGGTCGCGCCACAGTCCCGGGCGGTGGTTGACGTCGAAGGAGACGAGGGGGCGGCCGGGCCGCGGGGCGGTCAGTTCGCGCATCAGGGCCAGGCAGTCGCCGGAGAGCGCGGCGGTGATACCGGACAGGTGCAGCACGCGGCCGGACCGGGCGGCGGCCAGGTCCACGTTGTCCGCGGTCATCGCGGAGGCGGCGGATCCGGCGCGGTAGTAGGCGACTTCGTGGGCGTCGGTCGCCCGGTCGCCCGCGGTGCGGAAGTAGACGCCGGTCGGGCGGTCGGGGTCCCGGCGTACGGCGGAGGTGTCGACGCCGTACGCGGTGATCGCCTCGACGAGGTGGTCGCCGAACCCGTCGGCGCCGACCCTGCCGACCCAGCGCGCGGAGTGACCGGCGCGGGCCAGCACGCACGCCACGTTCGACTCGGCGCCGCCGATGCCCCGCTCGAAGGAGGGCACGTCGGCGAGGCGTCCGGCCCGGGTGGGCAGAAAGGTGACCATGGACTCGCCGAGCGCCACCACGTCGACGGTGCCGGTGCCGGTGCCGGTGCCGGTGCCGGTGCCGGTGCCGGTGCCGGTGCCGGTGCCGGTGCCGGTGCCGGTGCCGGTGCCGCTCTCGACATCGATGTCGGCCTCGGGGGACTCGGCACCTGCGGGTCCGTTGCTGGTCACGGTGGTCGGGGCTCCTCGCTCTGGCGGCCGACGGCGGCGAACGGCACCGTTGACCCTGCGTTGGCTGGGATGTTAGACAGCAGTAAGCGCCATACGCAATGAGCGTTGCGCATGATGCAACGTCACACGCACCGCACCGCACAACAGGCAACAGGCAACAGGCAACAGGCAGACCAAGGAGGCCCCATGAGCGCCGACACCGCCGCCGCACCACTGGCCGCTCTCGCGGCGGAGCGCGTCGACCACCGTTTCAAGGGCCTTCCTCCGGACGCGGACGGCCTGAGCGTCGGCGAGCTGGCCGCCCAGCGCCGCAACCTCTTCACGGACGGCTTCACCACCCCCGTCCTCGCCCTCTCCGCCGAGCGTCTGACCCACAACCTCGAACTCATGGAGACGTACGCCACCCGGCACGGCCTCGCCTTCGCGCCGCACGGCAAGACGTCCATGGCGCCTCAGCTGTTCTGGCGGCAGATCGAGCACGGTGCCTGGGGCATCACCCTCGCGGTCCCCCACCAGGTCCGGGTGGCCCGGGAGTTCGGCATCGACCGGATCTTCCTCGCCAACGAACTCGTCGACCCGGCGGCCCTGCGCTGGATCGCCGCCGAGCTGGCCGGGGACCCCGACCTCCGGTTCGTCTGCTACGTCGACTCGGTGCGCGGAGTCGAGCTGATGGACGCCGCGCTGCGCGGGAGCGCCCGCCCGGTGGACGTCGTCGTCGAACTCGCCGCCGGTGAGGGCGCCCGTACCGGCGTGCGTACGGAAGCGGAGTGCGAGGCCGTGGCGGACGCGGTGGCCGCGACGGCGACGCTCCGGCTGGCCGGTGTCGCGGGGTACGAGGGCGAGGTCCCGGACGCGAACCCCGAGCGGGTGCACGCCTGGCTGCGGCGGCTGACCGCGCTCGCGGCGGCCTTCGACGGCGCCGGGCGGTTCAAGGGCCTGGAGACGATCATCGTCAGCGCGGGCGGCAGCGCCTGGTTCGACGCGGTCGCCGACGTCTTCGCGGAGATCCCCGAACTCTCGCTCCCCGTTCTGAAGTTGCTGCGTTCGGGCGCGTACGTCTCGCACGACGACGGCCACTACCGGAAGCTGACCCCCTTCACCCGCGTCCCGGAGGAGGGCGCCCTGCACCCGGCGTTCCGCCTCTGGTCGCAGGTCGTCTCCCGGCCGTCGCCCGAGCAGGCCTTCACCAACGCGGGCAAGCGGGACGCGGCCTACGACCTCGGCCTGCCCTTCGCCCAGGTGGTGCGCCGGGACGGCGAGGAGCGCCCCGCGACCGGCATCGAGGTCAGCGGGCTCTCCGACCAGCACGCGTGGCTGCGGACGGCCCCCGAGGCGGATCTGGAGGTCGGCGACTGGTTCGGCACGGGCCTCTCCCATCCGTGCACGTCCTTCGACAAGTGGCAGCTCATCCCGCTGGTCGAGGCGGACGGCACGGTCGTCGACTACATCCGCACGTTCTTCTAGTCGACCACACCCGCACGTTCCTCCAGTCGACTGCATCCGCACGTTCCTCCAGGGCCGGGAGACACCCATGGATCACGCCGATCTCGTCATCCAGGACGTGGACGTCGCCGACGGCAGTGGCGCCCCCACGTACCGCGCCGATGTGGCCGTCAAGGGCGGCCGGATCGTCGCGATCGTCCAGGAGGCCGCGGCGGCGGGCTGCCAACGGCCGCGCGGCACACGGGAGCTGGACGCCGAGGGCCTCGTCCTCGCCCCCGGTTTCATCGACATGCACGCGCACAGCGACCTCGCGCTGCTGCGGGACCCGGACCACAGCGCGAAGGCCGCCCAGGGGGTGACCCTCGAAGTCATCGGCCAGGACGGCCTGTCGTACGCGCCGGTGGACGACCGTACGCTCGCGGAGGTCCGCCGGACGATCACCGGCTGGAACGGACACGGCGACGACATCGACTTCACCTGGCGCTCCGTCGGCGAGTACCTGGACCGTCTCGACCACGGCTTCGACGGCGAGGGCATCGCGGTGAACGCCGCCTACCTCGTCCCGCAGGGCACCGTCCGGATGCTCGCCGTCGGCTGGGAGGACCGCGAGGCGACCCCCCAGGAGCTGGCCCGGATGCGGCAGTTGGTGGCGGACGGACTGCGCGAGGGCGCCGTCGGGATGTCCTCCGGACTGACGTACACCCCCGGGATGTACGCCCGGGACGCCGAACTCACCGCCCTGTGCCGGGTGGTGGCGGAGCACGGCGGCTACTACTGTCCGCATCACCGCTCCTACGGGGCGGGCGCCCTGGAGGCGTACGAGGAGATGGTGACCCTCGCGCGCGAGGCCGGCTGTCCGCTCCATCTCGCCCACGCCACCATGAACTTCGGCGTGAACGAGGGGAAGGCGCCGGACCTCCTCGCCCTGCTGGACAAGGCGCTGGCGGAGGGCGCGGACATCACCCTGGACACCTATCCGTACACCCCCGGGTGCACCACCCTGGTGGCGATGCTGCCGAGCTGGGCGGGCGAGGGCGGGCCCGAGGCGGTTCTCGCCCGGCTGCGGGACGACGCGACGGCCGAGCGCGTCCGGCACCACATGGAGGTCGTGGGCGCGGACGGCTGCCACGGCGTGCCCATCGCGTGGGACACGATCGAGATCTCGGGAGTGAGCGAACCCGGCCTCGGCTCGTACGTGGGCCGGACCGTCCAGGAATCCGCCGACCTGCGCGGCGAGGCCCCCTGGACCACCGCCCGACGGCTGCTGGTGGAGGACCGGCTCGGCCCGACGATCCTGCAGCACGTCGGCCACGAGGAGAACGTCCGGGCGATCATGCGGCACCGCGTGCACACCGGCGGCTCCGACGGCATCCTGCACGGCAGCAAACCGCACCCGCGCGCCTACGGCGCCTTCCCGCACTATCTCGGCCGGTACGTACGGGAGCTGGGTGTCCTCTCCCTGGAGGAGTGCGTCGCCCGTCTCACCGGCCGCCCCGCCGCCCGGCTGCGACTGCCCGACCGCGGTCTCGTCCGCGAGGGGTACCGCGCCGACCTGGTCCTCTTCGACCCGGCGACGGTCGCGGCGGGTTCGACCTTCGCGGCGCCGCGCACCCTGCCGACCGGCATCCCGCACGTCCTGATCGACGGCCGGTTCGTCGTCGAGGACGGGCGCCGGACGGACGTCCTGGCGGGACGGGCGGTCCGCCGCACGGCGTGACCGCCCGCCCTCCCGCCGTCCTACGGCTTGGGCAGGACGCAGCCGCTCGCGCTCAGGTTCAGCTTGTTGCCGGTCGTGAAGCAGGCCGGGATCAGGTAGGTCTCCTCGGCGTAATTGATGCCCGGGTGAATGGTGACGTTGCCGTTCGCGTCGACCTCGCACGGGTTGTTCACCGTGCAGGTCTCGCCGTCCTCGTTGCCGGTGTTGTTGACGGCGACGACCTTGCCGGTCGACTGGTCGATGACGGGCGAGCCCGAGGTGCCGCCGATGGTGTTGCAGGCGGAGGTGTAGCGGACCGAGTCCTTCCAGGTCCAGCTGCCCTCCTTCAGGCGGTACACGAACCCGTCGATGCTGCAGTTGTAGAGACGCTTCCAGTAGCCGGAGGCCACCGTGATGGCGGTACCGGCGGTCGGGTGCGTGTCCTGCACGGTCAGCGCGCTGATGCCGTACGAGCTCTTGATGGTCGCGTAGGTGCTGGTGAGCTGGTAGATCGTGATGTCCGTGTCGGTCATCGTCGAGTACGCGACCTTGCTCGCGCGCAGGGTCGCGACCTTGGTGCCCGCCGAGTTCAGCAGACCGAAGGTCCGGCTGGACGACTGACCGACGATCACCTCACCGGGGTCCGGGAAGCCGGTCTCCAGGCAGTGGCCGTTGGAGAGCACGAGCGCCGGGTCGGTGTCCGCCGAGTTGGGGAAGCGGATGACCGAGCCGGAGCAGTTGCTGAGCGCGACGGTCCCGGCGAGGCTGACGGCCTGGAGCGTGGGCGCCGCCGCCTTGGTGTCCGCCGGGCCGGCCGTGGCCGACACGTGCGCGGGGGCGGACCGGGGAGCGGGTGCCGCGACCGCGGGTGCCGCGCCCGCCCCGGCGATCACCAGGGCGAACAGAGCGGCGACGAGAGGCTTTCTCATGTGGGGGTCCCCTCTTGCGACGTGGGCGACCGAAGGTCATCCGGTCACCTCCTGTTGACCGGAGGTCTTCCGGCCATCTGTTTGTCATGTGCATTGTGAGGGGGGAGGGAAAGGCGGACAAGGAGACGTTTTCGGCCTAAGAGGCGGAAACCGCGTGGGCCTCCTCCGCGTAGCGGAAGAGCAGGGCGCCGCTCGTGGCGACCTTCGCGTCGAGGGCCGCGGCGCGGGCCTCGCGGTTCGGGGTGGTGCGACTGGTGAAGAAGACGGCGGGCCCGGGGTACCGGCCGCTCTCCCGCCAGCGGCCCAGATCGGTGAGCCCCGCCTCCCGGTCCAGTCCGCGCTGCACATCGGAGATGAGCAGGTCGATCCGGGTGGTGTCGAGGACGAACTCGGCACGGTCCCGGTCCGTGGCCACCCGGACGCGAGCGCCCTGCGCCTCCAGCAGGTCGACGAACTGGGTGTTGCGCTCGGGATGGTCGTCGATCCACAGGACCTGCATGCCGGAGTACGGCATCCCGGCGTACGACGGGCCGGCACCGCCCGGCCGCACGGACGAACCGGGTTCCGGGGTCCCGTCCGCGGGATCCGCCGCGAGCCGGGGCGCCCCCCGCTGCAACTGCCCCACCATGTCCTCCACCTCGGTCAGCGCCATCAGCTCCTCGATGAGCCGGACGAAGTTCGGATCGAGCGCCAACTCCGGGAATCCGGTGGGAAGGTGCTCCTCCAGCCGGGCGAGCAGCGTGCCCCAGTCCCCGGGCCGGTCCGGCTCCGGCGCGACCAGGTCGTACGCGAGCAGGCAGCTCACCGCGACCGGCCAGGTCCCCTCCGCGGGCTGGGCGAACGGCTGGCTCAGCACCCGCCGGGTCACGCGGTAACGGAGGAACTCACGGGCCGCGTGCACGTCGGCGCCGTCGCGGGCGAGCAGCACCCGGTAGAAGTCGGGGTACAACTGCTGGAGCAGCAGGACCCGGATCACCGCCTCCGAACTGAACGACTCCCAGACGGGGTTGAGCGCGCACTCCAGGCCGAAGCCGTTGATGAGCCGCTTGATCCGGCGCGGGTTGCGGGCGGAGCGCACGGCGATCAGCTCGGCGAGGTGGTCGCCGAGCAGATCCTGGATGCCGGAGCGCTGCGCGCACCGGTCGACGTAACCACGGACCTCGGCGGCAGCCGGGATCGGCACCCGGTAGCTCGTCTGGAAGATCTTCTCCATGAACGCCGACCCGGCCGGCGACAGGTCCCGCAGCAGCCCGCTCGGTCCCAGCGCGGAGCGGTCGCACCCGATGACGAAGGCGAGCCCCGGCACGTCCAGGTACACCTTCACCGCCTCGCACACCGCGAGCACGGTCTCCTCGGAACAGCGGTCGAGGTCGTCGACGAAGACGACGAGCAGACGCCGGGTGTCGAACGACGTGGACCCGGCCCAGTCCGCCGTGACTCGGCGCAGCGCGTCCCGCATGGCGTTGCGGGACCGGGCGTCGACGGAGAGGTCCCGCCAGAGCCGGTCGACCAGGGCGGCGGCCCCGAAGAACGCGGCCCCGAACGTCAGCACCACCCGGATCCAGCTGATGAGCGCCCGCTGCCCCGAGACCCGGCGCACCGCCCGCAACAGCACCCGTCTGTCGAACCGCATCAGGACGGACTTGATCAGGCCTTCGAGGGCGTCGGCGCCCGTCGAGGTCCAGGCGTTGTACCAGACGGTGTGGACACCCTCCCGGGCCTGCAACTCGGCGTCCACGAGCCGCATCAGGCTGCTCTTGCCCATGCCCCACCCGGCGTCCACCGCGAGGGTGAGCGGGGTCGCGGCCCGCGAGTCGTGGAGCAGTCTGGCGAGTTCGCGGGCGGCCCGTCCGGTACCCAGCAGATCGTCACCCGGCCCGGCCACCGGCTCGTCGTTCAACAGCGAGAATTCCATGCCCTGCCTCCCCCTTGCGGCAGGGCCAACCTACTGGGGCCGGCGGCTAACCGAACCCGCCTCCGCCGTGACCGTGCCCGTGCCCGCGGCCGCCGCCGGTGCCGGCCGTCGCCGAGGCGGTCGGGGTGGCCGGGCCGGTCGGGGTGGGTACCCCGGAGGCCGTGGGCGCGGTGGAGGCGGAGGGCGCGGGGCCCGTGGAAGCACCCGCGGGCGTGGAAGCACCCGCCGTCGCGGACGCGCCGGGGGAGACGGCGCCCGCGCTGCCCGAGGGGGCGCCCGAGGCGGTGTCCGGCGGGGCGGCCGACGGCTGCGCGGAGGAGGCCCCGGTGGACCCGTCGTCCGGCTGCGCGGGCCCGGTGGCGAGGTGCACGGGACCGGTCGTCCGCAGGGGCGTGCCGCCGGATCCGTCGGGGGCCCCGGAGTCGAACGCCCCCAGGACGACGACGCCCGCCGCACCCCCGGCCACGGCCAGCCGCCGGGTCAGCCGGGCACGGCGGCGGCGCAGCAGCCGCTCCTGCCGTGCCGTGGAGCCGCCGGGCACCACGGCCAGGACGCTGGTGTCGTCGCCGTCCGTGTAAGCCTTGCGCCAGCCGTGCGCCTCGGCCGGATCGGCGTACGTCTCATAGGCCAAAGGCGTGACCCCGTCGCTCTGCGGGAGGTACACCGTCGGCCGGGGTTCGGGATCTCCGGACTGCCAGGACATGATCGCGCATTGTAGGGACCACCAGCACTTTCGGCGCAGCCGACGGACAAAGAGGTTCGAACCGCCACGTCTCACGTGGTGAAGAACACGCCCCGGCGCGCGTTACGCGGCCGTAAGCTCACGGACATGCAGGTGATCCAGTCCACGAAGCTCGCCAACGTCTGCTACGAGATCCGGGGCCCGGTTCTTGAGGAGGCGATGCGGCTCGAAGCGGCCGGTCACCGCATCCTCAAGCTCAACACGGGCAACCCGGCCGCCTTCGGGTTCGAGTGTCCGCCCGAGATCCTCGAGGACATCCTCCGCAACGTCTCCTCGGCGCACGGCTACGGCGACGCCAAGGGTCTGCTCGCCGCCCGCCGCGCGGTCGTGATGCACAACCAGACCCTCGGCATCGAGACGGACGTCGACCACGTCTTCATCGGCAACGGCGTCTCCGAGCTCATCGTGATGGCGATGCAGGGACTGCTGGACGACGGCGACGAGGTCCTCGTACCGGCACCGGACTACCCCCTGTGGACCGCGGCGGTCTCCCTGTCCGGCGGCACCGCCGTGCACTACCGCTGCGACGAGCAGTCCGACTGGATGCCGGACCTCGCGGACGTGGAGCGGAAGGTCACCGACCGCACCAAGGCGATCGTCATCATCAACCCGAACAACCCGACCGGCGCGGTCTACGACGACGAGATGCTCCGGGGGCTCACGGACATCGCCCGGCGGCACAACCTGCTGGTCTGCTCCGACGAGATCTACGACAAGATCCTCTACGACGGCGCCACGCACACCGCGACCGCCAAGATCGCCCCGGATCTGCTCACCCTCACCTTCAACGGCATGTCGAAGGCGTACCGGGTGGCGGGCTACCGCGTCGGATGGATGTCGGTCTCGGGGCCGCGCGCGCACGCCGCCTCCTACATCGAGGGTCTGACGATCCTCGCGAACATGCGCCTGTGCGCGAACATGCCGGGACAGCACGGAGTGGTGGCGGCGCTCAGCGGGCGGCAGACGATCAACGAGCTGGTCCTGCCGGGCGGGCGCCTGAAGGAGCAGCGGGACGTCGCGCACGAGCTGCTGACGCAGATCCCGGGCGTGACCTGCGTGAAGCCGAAGGGAGCGCTGTATCTCTTCCCGCGCCTCGACCCGAAGGTCTTCAAGATCAAGGACGACCGGCAGATGGTGCTCGACCTGCTGCGCCGCGAGAAGATCATGGTCGTCCAGGGGACGGGCTTCAACTGGCCCGAGGCGGACCACTTCCGGGTGGTCACCCTGCCGACGGTCGCCGATCTGACGGACGCGGTGACCCGGATCGGCACGTTCCTGGACGGCTACGGCCAGCCGTGACGCCCGCGGGGACACCCGGTGCGCTCACCCTGCGTACGCACCGTGTCCCGTTGTGCGAACCGGCTCAACTTTAGACGAAATCCAAGCTAGGATGGCTTCCTGTCAGGCACAGGAGGCCATCCCATGTACGAACCGATCCGCACGAAGTCGGTCCACACGATGGCCGGCACCCCCGCCCCCTCCCCCGACTTTCCCCACCGGTCGCGCGAGGAGGAGCTGGACATCCAGCTCGCCGGTCACCTCGCGGCCCTGCTCGCCGTCACGGACGAGATCCGCGCGCTCGCGCCGTCCGCCGACCTGGACACCGGCGCCGAGCGGCTCACCGAGCAGGTGACCCGGCTGCGCGGCGGCACCGCCCCGGTCCGCGCCCCGGCCGCCGACGCGTCCACCGCGTCCCGTCTCGCGACACTCCACCGGCGTGCCCACGCCCTCGCGGGCCGCGCCCTGGTCGTGGCGGCCTCCCGCGCCGACACGGCCGCGGCGATCCTGTCCGCCGAGCGCATGGACGCCCACGCGCGGGCCGTCGAACCCCGCGAGCTGGCCGCCCACTGAGCCTCGGGCTCCCCGAGCCCGAGGCCCCCGCACGGCCCCGGTCCGCGCGCTCCCGAGCGACGCGCGGACCGGGTGCCACACACCCCGGCTCCACCCCGGACCCGACCCCGAACACGGCCGCCCGCTCCGGTGTAGCGGCGCTCTCCCCTCCGGTTGCGTACCGGGACCCGGTGGTCACCCCGCGTTCACCCCCCGAGACGGGGGAACGTTGGATTCCGAGGTGCACGCTCCAGACGTGAGACGCATCGCGGGAATCGTCCTGGCGGTCCTGTTGATCGGCGGAGTGGCAGCAGCCGTCGTCGCAGGCCGCGATGATCAGGACAAGGGCACGGCAACGAAGACCGTGCAAGGAATGACCGGTTCGGAGAAGGCGGAGTTCTTCGCCGATCCCGACGTGGTGAAGGCCCTCGCCGCCAAGGGCTACACGAGATGGCGCGCCGGGCCGCGGAGTACATCGACGGACTCGCCGTCCTGGACGCCCACTCACCCGAATTCGCGGGCAAGGTCGAGGAGATCGCGGTTCCGGGGGCGAGCGAGATGCGCGGTGCCGCCGCCCAGTCCAACCGCATGGTGGAGCGGACGATCTGCAGCCTGCCCTCCGAGAGCGAGGACGCCCAGTCGCACGTCGAGGGCTCGCTCGTCGAACTCCGGCGCGTGGTCGAGGACCTGGACCCGCGAGACCGTGCGGCGCCTCGCCGAGGCCCTGCGCGCGCCGGCCACCCAGAAGCGGATCACCGAGGAGACGCACCGCCGCCCGGTCGTCGCCTCCGTCGCCCCGGCGGCCGGACTCGACACCGGACGACGGCGCGAACTCCCCTTCCCCGGAAGCCGGTCCACGGCCGACCGGCTCCTCGACTCCTACGAGAACAAGCTGCGCCGGCCGTCCAGGACCGTATACGTGCTCGACACCTCGGGCTCGATGGACGGCGACCGCCTCGACCGGCTGAAGAAGTCGCTCGGCGATCTCACCGGCGACTTCCACGAGCGCGAGGAGGTGACGCTGATGCCGTTCGGCTCGCGGGTCAAGAGCGTCCGCACGCACGTGGTCCGCCCCGAGAACCCGAAGGCCGGACTCGACGCCATCCGCTCGGACACCCGCGCGCTGAGCGCCGACGGGGACACCGCGATCTACACCTCGCTGGAGAAGGCGTACGAGCATCTGGGCGCAGGCGACGACACGTTCACCTCGATCGTGCTGATGACGGACGGCGAGAACACCAAGGGCGCGAGCCCCTCCGACTTCGACGCCTTCTACCGACGGCTGCCCGGCGCACAGCGGGAGATCCCGGTCTTCCCCATCCTGTTCGGTGACTCCGACCGCGGCGAACTCCAGCACATCGCCGACCTGACCGGCGGCCGTCTCTTCGACGCCCGGAAGGGCTCGCTCGACGGCGCCTTCGAGGAGATCCGTGGCTACCAATAAGCTCGTCGGCTTCCTGGAGTCCCGCAAGAACCTCACCGGCAGCGCCTGCGGGATAGCCGGACTCGCGCTGACCTTCGCCGGGGTGGCGGGCCCGTACTGGCCGGTCGTCGTCGCGGGACTGTACGGCGCGGGCGCCCTGATCGCCCCGCCGGAGCGCCCCGCCCTGCCCGACTTCCCTTCTCCCTCCGCCCAACTCGCCGAGCTGCGAACCGACTTCGACAAGCTGCGGGAGTACCTGGACGGCGTCGAGCTGCCCCCGGCCGCCGCCGGCCGGCTCACCGAGCTGACCGAGGTCCTCACCGCCCTGCTCGACCCCGGCTGGGTCGCCGAGGTCCTCGCCCAGGACCCGGAAGGCGTGCACGCCCTGTCGCGCGCCGTACGGCAGGACATCCCCGAGGCGGTCGACACCTTCGTCCGCACCCGGTGGTGGACCCGGCTGGCCCCCGGCACCGAACCGCCGGAGCGCCATCTGGAACGCCAACTCGGCCTGCTGCACGAGGAGTCGGAGCGGCTCGCGGCGGCACTGCGGGAGACGGAGGCACGGCGCCAGGAGTCGCACACGCGCTACCTGGAGGACCGTGGCCGCTCGCAGTCACCGCGCTCGCTCGCGGTGACCAGGGCCACTCGCGGTGACCAGGGGGTCTCGCACTGACCAGGGGGTCTCGCAGTCCGGAGTCGTCGGCCCTCCGGGCCGCTCACCGTGACCGCGGCTCACGCGTTCGCCGCGATCACCACCAGGATCACGACCACCAGGACCAGCAGCGCCACCTTCAGCGCGGTGGGCCACGGCTCGCCCGGCGCCGACGGCTGCGGCGCCGCGCCGGGCACCGGGACCGCCGCCGGCCGGTTGAACACGTCATGCCCGGTGAGCGCCGCCCGGGCGCACCAGGGGCACGCGGTCAGATGCGAGCCGAACGCGTGCAGCGGGCGGCTCGGGCAGACCCGTACCAGCGCCCGCTCCTTGTCCAGGGCGCGGAGCCAGGCCTCCGCCGGGGGCCGGGTGGCGGGATCGTGCACACCGGGGCCGAAGGCGGAGCGGGCCAGCGCGAGGAGTTCGGGCGGGAGCACGGAGGGGTCGATGGTGCCGCGCGGGATGACGACCCGCTCGGGGCGCACGACGTAGGAGCAGCTCGCGGCGATGTTGTCCTTGACGGTCGACTCCGAGGCGCTGTCGTGCGGGACGCCGCCGAAGGGGTGGTTGCCCGCGGTCAGCAGCTGGTAGACGAGGACCGCGAGGGCGAACTCGTCGGTGGCGCGGGTGGCGGGGCCGCCGGCCTGCCGCTCGGGGGACGAGTAGTCGGTGGTGTGCATCAGGCAGGGGAAGAGTTCCCCGGTCACCGGGTCGTTGAAGGCGATGGAGTCGCAGTCGAGGAAGGTGACGAAGCCGTTGGCGTCGACGACGACGTTGCTGCTGGAGAAGTCGCCGATGACGAGGTTGTCGTAGTGCATGCGGGCGGTCATGAAGGCGAGGTTCCAGGCGACGCCGACCAGAAAGCGCCAGTCGGCCCGGTCGGCGAAGAGCTTGAGGCGCTGGGCGCGGGTGAACAGGCCGATGAGCTGCACGTGCTGGGGTTCGCCGAAGCGGCGCATGGCGTAGCCGAGGAACTCGCCCCGCGCGCCGCGGGCGAGGGCGGTCGGCCAGGCCAGCTCGGGCGGCTGGGAGGCGTCGGTGGGGCGGGTCACGAGCGGGGACATGGTCAGCATCCGCGTCAGCCGCCGCTCCTGTTCGGGGCCCGGCGGTTCGCGGTACAGCTTGACGACGATGCCGTCGTCGCCGACGACCGGGAAGACGGCCGCCTGGCCGCCGCCCTTCAGGGGCAGCTCGGCGAGGGTGACCGGCTTGCCGTCGAGGAACACGGTGAGGCCGCTCATGGCCGCGCCTTGAGCACGGCCCGCAGCAGGGTCTTGTCGTCGGCGTTCAGGGCGGTGAGCCGGTCCGAGCGGAGCAGCGTCCCGAGTCCTTCGTGGGCGCTCGCGGTCACCGGACCGGGAACGTCGAGGGAGCGGAAGACGGCCTCGGCGAACGACGTGTTCGGGGACAGGGCGCCGCCACCGGAGCGGTTGAGCGCGGCCTGCGCGAGTCCGTCGGTGGACAGCAGCACCCCGTCGATCCCGTCGTCGGACACGCAGTCGGTGTGCACCCAGCGGGCCGCGTCCGGCGACGTGAGGAAGACCGTCTCGTTGCTGTACTCGCTGGCCGCCGCGGGCTGCGGCAGCAGATGGAACTGCCGCTCACCGTCCTCCGTACCGGCCCGCAGGACGACGAAGCCGTCGCCCAGGGACAGATGACCGAGCCAGCCCCGCGCGAGCACGACCACAGTGAGCGTGGTCGCGAAGTCCGCCGCGTCGGCGCCCGTGCGGTCCAGGAACACCTTGCAGACGTCGTGGAAGGCGTCCTCCAGCAGCTCGTGCACGGCTTGGCCGGGACGGCGGTCCGCCGCGGTGGCGGCCCGGCGCGCGAAGTGCTCGGTGGCCAGCTCCACCGCGAGCCGCGAACCCTCCTCGGAGCGTGGTCTGCTGCCCGCGCCGTCCGCGACCGCGAGGACCGCCACGGACGCCGACACCGTGTAGGCGCAGGCGTCCTGGCAGGGCAGCCCCTGGCGGCGGTGCCGGTAACCCTCGACGCTCATTCCGTGGATCCGCCACGGCGTCTGCCGCTCGTCGACTCCGGTCATCAGTCAGCGATCCCATCCGGTCGTCGGTCACGATTCCCAGGCCGGGCGCTGCGTCTTGAACTGGCTGAAGATCTTCTCGAAGACCTCGTCACCCGCGCCCTTCTGTTCGGCGTTGGCACTGGCGGACATCATCTGGAGCAGCTCGCGGAACGGGAATCCCTGCAACCGGGCGTTGAACTTCGGGGCGAACGACTGGAGCACCTGCTCACCCCGGTCCGTGATGCCTCCGACGCCGATCGCGTACAGCCGGAAGCGGCGGGCACGTTGTTCGTCGGCGAGCACCGGGATCAACCGGTGCCAGGAATCGGTGAGATGCCCCGTCGCGTCGGTCGGCAGCCCGTCGGTGACCAGGCAGATCTGCGGCCGGTAGTACTGGAGTCCGGAGGCGCGCAGCTCGGCCTTGCGGGCGGCGACGATGTGCATCGACAGTTCGAGGGCTTCGGTCATCAGGGTGACCCCGGCGGCGGCGAGTCGCGGCGGCTGGAACATGTGGGCGGGCACGAAGGGGCTCACCGGGGCGCGCGGGGCGAGGAGTTGGGGCCCGCGCCAGGCCGCGACGCCGTTGCCGCCGAAGGTGACCACGGCGACCTCGACGCTGTAGCTGAGGCTGACGTCGTCGTGCAGTTCCCGGGTCCACTCCGCGAGCGCGTTGTTGAGCGTCTGGATGGGCTGACCCGCCATGGAGCTGGAGATGTCGAGACAGAGCACGAGCGGCAGCCGCTGCGCGTTGTTCTCGAACTCGATGTCGGCGTACTCCGCCGGCAGGGTGGGCGGGTAGTCGCTGTGCATGGGGATCTCTCCTGGTCTCAGGGCCGGCCGGCTTTGGCGTGCCGTCCGGCCGTCGGCGGGAAGGCGTAGAGGACGTCGGAGTCCCGCTCCCCCGCCTCGGTGACATCGACGAGTCCGCCGGGCGCGGGCGGTGGGCGGCCCGGCTCGGCCCACACCGCCCGGTACAGCACGTGGTCGATCTCGACGTAGCCCTGCGGGTGCAGTTCGGTGCGGACGACGGCGGGCCGGGCGGGGCCCGGTACGTTGCCGACCCGCCGTCCGTGGCTGCGGGTTGTCGGTGTGACCCGGAGCCGGGTGGTGGCCTCGTCGGGGGCCCGGGTGCGCGGGCGGGGCGCCGCGGCGGCCGGCACGGCGCCGACGCCCGGCACGGCGAGCGATCGCCGGGACAGGGTGCCGACGGCGACGGCGCGGGCGGAACGGCGGATCAGGAAGAGGAGCAGGCCGAGGAGGAGGACGAGCACGGCGCAGAGGACGGCGAGCACCTGGGTGGCGGTGTCCCAGCCGGAACCGGCGCCCGCGTCGGAACCGGCGTCGGATCCCGGGCCGAGGTTGCCGGGGACACCGGCGTTCCCGGTCTCCTGCCCCTGTCCTTGCCCCTGTCCCTGTCCCTGTCCCTGTCCTTGTCCCTGCCCTTGGCTCGCCTTGCCGGAGTCGGTCTCGGTGGGGGTCGAGGTGGCGGACGGCTCGCCCGGGGTGCCGTCGACGCCGTACGCGTGCCGGGACAGGTCGACGGCCATGCCCAGGTCGACGAACTCACCGCCGCTCAGCGACTCGCCCTTGCCGAGCCGGGCGCACGGGTCCTTCTCGTTCCCGGGGTCGCAGGCACCGAGGGCGGCCAGCTCGTCCACGGCCTGCCGGGGCAGCGGGTCTATCGTGGCGTCCCTCGCGACGAGCCTGGCCCTCCGGTCCGCCAGCACGAGGAGTGCCGTTCCGCCCCGTCCGGTGTGGACGCCCTTCGGTACCTCGACCACGAGTCTCGCGCGCCCGCCCAACAGGGCCTTCTCGAAGTCCTTGTGGCTCTCGGCGCTGCCGTCGAACAGCAGCGGCCGGTCGAGGGTGACGTGAACCGTCCCCTCACCGATCGACCGCGACCAGCACTTGAGGTGTTCCCCGAAAGTCGCGCCGCACGACCCGGCGACCGCCCGCGCCGCCGGAGCGAGCACGACCAGGAGTCCGCACAGCATGAAGAAGGAAAGCCGACGCCGCATGAAGACCCCCCGTGGCCCTAAGAAACACCCCCGTGGCCGTGAAAGGCACTCGCCCATAGTGGCGGAAAACGGCGGGCGCCCGAAAGGGTTTGAGGAACACGGCGGGCATCACTTCTACAACTCGAACACCTGATGGCATCGGGTGAACATTTGTCTCGCCCGCTCCACCCAATCACTGGCCAAAGCATCGAAATCTGTTTGCGTGATACGACAGGTCAGGGGAAGGTCGCACACTCCCGCGAGACAGGGACGCGGTCCCCGCACGTCCCAGACGGACAGCATGGGGTGCAGTTGTTCGGTATTCCACGCGTTCGACGCGGCCGCGGCGACGGCCAGTTGGTCCTGGCGCAGGAAATGCCCGTCGGTCGCGAAAGCGACCAGCAGCCTCTTGGTCGTCATGAATCGCACGGTTACCGTGCGGCCTGTTTCCTCGAGGTCGAATCGCATGGAGACGGAAACGGTGTCGGTGGCCGTGTGGAAATTCCGTCTGGTCACCCAGTTCTGCACCAACCGCCGCCAGTGCGTGCCGATTTCGAGGATCTCGTGACCGCGGCCGGGAAAGGACTCAGGCGTCGCCACGGCCCACCGCCTCGGCGACCATCGCGTCGGTCAGCCCGGCGTCGAGCAGCGCCTGGGCGTGCGACAGCAGACAGGAGGGTACGGACACGCTGGTGCTCTCCTTGCGGCGCTTCATCAGATCCCGGGTGCGCACCTTGATGCTGTGGGCCACCGTGGGCGGCGGCCAGACGGCCTGCCGGGGCTCCTCCTCCAGCAACCCCGCGAGGAGTTCCTCCAGCCGGGGCCGGTCCTCGGGCCGCTTCGCCAGACAGCGCGCGACCAGCTCCCGCATCGGCCCCGCCAAGCCGTCGAGTTCGGGCTCGGCGAGGACGACCCGGTAGCGCACCGCCTCTCCGCTGCCGTGCGGCGGCCGTCCGGTGAGCGCGTACACGAGAACCCCGCCGAGGGAGAAGACATCGCTCGGCGGGCCCACCGCGGCCCCCTTGATCTGCTCGGGCGACATGAAGGGCGGGGTGCCGACGACGACGCCGACCTGGGTGAGGCCCGGGGCGCCGTCCACCCGGGAGATCCCGAAGTCGATGACGCGCGGCCCGTCGGAGGCGAGGAGCACGTTCGCCGGTTTGAGGTCCCGGTGCACGACGCGGGCCGCGTGGATGGCCTGGAGCGCCTCGACCAGGCCCGCGCCGAGCCGTCGTACCTGCGGCTCGGGCAGCGGGCCGTCGGTCTGGACCGCCTCGGCGAGCGAGGGGCCGGGCACGTACAGCGTGGCCAGCCAGGGGAGTTCGGCCTCGGTGTCGGCGTCGACGACGGCGGCGGTGTACGCGCCGCTGACCACGCGTGCCGCCGCGACCTCGCGCGCGAAGCGCTCCCGGAACTCGCTCTCCGCGGCCAGTTCGGGCCGCACCACCTTCACCGCGACCTCGCGCCCGGCGGGCGAGCGGCCGAGGTACACCCATCCCATGCCACCGGAGCCGAGCCGGCCCACGATGCGGTACGGACCGATCTTCATGGGGTCACTGACAGGCGTACGCACCCCGCCCACCTCATTTCGGGGTCCACGGCTGGATGTCAGGAGTGTCCCCCGAAATCGGCGCTTTTTCAGCCGTTCCGGCACGGGCGGGGCGCAGTGGACGAAAAAAGCCGGGGCTCCGCGCGGCTGTGCGCGAAGCCCCGGCGGGGTGCTGTCACCGCGGCCGACCGCGGCAACGGTCGCAGGTCAGGGCAACTCGGGTCGGCCGCGGAGTCACGGGGGGCGTCAGCCCAGGCGCTGCACCAGGGCGCGGTACTCGTCCCACAGCTCCGTCGGCGTGTGCTCGCCGAAGGTGTTGAGGTGCTCGGGGACCAGGGCGGCCTCCTCGCGCCAGACCTCCTTGTCGACCGTGAGCAGGAAGTCGAGGTCGGCGTCGGCCAGTTCGAGACCGTCGGTGTCGAGGGCCTCGCGGGTCGGCAGGATGCCGATCGGGGTCTCGACGCCCTCGGCCTTGCCGTCGAGGCGCTCGACGATCCACTTCAGGACACGGCTGTTCTCGCCGAAGCCGGGCCACACGAACTTGCCCGCGTCGTTCTTGCGGAACCAGTTCACGTAGTAGATCTTCGGGAGCTTCGCCTGGTCCTTGTCCTTGGCGACGTCGACCCAGTGGCCCATGTAGTCGCCCATGTTGTAGCCGCAGAACGGCAGCATGGCGAAGGGGTCGCGGCGCAGCTCGCCGACCTTGCCCTCGGCGGCGGCGGTCTTCTCGGAGGCGACGTTCGCGCCGAGGAAGACACCGTGGTTCCAGTCGAAGGACTCCGTCACCAGCGGCACGGCCGAGGCGCGGCGGCCGCCGAAGAGGATCGCCGAGATCGGCACGCCCTTGGGGTCCTCCCACTCGGGCGCGATGATCGGGCACTGCGCGGCGGGCGTCGTGAAGCGGGCGTTGGGGTGCGCGGCGGGCGTGGCGGACTCCGGCGTCCAGTCGTTGCCCTTCCAGTCGGTCAGGTGTGCCGGAGTCTCCTCCGTCATGCCCTCCCACCAGATGTCGTTGTCGTCGGTGAGCGCGACGTTGGTGAAGACGGAGTTGCCCCACAGCGTCTTCATCGCGTTGGCGTTGGTGTGCTCACCGGTACCGGGGGCGACACCGAAGAAGCCGGCCTCGGGGTTGATCGCGTACAGCTGGCCGTCCTCGCCGAAGCGCATCCAGGCGATGTCGTCACCGATGGTCTCGACCGTCCAGCCGGAGATCGTGGGCTCCAGCATGGCGAGGTTGGTCTTGCCGCAGGCGCTCGGGAAGGCGGCGGCGACGTACTTCGACTCGCCGTGCGGCGGGGTCAGCTTGAGGATCAGCATGTGCTCGGCGAGCCAGCCCTCGTCGCGCGCCATCACGGACGCTATGCGCAGGGCGTAGCACTTCTTGCCGAGCAGCGCGTTGCCGCCGTAGCCGGAGCCGTACGACCAGATCTCGCGGGTCTCGGGGAAGTGCGAGATGTACTTCGTGGAGTTGCAGGGCCACGGCACGTCCGCCTCGCCCTCGGCCAGCGGCGCTCCGAGCGTGTGCACTGCACGCACGAAGAATCCGTCGGTGCCGAGTTCGTCCAGGACGGGCTGTCCCATGCGGGTCATGGTGCGCATGGACACGGCGACGTAGGCGGAGTCGGTGATCTCGACGCCGATCGCGGAGAGGTCCGAGCCGAGGGGGCCCATGCAGAACGGGACGACGTACATCGTCCGGCCCCGCATCGAGCCGCGGAAGACGCCCTGCTCACCGGAGAAGCTGTTTCCTTCTCCGGTAAAGATGGCCCGCATCTCGGCGGGGGCCTTCCAGTGGTTGGTCGGGCCCGCGTCCTCCTCCTTCTCGGAGCAGATGAACGTCCGGTCCTCGACCCGCGCGACATCGGTCGGGTCGGAAGCGGCGTAGTAGGAGTTGGGGCGCTTGATCGGGTCGAGCTTCTTGAAGGTGCCCTTGCGGACGAGCTCCTCGCTCAGTCGCTCGTACTCGGCCTCGGATCCGTCACACCAGACCACACTGTCCGGCTCGGTCAGTTCGGCGATCTCGTTGACCCACGAGATCAGTTCTTTGTGGTTGGTCGGGACGGGAGCCGCGATGTCGCGCGCCACGATTGCTCCTAAATGAGGGGTTTGTTGTCATGCCCCATGGGGGCTGCGACCCGGATGCGTCACGGTGATGGAACCCCTCGCGCTCATCCGGTGCCGACCGCACTCATTTGATGATCCGACCGAGTCGCGCATATGTCCAGAGGGCCTCACACCTGAGCGGAGTGAGGATCGCCACTCGCCGGAGGGTTTCCCCCCGCTCGCCCCGGGTTCACCGCGAGTACCCCGACGACACCCGCCGACCGCGTGAGATCATGGCCACTATTGCGGTTCGCTTACGCTGGATTGACACGTAACTTACGGTTCCGTAGGTACGATTCGCCCCATGACTGCGCCCGTCCCCGACGCGCCCACGGACACGCCGGCCGCCGGCCACGTCTCCGTCGCGCACTCCCTGTCGGAAGAGATCAAGCCCAAGCTCCGCGGCTGGCTACACCTCGGCATGTTCCCGGCCGCCCTCGTCTCCGGACTGGTCCTCACCGCCCTGGCGGACTCGACCCGCGGCCGTATCGCCTGCGGAGTCTTCGCCCTGACGGCCTGCCTTCTGTTCGGGGTGAGCGCCCTCTACCACCGCGGCGACTGGAGTCCGCGGATGGACGGCATCCTGCGCAGACTCGACCACGCGAACATCTTCCTGATCATCGCGGGCACCTACACCCCGCTGACGATGCTGCTGCTGCCGGAGGCCAAGGGGCAGTGGCTCCTGTGGAGCATCTGGGCCGCCGCGGCGGCGGGCATCGTCTTCCGGGTCTTCTGGGTCGGCGCGCCACGCTGGCTCTACACGCCCTGCTACATCGCGATGGGCTGGGCGGCCGTCTTCTTCCTTCCCGACTTCATGCGCACGGGCGGCATCGCCGTCCTCGTCCTGGTCATCGTCGGCGGCCTGCTCTACAGCGCGGGCGGCGTGATCTACGGAATCAAGCGGCCCAACCCGTCACCGCGCTGGTTCGGATTCCACGAGGTCTTCCACTCCCTGACCCTCGCCGCGTTCATCGTGCACTACGTCGGCATCTCGCTGGTGGCCTACCAGCACGGCTGACCGTCCCTCCCGACTCGACTCCCCCTTCTGCAGTGGCCGCGGCTTCCGAGCCGCGGCCACTGCGCGTTTCCGGCCGCCATGCGTTCGGCGCGACGACACCCCCTCCCTCGCGACGACACGCGCTCCCCCTAGCTGAAAGCCTCACTTGATTGACTGTAACCATCTTTTGAGAGTTACTCTCATTTCATGGTGACTCTCACGCAAGACAGCGCCGTTCGGCGCGACCCCCGCCGTTGGTGGGCCCTCGGGGCCCTGGTCGCGAGCATGCTCGTGCTCGGCTTCGACATGACGATCCTGAACGTGGCGCTGCCGACGATGGCCCGGGACCTCGGCGCGTCCACCGGTCAGCAGCAGTGGATGGCGGACGCCTACGTCGTCGTCTTCGCCTCGCTGATGCTCCCGGCCGGCCTGCTCGGCGACCGCTTCGGACGGCGCCGGATGCTCATCACGGGCCTCGGCGTCTTCCTCGCCGGCTCACTGGCCGGCTCCCTCGTCGACGACGTCACCTGGGTGATCGTCGCCCGGGCCCTGATGGGTGTCGGCGGCGCGCTGGTGATGCCGCTCGCGCTCGCCGTGCTGCCCTCGCTGTTCGGACCCGACGAGCGCACCAAGGCGGTCGGGGCCGTCGCCGCCGCCTCGGCCCTCGGCCTGCCGCTCGGCCCGATCATCGGCGGCTGGCTGCTGAACCACTTCTGGTGGGGTTCGGTCTTCCTGGTCAACGTGCCGATGGCCGCCATCGGCATCACCGCCTGCGTCTTCCTGCTCCCCGAGACCCGGGACCCCGCCTCGCCCAGGGTCGACGCCGTCTCCACCGGGCTCACCGCGGTCGGCCTCAGCGTCCTGGTCTACGGCATCATCAAGGCCCCGGCCCGCGGCTGGGGCGACCCGCTCGTCCTCGGCTGCTTCGCCCTCTCCGTCGTCCTGATCGCGCTGCTCGTCGTCCGCGAACGCCGCAGTCCCCGCCCGATGCTGGATCTCTCCCTGCTCGGCCGGCGCGGCTTCCTGCTCAACACGCTCGCCGCGACGCTCGTCATGTTCGTCCTGTCCGGCCTGATGTTCGTGCTGCCGCAGTACCTCCAGGCGGTGCTCGGCCACGACGCGCTCGCGACCGGGGTGCGGATGCTGCCGATGATGGGCGGACTGCTGATCGCCTCCCGGGGAGCGCAGCCGCTGGTCACCCGCTTCGGGGCGCGCGCGGTGATCAGCGCGGGTCTCGTCCTCCTCGCCTTCGCCGCGTTCCTGGGCAGCCGTACGAGCGTCCACGACGGGTACGGCGCCACCGCCCTGTGGCTGTCCGTCACCGGGCTCGGCTTCGGCTTCGCCGTGGTGCCCGCGATGTCCACCGCCCTCGGCGCCCTCCCCGGCGACCGGGCCGGCAGCGGCTCCGGGCTGCTGATGACGGTGCGCCAGGTGGGCAGCGCGATCGGTATCGCCCTGCTCGGCTCCCTGCTGGCGACCACGTACACCGACCGGCTCGACACCTCCGCGCTGCCGCGTGCCGCCGCCGAGGTCGCCGGCGACTCGGTGGTCGGCGCCCACGTGGTCGCCGACCGGCTCGGCGACCCCGCGCTCGCCGCCTCCGCGAACGCCGCGTACATCCACGGCATGGACCTGGTCCTGCTCGTCAGCGGGGTCGCGGCGCTGGTCACCGCGCTGCTGGCGGCGGCCCTGCTGCCCGGCCCCCGACAGCCCGCCCCGGCGCCGAAGGAGGACACCGCCATGGCCCCGGCCCCGGCGGATGCCGGACAATAGGACCCATGGCCGCCACCGCACAGAGTTCCCCTCCCGCCGCGGAGCCCCAGCCGGGGCTCCGCGAGCGGAAGAAGATCAAGACCCGCATCGCGATCCGCGAGGCGACGTACCGGCTGATCGCGGAACAGGGATACGACGCGACGACGATCGAGCAGATCGCGGAGGCGGCCGAGGTCTCCCCGTCCACGGTGTTCCGCTACTTCCCGACCAAGGAGGACATCGTCCTCACGGACGAGTACGACCCGCTGCTGGAACAGGAACTGCGCGAGCGCCCCGCGGACGAGCCGTGGTTCGAGTCCCTGCGCCATGTGATCAGGAAGGCCATCGGTGTCAGCAGCTCCGAGGACCCCGAGATCACCCGGCTCCGGACGCGCCTGATGGTCGAGGTCCCCGCGGTGCGTTCCCGGATGATGGAGAGCATGTCCGTCACCGGGCGGCTGCTGAGCCGGGCCATCGGCGAGCGCTCCGGCCGGGACCCGGACAGCCTGGAGGTCCGGGTCTTCGCGATGTCCCTGATCGGCGGTCTCGTGGAGACCTCCCTGTACTGGGCCGAGACCGGCCAGGGGGACGACTTCGCCGACCTCGTCGAGCGCGCCGTGAACGTCATGGAGCACGGTCTGCCGCCGCGAAACCCGGAGGCCGGGGGCACACCCCGCATGACATCCTGACCGCGTGAACGGACCGGAGATCCACATCGAATTCGCCCCCGAACTGGGGCTGTTCGTCCCGCACGCCCGCCGCGCCGGAGTCACCCCCGTCGGCACCGACGGCTCCTCCACCCTCGGTCATGTCGTCGAGTCGCTCGGCGTCCCGCTGACGGAGGTCGGCGCCCTGGTCGTGGACGGGCGCGAGGTGCCCTTCTCGCACATCCCGGTGGCGGACGAATCCGTGCGGGTCCGCGCGGTCGAACGCCCGCAGCGGGTCCCGGGCGCCCCGCTCCGCTTCCTCCTCGACGTGCACCTCGGCACCCTCGCCCGCCGGATGCGCCTGCTCGGCGTCGACACGGCGTACGAGTCCACCGACATCGGCGACCCCGCTCTCGCCGCCCGTTCGGCGGCCGAGCGGCGGGTGCTCCTCAGCCGCGACCGCGGCCTGCTGCGGCGCCGCGAGCTGTGGGCGGGCGGCTTCGTCTACAGCACCCAGCCCGACGACCAACTCCGTGACATCCTTGGCCGGTTCGCGCCCGAGCTGAAGCCCTGGACGCGCTGCACCGCGTGCAACGGCCTGCTCCGCGAGGCCACCAAGGAGCAGGTCGCGGACCAGTTGGAGAGCGGCACCGAGCGGTCGTACGACGTCTTCGCACAGTGCGCCGAGTGCGGGCGCGCCTACTGGAGGGGCGCGCACCACGACCGGCTGGAGACCGTCGTGGAGCGCGCCCTGGCGGAGTTCGGCGGCTGAGAATCCGGTGGTCGCGACGTCCGGCGGCTGATTCCGGAGGCCGGCGGGTCGCCGTCGGACGGCTGACGAGTCGCCGTCGGACGGCTGACAGGTCGGAGTCGGACGGCTGACAGATCAGGCCCGGACGGTGTCCGGGCCCGACCGCGTCGGCCTAACGCCTGATCAGATCCTTCGCCCCGCAGGCCAGTCCGTCCCCGCTGGGGTCGAGCCCGAGGGGATCGTCCTCGCCGTTGATCCTGAGGCGCCCGTAGTCGTTCTTCTTCAGCCACGCGCAGCGGGAGACCGCCGTCTTCTTCACCCCGTCCGGGAAGACCGTCGGCACGCAGACGTTGATCGTGCCGTAGTGGCGGTCGCAGCCGGAGATGGTGGTGGACACCTTCTGCGAGGTCCGCTTCTTTCCCGGCTCCGTGACAGTGCCCGTCAGGGAGTCGGCGAAGGAGTGGACGTGCGCCGAGGCGGTGTCGGTGGCGAGCGCTGACGGGCCCTGGAGATGCACCCACTTGGCCACCGAGGGAACGCCGTTGGCGTCCACGGCGAAGAGCATGTACCAGCCGGGCGGCGCCATATTGGGGTTGCTCGTCACATTGAGGTCGACGTTGTTGCCGTCCACGCTCAGCGGCAGGTCCACGAACCGCTGGTTGGGATCGGACGAGTGCGTCACCGCGGCGGGCCGGATCAACTCCGCCTTCACGATGGGCCGGTCGACCGTGATGCGCTGGGTGTCCCCGTACACCCACTCGTTGTCGATCACCGAAGTGATCGCCGGGCGCGCGCCCTTGAGGAGGTACGGCGGGGTGTAGACGGACACGTCGTGGTTCCAGGTGCCGTTGCCCGGGTTGTCGCCGGTGGCCATCACCCGGCCGTCGGGCAGCAGGAACGCCGAGGAGTGGTAGCCGCGGGCCTCCGGGTCGGCGGCCACCGGGTCGAAGGTGGTGGTCGCGGGGTCGAAGATCGACGCCTCGTAGACCGGGTTGGCGCGGTTGTGCAGTCCGCCGCCCGTCTCCAGGACCTTGCCGTCGGGCAGCAGGACGGCGGAGACGTACATCTTGCCCTGGGCGCCGGTCTCGGCCACCTTGCCGTTGCCGAGGTCCACCGTGCCCTGCGGGATCTGCGGGCCCACCGTGTAGGCCGGGCTGGCGGCCTTGAGATCGATGATGTCGGTGAGCCGGCCCGCGTCCGGGTTCGAGTCGATGTTGCCGCCGCCGACGGTCAGGACCTTCTGGTCCTGCGCGGGAGGCAGCAGCACGCTCGCGGACTGGTCGCGCTGGTCCTTGTTCTGCAGGCCGGGGACCGCGGTCGTGGTGTTGGCGTCGTAGTCGTAGACCGCCGAGCCGGTGCCCGGGGTGCCGTTGCCGAAGACATGGCTGCCCGAGTAGAAGAGCCGGCCGTCCTGCATCAGGATCATCGACGGGTACAGACCCCAGAACGACCACGTCTGGTTGACCTGCCACAGCGGCAGCCACTGCTGCTGGGCGTTCGAGAAGCGCTCCGCGGTCACCGAACCGGACGAGTCCTCGCGCAGCCCGCCGAACGAGATGATGTCGCCGTTGCCCAGCTCGGTGGCGGACGGATACCAGTGGCCGTCGTTCAGGTCGTTCGTCTTGCTGTACGTCTCGGTGACCGGGTCGAAGATGTACGAGTCCTTGTACCCCTCGTACCCGTGCCCGCCCGCGACCGGGAAGGCCTTGTTGCCGCTCATCACCAGCACCCGCCCGTCGGCGAGCTGGACGTGCCCGGCGCAGAACATGTCCTTGGGCGTGGGGATCACCTTGTACGAGCCGGTCGCCGGGTCGTACACCGCCGACGTGAACGTGCCGGCGTCGAAGTTCTCCTCGCTGTTCCCGGAGCCCGCGATCAGCAGCACCTTGCCGTTGTTGAGCACGACGGAGTGCATGGAACGGACCGGGTTCTGGGTGGGCAGGACCGTCCACTTCCCGTTCGCGCACTCGTCGGCCGTGCCCGTACAGGTGGCCGGCGGAACGGGATCGGAGACCTGTTCCATCGTGTAGTCGTCGGTGGTCGCCGAACCCGTGCCGTACACCGAGACGCCCCAGGTGATGCGGTCTGTGCCCGCCGGGACGGCCGGGGTGCGCACCGTCGCCTGCGTCCAGGCCGCCGCCATGTCCAGGGTCTTGAGGTCGGTCCAGTACTGCCAGCCCGCCGTCGTGTCGTGCCGGAACAGCGTGATCGCCGCGTCGGGGGTCGTCGTCTTGTAGTACAGCCCGAGGTCGTACTGCTTGCCCGCGGTGACCACCGGCGCGCACGCGGTGGACTCGGTGATCAGCGCCTTGCGGTCGCCGTCGACCCGGCGGGTCACCGTGACCTTCATGGCCTTGGAGCCGGAATGGGCGTCGGTCACGGTCGCGAAGCTGAAGTCGTTGTCGCCCCAGCCGGACTTCTCCCAGCAGGACGGCATGCCGTCCGTACCGGCGGTCTCGAAGCCCGGGTTCGTGACGAGGTTGACGGCGGACGCGGGCTGCGGTGACACGAGCAGCAGCCCGGCGGCGAGGCCCGTCACGGCCAGCAGGGTGGTTCTCCGTCGTGGTCTCACCCGGAATTTCACCTGATACTCCTCGCTGTGCGGCTCTCGCGCCCGCTCCGGCTGCCGCGACGCGGCAGATAGACCAGCGCCTCGGTCCCCGCGAAGCGCAGAACGAACGTCGTCACCAGGGCCAGTGCCGTGGCGGACAGGGCCCCCATGCCGAACCGGTGGACGAAGAACGCGATCAGCGGGATGCGCAGCACCAGATCGGCGTTGGCGAGCAGCGCGAACCGGCCCGTCCGGTCCCACCGGCCCCGGTGCTTGCGGCGCTCGCGGAACAGCAGATGCTCGATGAGCAGGAAGTTCCAGGCCACGCCGAGCTGGTTGGCGAGGATCTCCGCCGGCAGGTAGTGCAGTCCGGCGGCCGTGAGCGCGTACAGGCCGAGCAGGTTCGGCACGAAGCCGGTGGCGCCGATCAGCCCGAAGACCACCATGCGGGCGACCGGTGAGGCGGTGCGCAGCCCGACGAGGTGGCGCAGGAACCTGAAGCCCTCCCGCGCGCTCGACTTGGACTCGCCCGCGAAGCGGTCCTGGAAGACGAAGGGCACCTCGGTGACCTGGCGGGGCCTGCTGCGCACGGCGAGTTCGAGCAGGATCTTGTAGCCGAGCGGCCGCAGGACCTCGGCGGTGACCGCGCTGCGGCGGATCGCGAAGAACCCGCTCATCGGGTCGCTGATGCCCCGCAGCCTGCGCGGGAACAGCGTCTTGGTCAGCCAGGTCGCGCCGCGCGACACCGCGATCCGGTAGCCGCCCGCGAGTCCCTCCCGGCTGCCGCCCTTGATGTACCGGCTGGCGACCACGAGGCCCGCGTTCGCGCGCTCTCCGGACGCGACCAACTCCGGTATCAGGGACGGCGGATGCTGGCAGTCGCCGTCCATGACGACGATCCACTGGGAGGTCGCCGCCTTCAGCCCCTCGACGACCGCGCCGCCGAGCCCGCCCTCGGGCACCTCGCGGTGCAGCAGGGTCACCGGGAACGGGCAGTCCCGCGCGACCTCGGAGATCACCTCGGGGGTGTCGTCCGTGGAGTCGTCCACGAAGACGACCTCGCAGGGCAGCCGGGCCGGCACGGACTCGGTTATCTGGTGCAGCAACTGCCGTATGTTCGCCGACTCGTTGAAGGTCGGTACGACGATGGTGACGGCACCGGGTTCCGGGACCTCGGCGCCGCGTACCGCCGGATCGCCCAGTTCGTCCGGGACAGTGCTCTCGAAGCTGCTCATCGACTGCCTCCGGAAAGGGCTGTGTTGGTGGTGTGGTCGGCGGCGCCGCCGTCGTCGATCCGCCGTATCTCGATGCGGTCCTCGCCCCTGCCGAAGGTGGCGACGGGAGTGGAGTGCTCGATCGCGGCCTTCACGTTGGGCAGGTCGACCGCGTCGCGCCGTACGGTCGGCGAGGCGACCACGTAGTCGATGTCCTTCCAGCCGCGCGGCATCGTCCTGGTGACCGCGGGGTCGAGATCGGCCTTGTAGAACCAGATGGCGCCGAGGCCCGGCCGGTAGCCGTCGTGCACGAGGTCGAGCCAGAGCGCGTCGTCGACCAGGACCCGGGTGTCCCGCGGGTCCTTCACCTCGGTTCTCAGCCACGAAGAGGCCGCCCGGTAGGGGGCGTTGGCATCGGCGGTCACGGCCGTGCGGTCACCGTCGTACCAGTGGGGCACGACATAGGCGCCGGCGGCCACCACCAGCACCGCGGCCAGCCCGCGCCGCCCCCATGTCACATACGTCCGCTCGCCGTCGGTCCGCCGTCTGCGCAGCACGGCGTGGGCGACGCTCGCGGTGCCTCCGGCGAGGACGAGGGCGAGGAAGGGGAGCGCCTGGATGACGTACATCGCGGGCAGGTAGCCGTTCGGGCGCATGGCCACCAGGGCGAGGATCGCCACGGTGAGCGCCGGTCCGGCCAGGGCGCGCGCGGTCACCGACCAGCGGAGGGTGACCAGGAGCAGCAGGGCGCCCGCGAGCCCGCCGAGCGGCAGGACCCGGTCGTAGTACAGCCAGGAGTGCAGCACCCCGTAGGAGCCGGAACCCCCCTCCAGGATGAAGCCGGAGCCGGGGCGGCTCATCTGGTAGGTGATGCCCTCCCAGAGCGAGACGTGTCCGCCGCCGGGGAGCAACTCGCCCTTGAGCAGGGCGAAGAGCGGGTACGCGGCGCCGATCAGCACACACGCGGTGACGGCGCCGGTGAGCGCGAACTTGCGGGTGTCGCGATGACTGTGCCGCCACATCGTGACGAACAGCGCGGGCAGGATGACGAGCATCGTCTCCTTGGTCAGCACGGCGGCGGCGGCCGCGAGGCCCGCGCCGAAGTGGTGCCACAGATGACGGCTCGGCGACGCGGCCAGGCAGAACGCGAGCAGAGTCCACATCACCGCGATGTTGTCGAGGAAGATCTCCCGCTGGAGCACGACCGAGAGCGGGGAGAGCCCGAAGAGGACCATCGCGAGGCCGGCCGCCCACCGCGGCAGCGACAGCCGGCGCGCGAGGACGTACAGCAGGACGGCGCTCACCGCGCTGACCACGAGCATCGCGGAACGCATCGAGCCGACCGTCATGAGCGAGGGACTGATGTGCGCGGGTATCCAGGTCAGCAGGGCTATCTGTATCCAGCCGAGCGGCGGGTGGTCGTACCAGTAGGTGTAGTGGGCGAGGCCCTTGCCCTGCTGGACGGCCCAGGCCTGGGCGAGGTAGGTGCCCTCGTCGTCGCTGAGGGTCGGGTAGGCGGCGATGTTCCAGCCCTGCACGACGAGGATCGCCGCGAGCAGGACCGCGCACAGGACCAGGTCGGAGCGCGAGCTGCGAAAGCGCGGGTCCGGAAGGGCCGGCGGGACGATTTTGGGCGCACGGGGCCGCTGCGCGGGGACCTTGGGTGTGGTCGCCGCGGGAAGGGTGGAGGTCACGCAGGAACGTCCTCTCGGATCACTTCGGTGAGATGCGCGCCGACATGACTGGTCAACTCCCAGTCTTTGCGGCCCCGTTGTTCGCGCCAGACGGCGCGCACGGCGGCACCCGCGAGCAGTACCTGATAGAAGGGACCGCCGACGACGAGCTTCAGGTAGTGCACGGGGCGGACCCGGAGCCCGTACTGCTTGCCGAAGTCGTGCAGTCCGACGAGCTCGAACACGAAGGTGACCAGAGCGGTCACGGCCGGCAGGAACGTGATGAAGGCGATCCCGACGGGCACGTCCAGGAAGAGCGCGACCGCGACGTTGAGCGGGATGATCACCCCGGAGACCGCCTGGAGATACGGCGTCATCAGCGTGTAGCGGGCGAGCAACCGCTGTCCGAAGCCCGGCAGTTGCTTCCAGTCGCCCTTGCGGTAGACCTGGAGGAAGCCCTGGTTCCACCGGGTGCGCTGCTTGAGCAGCGACATCAGGGAGCCGGGTGTCTCCTCCTTGGTCACCATGTCGGAGTCGTACGCGACGACGACCTTCTTGCCGACACTGGACAGCCGTACGCCCAGATCGCAGTCCTCGGCAAGGCAGTCGGGGTCCCAGCCGTCCGCTTCCCGCAGGACCGTCGTCCGCACGAAGACGGTGTTGCCGCCGAGCGGGATGAACCCCTTCTGCGCGTGCAGATGAAGGCGTGAGCGGAACCAGAAGAAGTACTCCAGGCAGTTGCGCAGGCTGTACCAGCTGGAGTGGAAGTTGATGAGCTGCACTCCGCCCTGGACCACGTCCGCCTCCGTCGTGCGGAACGCGTGGTCGACATGGGCGAGCAGCTCCGGATGGACCTGGTCCTCGGCGTCGAAGACCCCGACCACATCGCCGCGGCAGTGCGGCAGTGCCGTGTTCATGGCCTTCGGCTTGTTCTTCTTCTCGTGGTGGTCGACGACGACACGGACACGTGGATCGCGCGCCTCGGCACTCCGGGCCACCTCGGTGGTCTCCGGATCGTCGTGCCCCACGATGACGATGATCTCGAAGTCGGCGTGGCTGGATTCCAGCAGCCGCTGGATGGTGTGGTCGAGCACCGCCTGCTCGTGCCGCGCGGGCAGCAGCAGCGAGAAGGAGAGGCTCTCACCCCCGTCCGGACTGCTGAAGCGGGTGGAAGCGAGCACTTCGGGCGTACGCCACGCGTGCATCTGCCACCACAGGGTGAAGGCCGCCATCCAGAAGAGCGCCAGAGAAACGGCAGCGATGAAGACAGACGTGAGCAACAGATCCCCCCAGATCCCCAAAAACCCCCAGTCGCGACAATGCGTTACATCTGCCGCGACACCAGGCAGAGACTATGGGCGATCTGTGAAGCACACAGGTTCCTCCGGTGAAGAGCGTGTTTCATCACTCTCGGTCGACTTGCTGAACAATCGGCGCTCTATGGGCGTTTGAACCGGTTGGTAGTCACGCGTTTCGGCCGTTCAGAGCCGTGCGAAGCCGGTCGGGATCGGTCGTCGGGACGTCACACGCGAAGTTACGGCAGACGTACGCGGCCGGCTTGCCTTCCACCAGGGAGCGGCCGGAAAGCAGCGGCAGCTCGTCACTCTCCGGCGCACCCACCGCCACGACGGCACCCGGCGCGGTACCCAGAAGTGCCGCGCGCCGCAAGGCCGTTGTGGCCGGATCCTTCCCCTCCCCCACCACGGCGACCTCCCGGGGACCGTCGAGCAGCGCCTCGGCCACCGCGAGCCCCCACCCGATGAAACGGGGCGCCCTCGGCCCGAGCGCCTTCACCACGCCGAGCGCCCGCTCGGCGGCGGTGCGATGGGGCTCCGCTCCGGTCTGCGCGGCATACGAGAGCAGCGCTCCGGCCGCCGCGCTCCAGCCCGAGGGCGTGGCGTTGTCGGTGGGGTCCTGCGGGCGGCGGATCAACCGCTCGGCATCGGCCGCCGTGTCGTAGAGGGCGCCCGACTCGTCGTCCGTGAAATGCGCGAGGACATGGTCGAGCAGGAACCCGGCGAACTCCAGCCAGACCCCTTCCCCGGTCACGGACGTCAGCGCGAGGAAGCCCTCGGCGACATCCGCGTAGTCCTCCAGCACTCCCGCGTGGGCGCCGACCCGGCCGTCCTTGCTGGTACGGGTCAGCCGCGCCCGGTCGTCCATGTGCAGCCGCACGAGGAGGTCGGCGGCGCCGATCGCGGCCTCCACCAGATCGGGCCGGTCGAAGTAGGCGCCGGTCTCCGCGAGGGCGGCCACCGCGAGCCCGTTCCAGGCGGCGACCACCTTGTCGTCGCGCCCGGGGGCGGGCCGCCCGGCCCGCGCCGCGAGCAGCCGCTCCCGCACGGAGGCGAGCTTCTCGGCGCCGAAGACGCCTTCCTGCTGCGGGAGTTGCAACACGGACGCACCCTCTTCGAAGGTGCCCTCCTCGGTGACCCCGAAGTACCGGGCGGCGAGTTCGGCGTCCGCGTCCCCGAGCACCTCACGCAGTTGCCCGGGCGTCCACACGTAGTACGCGCCCTCGACGTGCCTGCCGGTGCCGTCGTCACTGTCGGCGTCGAGCGCGGAGGCGAACCCGCCCTCGTCGGTGCGCAGTTCGCGCACCAGGAAGTCCGCGGTCTCCAGAGCCACCCGCCGCGCGAGCTCGGACCCGGTGGAACGCCAGAGATGGGCGTAGACCCGGCAGAGGAGCGCGTTGTCATAGAGCATTTTTTCGAAGTGCGGGATCACCCACTCGCGGTCGACGGAGTACCGCGCGAAGCCGCCGCCGAGCTGGTCGTAGAGGCCACCGCGCGCCATCCGCTCACAGGTGTCGACGGCCATCTGGAGGGCGCCCTCGGAGCCGGTCCGCGCGTGGTGGCGCAGCAGGAACTCGATCACCATGGACGGCGGGAACTTGGGCGCCCCGCCGAATCCGCCGCGCGCTGCGTCGTAGTCCCGGGTGAGTCCGAGCAGCGCGGCGGCCAGCTCCTCCTCGCCCGGCACCTGGCTGTCCCCGAAGGTCAGCTCCCGCTCGGCGAGATCCCGCGTGATCTTCCCCGCGACCTCGGCGACCTCGTCCCGCCGGTCGGTCCAGGCGACGGCCACACCCTCCAGCACCTGCCGGAAGGACGCCATGCCGTGCCGCGGCTCGGGCGGGAAGTAGGTGCCGAAGTAGAAAGGCTCGGCGTCCGGCGTGAGGAACACGGTCATCGGCCAGCCGCCCTGCCCGGTCGCCGCCTGCACCGCCTCCATGTATACGGCGTCGACATCGGGCCGCTCCTCGCGGTCGACCTTGACGCTGACGAAGTGCTCGTTCAGATACGCGGCTGTCGCCTCGTCCTCGAAGGACTCGTGGGCCATGACATGACACCAGTGACAGCTGCTGTACCCGACGCTCAGCAGAACGGGCCGGTTGCTTCTGCGGGCCTCGTCGAAGGCCTCGGCCGACCACGGCCACCAGTCGACGGGGTTGTCGGCGTGCTGGAGCAGATACGGGGACGTCTCATGGGCCAGTCGGTTCACCCTGCCACTCTCCCACGGCGTCGGGGACGGCGTAGAAGCGCAGGTGCACCGGGCGTGCCCCTTCGGGGGCATCTTCACGAGGGTGGCCGTACCGGTCGAGGAGCGCCCGGTATTCACGTACGAAGTCCAGGAGTTCGTCCCTGGTCATCCAGTTGCCGGAGCGCTGGACCTGCGCCCACCCCTCGGGACCCGCGTACTCCTTGTGGGCCCGCAGGTACAGCCCGGTGTCCATCTCGATCTTCAGCCGTGCCACGCCCTCGGCGGCGGCGCGCTCCTCGGGTGTCATCGCGGCCGGATCGGGCGTGGTGTGACGGAACGGCAGCGCCCGCCACCAGCGTTCACGGCCGCCCGACCTCTCGGCGATCTCCTCGATGAGGTGCTGCTCAGCCAGCTTGCGCAGGTGGTAGCTGGTCGTGCCGGAACTCTCGCCGAGCTCCTTGGCGAGCACGGTCGAGTTCGCCTCGCCGTGCCGGCCGAGGTAGTCGAGGATGCGGCGCCGCAACGGGTTGCCGAGGGACTTGTACAGGGCGGTGCGTTCGAGGCTGGTCAGCTCGGGGTCGGGCATACGACCACGGTATCCCCGGCCCGCTCCCCCCTGCAGAACAAATTCTGCAGAATTTTCTTTGCAGAATTTCTTCTGCGGTCCTATCGTGGAGGCATGCGGACGAATCGTGCTGTCGTGCGAAGCAGGTGGGCTCTCGTGCTGCTCGGCGTCACCGCCGTGGCGCTCGTGCCCTGGATGGTGCTCCTCGTGCTTACGCTCCCCGCGAGCGCCGAGGTGCGGAACTGGCAAGTGGCCTGGGTGGGACTCGACGTGCTGATGGCGGCGGGCTGCGCGGCCACCGCCGTGCTGGGGCTGCGCGGCGACCAGCACGCCCGGCTGACCGCTTCGGCGACAGCCGCGGTCGCGGTGCTGGACGCCTGGTTCGACATAACCACCGCGCAGCCGGGCGCCCCTCTTGTCCAGGCCCTGGTCTGCGCGGCGGCGGAGGCCGCGCTCGCCTGCGCATGCATCTTCCTCGCCCTCTCCGCAGATCGGACCCCGCGCGAGGAGCCCGGCAGGCCCCGTGCCGCTGAAAGGACGGCCTCCGCACTGGTCGGCAGGCGCGATCCGCGGGATTGATCGACGGCCCTCTCGCGCTCGCGTCCTCCCCGAAGGACACTCATAGGCCAGGGAGTTGCTGCCGGAGGGGGATGTGACATGCGGGACAGCCATCGGGCGGAGGCCGAGGGGCTGTTGGTACGGGCCGTCGAGGAGGAGGTACGCCGGTCCGGAGGGCGCGTGGACAGGGGTGCGCTGCTGTCGCGGACGCGGGCCGCGCTCGACGCGATGACGGAGACGGCCGCCGAGGAGTACACGGCGTACACGCGGGCGCTGGACGAGTCGGAAGCGGGACGGCAGACCTTCGGGCAGCGGTTCGCGCGCGAGGGATCCGGAACTTCCCTTCTGGTGGCGGCGGTTGGTGCGCTCGCGGCCGTCGTCGCCGACCTGGCCCTCGGCACCGGCGCGGGCACGGCCGTCGGCGCCGGGGCGACGGTGGGCGTGGCGGGCGCGGCGGCGACCGTCCTCAAGGTGACGGCCTCACACGTGCCGGCCGCGAGCCGCCGGGCCGGAGCCCTGGGGCAGCCCGGCGGCCCCGAGCAGCTGCGTCTGCAATGGCTGACCGCTCTGGAGGTACGGGGCGTCCGCCCGTTCCTCGACCAGCAGCGGGTGCTCAACGCCTCCACCGGCGCCAAGAAGGGTGCGCCCCAGCTGCGGCGCACCGACAAGAGCGCGGCGGCCCGCCGGCGCAGCGTGCTGGAGCAGTCTTTCGGTCAGCTACCGGAACGGGAAGGCCCGTTCACCGGGCGCCGGGCCGAGCTGTCGCGGGTCGCGCAATGGGTGCACGCGGCCCGGGCGAGCACGGAGACGAGGCCGACGGTCGTGGTGCTGCACGGCGCGCCCGGCTCCGGCCGCAGCACGCTCGCGGTCCGGGCGGCGCACGCCCTCAAGGACCAGTTCCGCGGCGCGTGCGTGGTCGACCTGCGCGGCGACAGCCCGGACGACCCGCCGCTCACCACCCGCGACGCGCTCCTCCACCTGCTGAACCGGCTCGGCGCCCCGCGCGAACAGCTCCTCTTCCGCGAGCGCTCCTCGCAGGACCAGCAGGTCAGACGTCTGAGCGAGCTGTACCACCAGCATCTGACGGGCCTGCCCGTGACAATCGTGCTGGACGACGCGAGCGACGCCGAGCAGGTGCGCACCCTGGTCCCCGAGCGCTCGGAGAGCCTGGTCCTGGTCACCGCGCGAGGGCCGCTCGACCTGCCCGCCGACCTCCCCGCCTGGGTGCACCAGCTCCCCGTCGAGGCGCTGGACGCGGCGGGCTCCGAGGAGTTGCTGACCGCGGCGGCACAGGACGCGTCCGGTCCGTACGACGCCGAATCCACCGACCGGATACGGGAGTTGTGCGGGGGCCTGCCGCTGGCACTGCGCGTCGCCGGCTCCTCGCTCGGCCCGCGCACCCCGCGCGGGCTCGCCACCGACCTCGCGGCCTACGGCCCCGTGGGGCCCGTCGAGCGGGTGCTGTGGCTGCGCTACACGGACCAGTCGGAGATGGCACGCCGGCTGCTGCGACGGCTGGCCCTGGCCGGTCGCGCCTCGCTGGGCGCGGCGGCCGCGGCGTCCCTCCTCGCGACGGACGAACCCGAGGCCGTCCGTCATCTGACCGCCCTCTCCCGGGCGGGCCTGATCGACCATGTGCGCGGCAGCCGCTACCGCCTGCACGATCTCGTGCGGACCTTCGCCGCGGCCCGTCTCCTCGACGAGGAGGAACCGTCGGAGCGCACGGCGGCGCAGGAGCGCCTGATCGTGAACTACGCGGAACTCGCCGACTCGGTGATCCGGCTGGTGGACGGCAAGACGTCGACGCGCGCCGACCAGTTCGGGCCGCACGGCTTCACCTCCCTGGACGCCGCGCTGCGCTGGCTGGACGACGAGTCGAGCTTCATCACGGCGACGCTGCGGCACGCGGAGGGGGTGAACCAGGCGGCGGTGCTGAACCTGCTCGGCGCCCTGTGCGACTACTGCCTGCTGCGCGGTGACCTCTACCGGCTGGGCGAGATCAGCGAGCTGACCCAGGCGGTCGACCAGGGCCTCCTCGTCCGCTCGGTGCAGTGGCGTACGGGTATCGCGGCCCGCCAGCTGGGCGAGCTGGACAAGGCGCGGACGACCCTGGCGGCGGTGGTGGACCTCTATTTCGAGGCCCACCACGACGCTGGGGCGGCCAGGGCGCTCTGTTCCCTCGGCATCACGCTGCACCACCAGGGCAACCTCATCGAGGCGACGGCCAGGCTCCAGGAGGCCATGGACCTCCAGGCCGCACCCGAGCTGGCGGCCGACCGCGCCTGGACGATGCACGCGCTGGCGGCGGTGGAGCGCGACAGATCCCGGCTCGCCCGGGCCCTCGGCCTCCTCACCGAGGCCCTGGTCCTGCACCGCGAGAGCGGTTCGGTGCACGGCGAGGCCTGGGCCCACTTCCAGCTCGGCCAGCTGGGCCTGCGGATGGGCGACGTGCCGCGCGCCGAGCGTGAGCTGCGCGAGGCGCTCGACCTGTACGGCCGCACGCGCGACGCCCGTGGTGAGGCCTGGGCGCTCACCCAGCTGGCCCGCGCCCGGCTCGTCGATGGCGACCCGTCCTCCGCGGTCGACGGGCTGCGCCAGGCGGCCTCCCGGCACCGCGAGAACGAGGACGCGCGCGGCGAGGCCTGGACGGTCTACTACCTAGGCCAGGCTCTGGAGGAGACCGGCGACCTGAACCAGGCGGTGCGCGAGCTGGAGCGTTCCCGGACGATGTTCTCCCGGATGCGGGACGTCTACGGCCTGGCCTGCGCGCGCCACCACTCGGCCCGCGTGACCCGTGACCAGCGCGCCGCGCAGACGGGCTCGCTGCGGAACTCGGGCTTCGCCCGCCAGCTCCTCGTCGACGCCCGCGCGGACTTCCAGCGCATCGGGGTGGCGCACGGCGAGGCGTGGACCTGCCTGGAGCTCGCCGTCGTCGACGCGGGCAACGCCCGTACGCAGCAGGCGCTGACCCTGTGCGAGGAGGCCCTGGGCCTGTTCGCCTCGTACGGCGACCGTCGCGGGGAGGACTGGGCCCGCTTCCTGCGCTGCACCCTGCTCCCGTACGCGGCCCCGGGCGGTCATGAGGTGGGCGCGGCGGTGGCCCAGGAGGAGCTGGCAGAGCTCGCGCGCGCCGGCCACGCCACCCGGGACGGCGGGCTCGACGACTTCATCGAGGCGTACCAGCTGCTGCTGGAGCGGGGAGCGGACCTGGACGCCGGCTGGCAGGCCTGGCGTCTGGGCATGGTGCCGGGACGCCACGCACGCGACGTGATGGGCGTGACCGTGGTGACGTGAGAGGGGCCGAACTCCCGCAGGGCCCGGCACCCCACAGGGGCTGGAGCTCCCGCGGGGCTGGACCCTGCGCGAGGGGCTGGACACCTCCCGCAGGGGCCAGGCCTCCCGCAGGCGCCCGCTCAGCCCTTGGCGGGGCTGGGCTTCCCGCCGGCGGCGGAGCGGTCCGCGCCGCCCGAGCCCTCCGCCCCGTTCTCGGGGTCCTGCTCGAAGGTGACCTTGCCCATGTGGCGGTTCATGGACTTCATCAGGCCCCAGACGGCCAGGGCCATCACCGCGAAGACGATGAAGCCGAGGACGCCGGGGGTGACCTTGTTCTGGTCGACCTCCTTGGCGAGGGGGACGAGGTGCGTCAGTGCCAGGCTTGCGCTCATGTCAGGCATTGTCGCGGATGCCCGCAAAGAGGTCGTCCTCGGGGAGGGAGGTATCGACGAGGGACCTGGCGAGCTCGTACTCCTCGGTCGGCCAGACGTCCCGCTGGATGTCCATGGGGACCTTGAACCAGCCGCCGTCGGGGTCGATCTGCGTGGCGTGCGCGACGAGCGCCTTGTCACGGATCTCGAAGAAGTCCGCGCACGGAACGTGCGTGGTCAGCGTGCGCTCGGCGCGCTCGAACTCGCTCCAGCGCTTCAGCCAGTCCCCGTACGGCGACTCCAGGCCGCGGTCCAGGAGCGCGTGGTGCAGCGCCTCGGTGCGCGGACGGTTGAAGCCCTGGTTGTAGTAGAGCTTCCGCGGCTGGAACGCCGGTCCGAACTCGGACTCCGGGTACTTCTCGGTGTCCGTCGCGCCCTCGAACGCCACCATCGAGATCTTGTGGGTCATGATGTGGTCGGGGTGCGGGTAGCCACCGTTCTCGTCGTACGTGGTGATCACCTGCGGGCGGAACGAGCGGATCTGCTTGACCAGCTCGCCGGCCGCCTTGTCGAGGTCCTCCAGGGCGAAGCAGCCCTCGGGGAGCGGGGGCAGCGGGTCGCCCTCGGGCAGGCCCGAGTCCACGAAGCCGAGCCACTCCTGCTTGACGCCGAGGATCTCGCGGGCCTCGTCCATCTCCTTCTTGCGTACCTCGTGGATGTTCTCCTCGATGTACTTGTCGCCCTGAAGCTTGGGATTGAGGATGGAGCCGCGCTCCCCGCCCGTGCAGGTCACGACCAGCACGTCCACCCCCTCGGACACGTACTTCGCCATGGTGGCCGCGCCCTTGCTCGACTCGTCGTCGGGGTGGGCGTGAACGGCCATCAGTCGCAGCTGGTCAGTCAAGACTCAATCCTCGGTCGGTCGGCTGTCGCCTGAGTACGTCGGCTGTCGGCGCCCGGCGTGAATCAGCGCTTCGGGCGGCTTCTATAGTGACGGAATCGGGGGGCGAATAATTCCGGGGTCCGTCTCACGGACCTCAGCCGAGAGGACGATCATGAGTACGGCGAGCGCGCGACTGCCCGAGGGCCGGTACGGCCGCTCCGCGGACGAGAGCGCCGACCGGAAGCTCAAGATCATCGGGAGCGTCCTGGGTGTCGCCCTGATCGGCCTGGTCGGCTGGTTCGGCTACGACTACATCGCCGGGACCAAGATCAGCGCCCAGGTGATCGCCTTCAAGGCGATCTCGGACAGCGCGGTCGAGGTGCACCTGGAAGTGCACAAGGACTCGGGTACGGACGGCTACTGCACGTTGCGTTCACAGAGCGCCGACGGCGTCGAGGTGGGCCGCGCCGACTTCCGCTTCGACCAGGACTCCTCCCGCCTCGACAAGGTGGTTACCCTGCGTACGACGGCCCGGGGCTCCACGGCGGAACTCCTCGGCTGCCACAAGGCCTGAGCGGTATCACCGACCCGGCCCGACGGCATCGCCAGTGGCCCGCGTCACTCTTGCCAACCGGCAGCTGACCTGCGTTGATGTAATTCTGATGTCTTATGTCCTCCCCTCAGAGCCGCTGAATTGTTAGGCTCGTGGTTTCGCCCACCCGTGAGAGAACATGTTTCTGGGTAGGGCGATGCTTTGTATTCCCAGTACCTACGAGGAGCACCTGTGACCCAGACCAGCGAGAACGTCACCTGGCTGACCCAGGAGGCGTACAACCAGCTCAGGGCCGAGCTGGAGTACCTGTCTGGTCCTGCGCGCACGGAGATCGCCGCCAAGATCGCGGCCGCGCGCGAGGAGGGCGACCTGCGCGAGAACGGCGGGTACCACGCGGCCAAGGAAGAGCAGGGCAAGCAGGAGCTCCGAGTGCGCCAGCTGACCCAGCTCCTGGAGAACGCCAAGGTCGGCGAGGCTCCCGCGGCGGACGGCGTGGTCGCACCGGGCATGATCGTCACCATCGCCTTCGACGGCGACGAGGACGACACCCTGGACTTCCTGCTCGGCTCGCGTGAGTACGCGAGCTCCGACATCGAGACGTACTCTCCGCAGTCCCCGCTGGGCTCCGGCGTGAACGGCAAGAAGGTCGGCGAGGACGCCCAGTACGAGCTGCCGAACGGCAAGCTCGCCTCGGTGAAGATCCTCAAGGCCGTGCCGCACCAGGGCTGAGCCCAGGACCGGACCAGCGACGACGGTGCCCCCGGCCGCACGCCGGGGGCACCGTCACATCCGCGTCGACGTCCGCGTCGACGTCCGCGTCGGCCACCGCTTCGACATCCCGGCCTACGTCCGCCTCGACGTCCGGGGCGATGTCCGGGCTATCTCCGGGGCGATGTCCGCGTCACGCCGTCGCCGAGCGGTACTTGCGGACCGCGAGCGTCCTGAAGATCAGCACGATCAGGACGGAGTAGATCACCGAGGCCCGGATCGAGTGCTGCATGGGCCACGCCTGAGACGTCGACACCCCGGGATTGGCGAACAGCACGCGGCACGCCTGCACGGTGGCGCTGAACGGGTTCCAGTCCGCGACATGCCGCAGCCAGGGGGTCATGTTGGCGGTGTCCACGAACGCGTTCGAGATGAACGTGACCGGGAAGAGCCAGATCAGCCCGCCGGAGGTGGCCGCCTCGGGCGTCCGCACGGACAGGCCGATGAGCGCGCCGATCCAGGTGAACGCGTATCCCAGCAGAAGCAGCAGCCCGAAGCCCCCGAGAACGCGGAACGCGTCGGTGCTGCCGTTCGAGCCGACCCGCCAGCCCACCATCACGGCGACGATCGCGAGAACCAGCAGGGTCAGCGCGGTCTGTACGAGGTCGGCCAGGGTGCGGCCGGTGAGCACCGCGCCGCGCGCCATGGGCAACGAGCGGAAGCGGTCGATGAGTCCCTTGTGCATGTCGTCGGCGATGCCCGCGCCGGCGCCCGCCGTGGCGAAGGTGACGGTCTGGGCGAAGATGCCGGCCATCAGGAAGTTGGTGTAGTCGGTGGCGCTGGTGCTGCCGCCGATCTTCATTGACCCGCCGAAGACGTAGGTGAACAGCACCACGAACATGATCGGCTGGATGAGCCCGAAGATGACCATCTCGGGGATCCGGGA
The DNA here is from genome assembly GCF_042888885.1 of Streptomyces sp. NPDC002742. Taxonomy (NCBI): domain Bacteria; kingdom Bacillati; phylum Actinomycetota; class Actinomycetes; order Kitasatosporales; family Streptomycetaceae; genus Streptomyces; species Streptomyces sp. NPDC002742. The sequence goes on from NZ_JBIAQF010000007.1 coordinate 417,074, forward strand.
CATCCTGATCAGGTTCCGCTTGGCGATGACCAGGGAATCCCGGATGGACTGGACGACGGGGTTCGAGGGGGCCGCGACCTGCACGGCGTCGCTTACGGCGCTCACTTCGCGACCTCCTTCTTGCTCTTGTCGGTCCGGGCTTCCTTGCCCTTGTCGGTCCGAGCGTCCGCCGACCCGCCGTTCTCCTCGGCCACGTGGCCGGTGAGGGACAGGAAGACGTCGTCGAGGGTGGGGCGGCGCAGGCCGATGTCGTCGATCTCGATGCCGCGGGTGTCCAGCTCGCGGATCACCTCCGCGAGGAGCTTCGCGCCGCCGGTGACGGGCACGGTGAGCTTGCGGGTGTGCTCCTCGACCGTGGTCTCGCCCTTGCCGAAGCCGCGCAGCACCTCGGAGGCGGTCTCCATGCGCTCGCGCTCGTGCACGACGACCTCGACGCGCTCGCCGCCGGTCTGCGCCTTGAGCTCGTCGGCGGTGCCGCGGGCGATGACGCGGCCGCGGTCGACGACGCAGATGTCGTGCGCGAGGTGGTCGGCCTCTTCGAGGTACTGGGTGGTCAGCAGCAGCGTCGTACCGCCGGAGACCAGTTGCTTGATGACGTCCCACAGCTGCTGGCGGTTGCGCGGGTCGAGGCCGGTCGTCGGTTCGTCCATGAACATCACCGGGGGCGACACGACCAGGGCCGCCGCCAGGTCGAGGCGACGGCGCATACCGCCCGAGTACGTCTTCGCGGTGCGGTCGGCGGCGTCGGCGAGGTTGAACTGCTCCAGGAGCTCGGCCGCGCGGACCTTCGCCGCCTTCGCCTTCATCTGGTACAGCTGGCCGACCATCTGGAGGTTCTCGCGGCCGGTCAGGTACTCGTCGACCGCCGCGAACTGTCCGGAGAGGCCGACCCTGCGCCGTACCGCGTCGGGGTCCTTGACCACGTCGATGCCCGCGACGACGGCCCTGCCGCTGTCGGGGCGCAGCAGAGTCGTCAGACAGCGGACCGCGGTCGTCTTGCCCGCGCCGTTCGGCCCGAGCAGACCGAGCACGGTGCCTTCCGGAACATCGAGGTCGACGCCGTCCAGAGCCCTTACGTCACCGAAGGTCTTCACCAGGCCTTCGGCGTAGATGGCGCCTGGCATGAGTGTTCTCCACGTCGTTGGGGATTTTCGGATGTGCGCGTACTGGGGACTCGCGCACGATGGGAAAGTCATCGGCCCGGCCCCGTCGGCGCCGATCCGCAGACCCACCGTAACGCGATGTATCGCGTCACTCAATGGATTTACCCCGAGTGGGACGGCCGTGCTCCGCGGGCGGCTCCGACCTCAGTCGATGACCGTGTAGCCGGCCTCGCGCAGCGCCAGATTCACCTCGGCGCAGTGGTCGTGCCCCTTCGTCTCCAGGTGCAGCTCGACCTCCACCTCCGTGAGCCCGAGCCGCGGATCGGTCCGTACATGGCTCACATCCAGGACGTTGGCGTCCGCCACTGACAACACCCCGAGAAGCGTGGCGAGGGCGCCGGGCCGGTCCGTGAGCCGCAGCGTGACCGCCAGATAGCGGCCTCCCGCCGCCATGCCGTGCCGCAGGATGCGCTGTATCAGCAGCGGATCCACGTTCCCGCCCGAGAGCAGTGCCACCACCGGGCCCTCGAAAGACCCCGGGGCGCGCAGCAGTGCCGCGACGGAGCTCGCGCCGGCCGGTTCGACGACCAGCTTGGCGCGCTCCAGGCACAGCAGCAGCGCGCTGGACAGGTTGTTCTCGGAGACCGTTCGGACCTCGTCCACCAGTTCCTCGACGAGGCGGAACGGCACGTCGCCGGGCCGGCCGACCTTGATGCCGTCGGCCATCGTGGCCGGGTTCTCGATCGACACCGGCCGTCCGGCCGCCAGCGAGGGCGGGTACGCCGCCGCGCCCTCCGCCTGCACCCCGATGATCCGTACGTCCGGGCGCAGCGACTTCACCGCGAGGGCCACGCCCGCCGCCAGCCCGCCGCCGCCGATCCCCAGGACGATCGTGCGCACCTCGGGACACTGCTCCAGGATCTCCAGGCCGACCGTGCCCTGGCCCGCGATGATGTCGGGGTGGTCGAAAGGGTGGATGAACACGGCACCCGTCCTGCGCGCGTACTCCTGAGCGGCGGCCAGCGTCTCGTCGACCACCTGCCCGTGCAGCCTCACCTCGGCGCCGTAGTCGCGGGTGGCCGCGACCTTCGGCAGCGGGGCGCCGGTCGGCATGAACACGGTGGACCGGACGCCGAGCAGCGAGGACGCGAGCGCGACGCCCTGCGCGTGGTTGCCGGCGCTCGCCGCGACGACACCCGCGGCGCGCTCCTCCGGAAGCAGGCCCGCGATCCGCACGTACGCGCCGCGCAGCTTGAACGATCCCGTCCGCTGGAGGTTCTCGCACTTGAACTGCACCGGTGCGCCCACCAGCTGGGACAGGTACCTGCTGCCCTCCATCGCGGTCACCCGCGCCACACCCGTGAGCATCTTCTGCGCGCCGCGTACGTCGTCGAGAGTCACGCCGGGAAAGGAGTCAGCCGTGCTGTAGCTCATGACCACCAGTCTCGCAGTTCACGCGGGCGCACTCCCGTGGTGACCACGCTCCGAGACTGTGTTTGCGCAGCCCCGGTACGGCCCACGCCCCGGCCGCGTAACCTGTCCCCCAACCCAGCTCCCCACGCATGAATTGAGCCCCCGGCCATGCCCACAACACCAGAGATGTCGATGGACATGACGACCGTCGGTGACACCGGTCTTCTCGAAGCCCTGCAGCACGAGGTCGCGGTCTTCGCGCGCCGTGCGGAACAGACCCGGCTCGGCGGGGTGGGGCAGGTGCGCAACTCCATGGACCGGGCCGCGTACCTGCTGCTCAACCGTCTCGACAAAGAAGGGCCGATGGGCGTCAAGGCGCTCGCGGCGAGCATGGGAATCGACTCCTCGACGGTCACCCGGCAGGTCGCCCCGCTGGTCGACACCGGGCTGGTCAAGCGCACCTCGCACCCCGAGGACGGACGCGCCGTGGTGCTCCAGCTGTCCCCGCGCGGCCAGTCCAGGCTCGACGAAGTACGCACTTCCCGGCGTCAGTTGATGGCCGAGCTGACACACGAATGGGCGCCCGAGGAGCGCGAGGTGTTCTGCGCGCTCCTCACACGCTTCAACAGCGCGCTCTCCGCACGCCAGGCGGCCCAGGGCATGCCGGCGCCGGAGTCCGAGCCGACCTCCTGAACCGCGCTGGAACGGTGCTCCGTGCCCGGTGTCCCCGGGCCTTCGCGCCCCTCCACGCGCGCGTGCGTGTGCGCCGGGCTCTTGACCGGAAGGCGGCACCTGGCCTCATATGAGACCGGGTCCTCGTCGTGCCCGTGCGATCGGATCGCACGCGGCCGCGGGCCCTTCCTCAGGGTCGCCCTCAGGCGGGAGGCGTGGTGCGAGAACGGCGTGCCTCCCAAGGCGTCCGCCGGGCCCGGGAGTTCGAGGCGTTCATGGCGGGCGCCGCAGGGCGGCTGCTGCACACCGCCACGCTGCTCACCGCGGAGCCCCGGGGCGCCAACCCGCGCGCGCGGCGGCTGCTGACACTGGCCCTCGCCCACACGTACGCCTCCTGGGACCGGCTGCACGGCGAGGACCCCTACGACAGCGCCCGCCGGGAACTGGTCGCGCGCTTCCAGCACGCCGCCTGGCACCAGTACGGGAGATTCGGACGGCAGCGGCCCTCCCCGGACCACGTCCTGGCCCGGCTGAGGCCCCAGGAACGGCTGGTCCTCGTCCTCAGGCTGTACGAGGGGGTCGCCGAGGAACAGGCGGCGGCCCTGCTCGGACTCCCCACAGAACGTGTACGGGCGATCTGTGCCCGCGCCATCGCGACGCTGCTGCACCCGCCCCTCGGCCCGGCACCGACCAGGGTGGAGGCGGCGCCGTCATGAATCTGCCGAAGCGCGAGGCTGCCGTACGACAGATGATGGAGCAGATGCCGCCGCCCCCGGTGCCGCCCGACCTGTACGGCGAGGTCGTACGCCGTGGAGGGCGCATGCTGCGCCGCAGGACGATGGCCCGGCGACTGCTGTGGCTGGTGCTGCTCGCCGCGGCCGTCGCCTTCACCGTCTGGGCGGCGACGGCCCGTCCGTGGGTGGAGCCGCCGTCGCAGACGACTCCACCGCTGACGGGCTGGTGACCGGCCTCCAGCGCCGCCGGGCTCGTGACCGCCGGCCCGACGGGGACCTCCGCTCGACCGCGGACCTCCTGAAACCGTGGTCCTCCTGAAACCGTGGTCCTCCGGCCGGACGGCCGCTCTCGCTCAGCCCAGGGCCTGCTGAAGGTCCTCGAGCAGGTCGTCGATGTTCTCGATGCCCACGGAGATGCGGACGAGGTCGGCGGGGACCTCCAGCGCCGAACCGGCCACCGAGGCGTGCGTCATGCGTCCCGGGTGCTCGATCAGGGATTCCACACCGCCCAGCGACTCACCGAGCGTGAACACCTTGGCGCGGTTGCAGACCTCGACGGCCGCCTCCTCTCCGCCCTCGACCTGGAAGGAGACCATGCCGCCGAACGCCCTCATCTGCTTGGCGGCGATCTCGTGACCGGGGTGCTCCGGAAGACCCGGGTACAGAACGCGTGTCACGCGCGCGTGCCGGGTGAGCATCTCGGTGACCCTGCCCGCGTTCTCGCTGTGCCGGTCCATGCGCACGGAGAGCGTCTTGGTGCCGCGCAGCACCAGCCAGGAGTCGAAGGGCCCGGCGACCGCGCCCATCGCGTTCTGGTGGTACGCCAGTTCCTCGCCGAGTTCCCGGTCACCGGTGATCAGGGCGCCGCCCACGACGTCCGAGTGGCCGCCCATGTACTTGGTCAGGGAGTGCACGACGACGTCCGCGCCGAGCGCGAGCGGCTGCTGGAGGTAGGGCGTCGCGAAGGTGTTGTCGACGACGAGCCGGGCGCCCGCCTCGCGCGCGATCTGCGCGACCGCGGCGATGTCCGTGATGCCGAGGAGGGGGTTGGACGGCGTCTCGACCCAGATCGCCTTCGTCTTCGGGGTGAGGGCGGCCCGAACCGAATCGACGTCGCTGGTGTCGGCCACCGACCAGTCCACGCCCCACCGGGAGACGACCTTCGCGAAGAGCCGGAAGGTGCCGCCGTACGCGTCGTTGGGGATCACCACGTGGTCGCCGGGGCTCAGCAGCGTCCGCAACAGGCAGTCCTCGGCCGCCAGTCCCGACGCGAACGCCAGGCCGCGGCGACCGCCCTCCAGGGCGGCGAGGTTCTCCTCCAGGGCTGTCCTGGTGGGGTTGGCGCTGCGGCTGTACTCGTAGCCGCCGCGCAGGCCGCCGACGCCGTCCTGCTTGTAGGTCGAGACCTGGTAGATCGGCGGGACGACCGCTCCGGTGAGGGGATCGGCGGTGTTGCCCGCGTGGATCGCGAGCGTCTCGAAATGCTGACTGATGTGCCTGTCGCTCATGAGTCCCGAGCGTAGTGCTCCCCCGGGGTTCATGACGTCGTACGCCCCTCTCGGGGACCGCCGAGCCGCGGGACGGGACCGCGGCGGTACCGGAGACGGGACCGGACGGAACTGCGGCGGGACCGCGGCGGGACCGGGGACGGAACCCCGGGGCGGGACCGGGTTGGCCAATTGTCGGACCCGTCTGGTTCGCTTGAGCCATGGAGATTCTGTGGGTCCTGATGGCGCTGGCCATGTTCAGCATGGTGCTGCTGCCGGTGCTGCGGCGCAGACGCGGCGGTGTACAGCTGGTCTCGCCCGGCGACCCGGACGCCGCCGACCCGGCGAACTACGGGTTCCTGCGCCAGGAGGAGCTGGACATCCGCATGCCGGGCCCGGACGCGGATCTGCTGAACGTCCTGGACGTGGTGCAGCGGACCCAGGACTACCGCGCGGCCTCGCAGCTGCTGGCCGGCACGGACAGCGAGGGCGAGACCCGCTGGCAGCGGGTGCAGGCCTTCGCGGGCGCCGCGTCGCTGGAGCTTCAGCAGCGCCCCGGCGGGGTGAGCGAGACACCCGGCGGGCAGTGGCTGCGGGTGTGGCGCGCCGAGGCCCCCAAGGACGCGGGCGGCGCGGCTGTGCACGCCGAGTTCCTGGTGCAGCAGGCATGGCGGACGTCGACGCCGGGGACGGACGACTTCCGGATCATCATGGAGGAGGCTCGTTCCGCGTGCGGTGATGCGGCGCTGCTGTCCCCCGGTGACCCGATCCCGTACATCGTCGAGCTGTCGGTGGCCCGTGGACTCGCCTACTCCCAGCCGGAGTTCGAGAAGCTCTGGCTGAAGATCCTGGACCGCGCGCCCTCCCACATGGGAGCGCATCTGGCGGCCCTGCACTACTGGTGCGAGAAGTGGCACGGCTCGCGGGAGACGGCGTACGCGTTCGCGGAGGCCGCCGCGGCACGCGCGCCGCAGGGCTCCCTCCTCGCGGCGATGCCGCTCTTCGCGGTCTTCGAGCACCTCCCCGAGGTGAACCTGGTCCGCAGCTTCTACCAGAGCGAGGTCGTGACCAAGGCCGTCCACGGCGCGCTGTACGCGGTCCACACGGCCCGCCCCGACGACCCGATGCTGGCCCACGTCCGCCACCTGCTGGTCCCCTTCCTCGTCCGCGGCGAGCGCTGGTCCGAGGCCATGGACCAGCTGGTGCACGTCGACGGCCACGTCGGCGCCCTGCCCTGGAGCCTGACCCAGGACCCGGCCGCGGACTACGCGATATACCGTGCCCTGGCGGTAGCGGGATACGAGGCGAACGGCGGCAGCCCGGCGACCCTGTCGCGCTGAAGGCGCCCCCGGGGTGAGGGCGCCCCGACGCCGCGGGTCCGTAGCCGAGAAAGGAATGCCGCGGGTCCGTAGCCGAGGAAAGCCGGAACCGCGGATCCGTGGCCAAAGAAAATCGGTTGCCCAGGCCCGCCTCCGCGGGTTAAAAACCACCCATGGCCGACATCCAGGGCTCGTACGACACCCTGTTCACCGCTGTGCCCGACGCGCTGTCCGCGTTCCTCGACGAGGGCGACGCCGGTGCCTCGGTGGCCGTCTTCGTGGACGGCGAACCGGTGGTGGACGTATGGGGCGGGTTCGCCGACGCGGACCGCGCGGTCCCGTGGCAGCGGGACACGATCACCAACGTCTGGTCCGTCACCAAGACGATGACGGCGCTGTGCGCGCTGATCCTGGTCGACCGTGGCGAGCTCGACCTGGACGCGCCGGTCGGCCGCTACTGGCCCGGGTTCGCCCGGGCGGGCAAGGAAAAGGTGCTGGTGCGGCACGTGCTCGCGCACACGGCGGGTCTGCCCGACTGGGACGGGCCGATCGAGGACCTCTACGACTGGTCGTCCGCCACGGCGCGTCTGGAGGCACAGACTCCGCAATGGGAGCCGGGAAGCGCGGCCGGGTACCACTCGCTGACCCAGGGCTTCCTCGTGGGCGAGGTCGTACGCCGGATCACCGGCCGCGGCCTGGGCGAGTTCTTCGCGCAGGAGGTGGCCGGACCGCTGGGTGCCGACTTCCACATCGGGCTGCCCGCCGAACACGACCACCGGGTGGCACTCGCGATCCCGCCGGCCTCCCAGGACGACTCGTACACCGCGAGCGCCGCCGGCAGCGAGGCACCTCCCGCCACCGGCACCCCCATGCGGGTCCGCGACGGCAACAGCGTGGCCTGGCGCCGGGCGGAGATCCCCGCGGCGAGCGGATTCGGCAACGCCCGCTCGGTCGCCCTCGTGCAGTCGGTGATGGCCTGCGGAGGGACGGTGCGCGACACGCGGCTGCTGTCGTCGTCGGGCTGTGATCTCGCGCGGCAGGAGCAGTTCCGCGGCGACGACCGCAGACTGGGCATGCCCGTACGTTGGGGCCTCGGCTACGGGCTGTTCGACGGCACCTACGGGTGGGGCGGCTGGGGTGGTTCCCTGGTCGTGATCGATCCCGAGAGCCGTATGTCGGTGGCCTACGTGACGAACCAGATGCGCGAGCCCGCGGAGGACAACCGGGGGCTGGAGATGGTGATGGCCGCCTACAACGGGCTGCAGGGCCTGCGGGCCTGATCCAAGGGGCGACCGTCGAACGCTGCCGGCGCCGGTCCGGGGTCGGATCTTCGCGGCGAGCCTGCGGCTGGGGGAGCTGCGGCGTGCCGATTGCGGCTACCCGCAGATGTCGGCACGGCGGCTGATTACGGGTCAGGACGTGAGGTCCACCAGGACTTTGCCGACCGTGCCGCTTTCCACTGCCCGGTGTGCGTCGGCGGTGCGGTGGAGCGGGAGGCGGAGCAGTGGCAGGCCGTGTTCCTCGCCGACCGGCAGGGCGCCGTCGCGGACCGCGGCGGCGACGTCCTCGACGGCCGCGACGCGTGCCTCCGGGCCGGCCGTGTAGAGCACCAGGAACTGAAGACGTGTGTTGAGCACCATGTTCTGCAGTACGTTCAATTCGACCGGCTTGCCGCCTTCGTTGGCGTAGGTCGCGATCGTGCCGCGCGTCCGCAGCACGGCCAGGTCCAGTGCGAGGTTCGTGCCGAGCGCCACCTCGGCGATGATGTCGACGCCGTCCGGGGCGATCTTGCGGATCTCGGTGGCCGGGTCGCCTTCGCGGTAGTTGATCACGTGGTGGGCGCCGGCGGCGGTGGCCAGCCGGGCCTTCTCCGGGCCGCTGACCGTGCTGATCACGGTGGCGCCGGCCCAGCGGGCGAGCTGGATCACGGCGTGCCCGACCGCCCCGGCCCCGCCCGCGGCGAGCACGACCTGGTCGTCGAGCGCCCCGGGATGGAGACGGCCAGGCCCGTCCTCGGCGACGGTGAGCGCGCGGTGAGCGGTCAGCGCGGGGACGCCGAGTGAGGCACCGAGGTCGAATCCGGCATCGTCGGGCAGCGGCACGGCCCGCTCGGCGGGTACGACGGTGTATTCGGCGGCGGTGCCGGTGGGCCGCCCGGCGGCGGCCATGTACAGCCAGACCCGCTGGCCGGCCCGGCTCTGCTCGACCCCCTCGCCCACGGCGTCGATCACGCCGGCACCGTCCAGGTGCGGGGTGACCTCGGCGAACAGCTTGGCATGTGCGACGCCTGAACGGGCTTGCCAGTCGGTCGGGTTGACTCCGGACACGGCGACCCGGACACGGACCTCGCCGGGGCCGGGCACGGGCAGGTCGCGGTCGGCCAACTGAAGAACCTCGGGGCCGCCGTTGTCGCGGTAGATGATGGCTTTCATGATCTGTCCTTGGATCCTTGACGGATATGGGCTGTGCGCCGTGCCCGGGTGCCCGGGCTGTGGCCGCGAGCCGGGGCCGGTTGGTTCCGGTCAGCCGATGGGGACTTCGTTGGAGCGGGACTCGATGGCATCGAGGGTGGCGAGGGCCGCGGCGTCGAGGGTGATCCCGCTGACCGCGATGTTGGCCTCCAGATGGGCGGCATCGGCGGTGCCGGGGATGAGCAGCACGTTCGGGGCGTGGTGCAGCAGCCAGGCGAGGCCGACCTGGGAGGGTGTGACGCCCAGGGACTCGGCCACGGCGTGCACCGCCGGCTCGTCGGTTGCTTTGGGCAGGCTCGGGAAGGCCCCGCCGAGCGGGAAGAACGGCACCCAGGCGATGCCCTCGGCCGCGCAGAACCGCAGCATGTCCTCGTCGTCGCGGGAGACGACGCTGTAGGCGTTCTGGACGCAGACGACGCCGGCGGGCAGGGCGCGGCGCAGGCCGTCAAGGGTGACGCTGCTCAGGCCGATCGCGCCGATCTTGCCCTCGTCGCGCAGGGCGGTCATCACCGCGAGCTGGTCGTCGAGGTCGACGACTTGATCGCCGTCAGGGCGCAGGCCGGGGCCGGAGTCGAGGCGGCGCAGGTTGACCACCGGGAGCTGGTCGGTGCCGAGGCTTCGCAGGTTGTCCTCGACGCTGGCGCGCAGCTGTTCGGGACGCTGCGCAAGACGCAGCGGCAGCGGCCCGCCCGGGTCGGGATCGGCACCGACCTTCGTGACGACCAGGACGCCGTCCTCGGGGCGCAGCGCCTCGCGGATCACGTCGTTGGCGAAACCGAAGCCATAGAACTCGGCGGTGTCCACGTGGTCGACGCCCAGTTCGACCGCGCGGCGCAGCAACGCGACGGCGTCGCCGCGGCGGTCGCGCAGGCGCTCGAGCTGCAAGGCGCCGTAGCCGATCCGGAAAACGGTGCGGTCGGCTAACGAAGCGGTCGCGGTGGTCATGTCGCTGTCTCCTCGATCGGTGATCGCAAGGCGGTGTGCAGCAGTTCGGCCAGGTAGAGCGCCATCACCCGGTCGGCAATCGGGATGACCTGCTCCTGGGCCTCGGCCGGGTCGAGGTGCTCGACCTTGACCAAGTGGGCCATGACGCAGTCGTGCACCATGGCGCGCATCCGGTCGATCGTGTCGACGACGATGGCGCGGACGGCCGGGTTGGTGGTCGCCTCGCCCCAGGTCTGCACGCCGACGCGGGCCTCGGCGGGGTCGATCTCGGCGATCAGGCGGGCGAGCAGTTCGTCGGGGTCGGGCGGGGTGTCGCTCGCGGCGTAGCCGCCGAGGGCTTCGGCGCGCTTGGTGAGCACCGCGTGGGCGGAGGCCTGCACCAGGTCGGCCTTGCTGAGGTAGTGGGTGTAGATCGAGCCGTTCGAGAGGCCGGACTCGGCCGTGATGTCGGCGATCGAGGTCCGCTCCAGGCCGTTGCGACTGAAGCAGCGTACGGCGGCCTCGGTGATCTGGGCGCGCCGAAGTTCCTTGCGTGCGTCGGTAAGCCGCGGCACCGCACCCTCCAACAAAAGGAATCGCTGCTCTGCTTGCAGCTCCCACCATACAGATTCGCCGCTCTGTTTGGCTTGGGGCGGGTCGCGGGTGGGCAAGCCCGGCCGTGGACGATGAAGCGGACGGCGAGGTCGCGCGGCCAGGAGTCCCGGCCGCGGCGGGCATCCCGCACGACCCACTCTCCCCCGGTGGTCTGTGAACGCGGCTTGGCATGCACCATCAAGCGGCGCTCACGGATCACTTCCGTCGAGGGGCTTCGGGCCACCGGTCGTTCCGGTGGGACCAGGAGGGGGATCAGGAAGGTGATCAGGATGAGGTCTGGTCCGCGCTCCTGGTGTGCGGGGGAGGCATGCGGAACAGGCCCCCCAGCCTGCGCAGCGCCTCGCTGTCGCCCGACGCCGACGCGGCACCGCTCTCGATCGCCTCGGCCCAGGTGAGGCCCTGGCCGGTCAGGCGGAGGAATGCGTCCGTGCTGGTCGTGAGGGTCGCGTCAGGGTACTGGGCCGGTCCGTGCAGCGCCTCGATCGTCCCGTCGTCGATCCGGGCGTGGAAGATCTCGTCGTCGATGCGGAACTCGTACACCGCGCGCAGTCCCGTGGCAGCCTCGGGGTCGAAGCAGGCCCGCAGGCCGAGCACGGCCCAGCCCGGGTGGAACGTCTCGGTCGCGCGCGGTTCGCCCATCGCCCACTTCAGTCCCCACCGGGCCAACTCCAGGATCGCCGGCCCGAGTTCCTCACCGGCTTCGGTGAGGGCGTAAGCGGCGGTCCGGGCGGGCGGGGGGAGTGTGATCTTCTGGGCCAGACCCTCGCGTTCCAGATGTTTCAGGCGCGCGGCCAACAGCCCGGTGCCGAGGCCGCGCAGGCTGGCCTGCAGGTCGCCGAACCGCTTGGGCCCGGTCAGCAGCTCGCGGATCAGCAGCAGCGTCCAGCGCTCGCCGACCAGGTCGAGGGTGCGCGCGGTCGCGCAGTACTGGTTGTACGTTCGCTGTTCCACTTCATCACTCTAAACTCGGCGCTTCCCGTTCTTGAACGAAGCGGTCTCCATGAGCATCCGGGCGAGCGGCTCGGGCCGGGTGAGCATCACGTCGTGCGGGCCGTCCAGCGCCCGTGTCCGATACCCGACGGCCTCACCGAACCGGTCGAACGGGTAGGTCCCCGGCCTGCAGTGGACGGCCGTTCCGGGGATCCGGTCGACGGCCCCGGTCAGGCGAGTGGCCTCGGTGAACGTGCGCAGCGGCTGGGGGAGCAGGCGCGCGGCGAGCCAGGCCGTGTTGTCGGTGTCGACGATGCCGAACGCTTCCGGAGGCGGGGCCGGGATCCGCCGTCCGTGCCCGAACGTCTCGACCGTCGTGCGGATCGCGTCGACGAAGGCGTCAGGGGCCAGGGTGAACATGCCGGAGCCGTCGGGCCCGGCCCATCCGTCCACGAGGACGATGTGGCCGACGGCGTCGGGCCGCGCGTCGGCCGCCTCCCGTACGACCAGGCCCGCGTAACTGTGTCCGACCAGTACGAGCTCGCCCTCCCCCTGAACGGTGTCGATGGCGGCGACGACCGTCCTGGCGTCGTCGTGGAGCCCGCGATCTCCGACGGTGTCCAGGTCCGGGGTGAGCGTGCGGGCCCCGGCGGCGTGCAGCAGCGGAACGATCCGGTCCCAGGCCCACGGGCCGTGCCAGGCGCCGTGGACGAGAACGAACGTGGTCATCGGTGACGCTCCTCGCGCAGCAGGGGCAGGACCCGGTCGGCGAACTCCTCCAGGCCCGCGTCCTGGTCATCGGTCGCCAGGCGGATCACGAGGTGGCGGGCGCCGGCCGTGGCGTAGCCGGTCAGCCAGTCGGCGGCCTGGCGGGCGGTACCGGCGAACACGGCCTGGATCCGCGCGATGACGTCGAACGGCGCGTTGTAGTAGCGCTCGACGCTCACCCGCAGGCGCCGGCGTGCCTTCTCCGGGTCCTGGTCCAGGCAGAGCGTCGCGTACAGGGCGGGGGTGACCGGGCGGGGCGCGGCCGCCTGCTCGATGACCTGGCATTCCTCCGCGTACGTCGTCCACTCGGGCGGATAGGGAAGCCAGCCGTCGGCGAGTCGGGCCACGCGCCGCAGCGCCGGCGCGCCGCTTCCGGCCAGCCAGATCGGCGGGCCTCCGGGGCGGGACGGCGGGGGCGCGATCCGCACGTCCTCGAAGGCGAAGTGCTCGCCCTGCCAGGACACCGTCTCCCCTGACCAGAGCTTTCGCATGACGTCGATCGACTCCGCCATGCGGCCGGCGCGGCGCGCGAATCCGATGCCGATCGACGCGAACTGGGCACGGGTCGCCGGGTTCGGGAACCCGCCACCCATGCCCGCGATCAGCCGTCCGTCCGACAGCCGGTCGAGGGTGGCGAGTTGGTGTGCCAGCAGGATCGGATGACGCAGCGCCGGCAGGAGCACCGCCGTGCCGAGCGCGACCCGTTCGGTGGCCTGGGCCACGGCGGCCAGCAGCAGCAGCGGATCCGCGCGCGGCCTGGTCACGGGACTGTCGCCCGCCCAGACCGAGTCCAGCCCCAGCTCCTCCGCCCGCCGCGCCTGAACGACGAGCCGCCTCAAGTCGTGCTCACCCAGAACGGACTGGTCGCGTGTCGGCAGCAGGTAGCCGACCTCCAGCTTCGCCATCTTCCCTCCCTGTCGTCGCGGAGCTCCCGACCTTAGCCGTTGACTTCTTGTTTTTGAAGTGACAGGTTCATATTACGGTAGCTACTAAAGGAGTTCAGGATGTCCAAGGCGCTTTACACGGCGCAGGCTCACGTCACCGGAGGCAGGAACGGCCGCGGGAGCACGTCCGACGGAGGGCTGGATCTGGACCTGCGGATGCCCAAGGAACTGGGTGGGGACGGCGAGGGCTGCAACCCCGAACAGCTCTTCGCGATCGGGTACGCCGCCTGTTTCGGCGCGACGCTCGCCCTGGTCGGGCAGCGAGGCGAACTCACGGCGGACGACGCGGAGATCGACTCGCGGGTGTCGCTGATCCCGATCGACGGCGGCCGCTTCAAGCTCGGCGTCGAGCTGCAGATCTCGCTTCCCTCGGTCACCGAGGAGCAGGCGGTCGAACTGGCGAGGACGGCCCACCAGGTCTGCCCGTACTCCAATGCCACGCGCGACAACATCGACGTGACGCTGGTGGTCAACGGCACACGACTGTGACGCCGGCCCCGCTTCTCCTGGCCGAGGGGAAGCGGGGCCTCCACACCGGCCGGCGGTGCGGACCGCTCCTCGCGCGGGACGAGTCCGGCCTGCCCGCCGAGCACACGCGGTCGGCGGCGTCGCAGGCCGGGAATCCGCCGCGTGCGCACACGCGTCCCGGACGGAGGAGTTCGGCTCCCGGCGTGTGACCCCGGCCGCACGAGACGCTTTCGGCCAGGCTCCGCAGCGCGGACACTGCGCTCATTCCGGTGACAGGTGGTCGTCCCAAGCGCTGCGCACGGAGACGAGCAGGTGCCGATGAGTTTCGATCCAGTCGGCCGGCAGGTCTACAGGCACCCGGACGGTCGCCATTGAGATGAGGTCGTCTTCCACTACAACCTCGGGGCAGTCACGCTGCCCGTTCAGGTGGATGAAGACGGAGGGGCCACGCTGGACATGCAACCAGGCGATGTCCTCGCCGGCCTCAAGACGATCCAGAGCCTCGCCCCACGAGACGAGACGCGACCGCCACAACGCGAGATCCACCCGACCGCTCACGAACGGCGTGTCGACGACGATCTCCGCAGCAAGCCCTCCAGCCACACCCTCCAGAGGGCCGAGCACCGTGATGCGAACACAGTTGCCCTCGTCATCACACAACAGAGCCAGATCCAACTGCTCAGCCATCGACAGGTCGCCTCCACGAAGATGAAGCGATCTTGACGTACGTCCGCTCAGCAGGCCAGCGATTCGGGGCTCCGCCGAGTCATTTCGTCAGGAGTTCCGGAGTACCGGAGTACCGGAGTACCGGGAGTCATGCTCTGCGACGTCAGTCGAATGCCACGACCAGGCGAGCGATTTCGTGCGCCAGGTCAGTCGGCCGGTGCGGAGATTCACCTCGGAGCCCTGTCGGCGCACGCATCATGGTCCCGGCCCCGGGTCTGAGGCCCGGGGCCGGGACCATCTATCGGCCGGTGACTCCGCGTCGGCCAGGACTTCAGAAGGCGCTGTTGCTGCAGCCCGCGGAGGAGCCGATGGTGGTGACCTGGGCACCGGGGTTGCCCTCGCCGCCCAGCAGGTTGCCGCCCAGGCCGTTGAGCACGCCGACCTGGCCGAGGACGTCCAGGTTCAGGTCGTGAGACTTGCAGGAGGAGTGCTGCTTGACGGTGAGCCCGTCGCCGTGGTCACCGGCGTGGGCCGTGCCGCCCACGAGTCCGATGCTGCCGATCGCGGCGATCAGGACGGCAACGTTGCGAAGCTTGCGCATGTCATCTCCGATGGAGTGAGTGGGTGCGATCTATGGAAGATCGACTTTTACAATCTCGGGAGATTAGTTCGAAATGCGCCAAAACGTGCCATGACGCGCCGGGGCTCGTGATCGCGCAGCAGAAGTACCCGAAAGCCGTAGCGCACGCGAAACGGACCACTCCGTGGCCCCGGGCGACAGATGGTGACGGCCGGCGCTCACGATCCGCACGGCAACACTCACAGAGCGCAGAACGCTCGGGTGGCCGGCTCCCCCTGTTCGGCCACGATCCCGCCGGAACGCCGGCCCGAATCCCGCACGACTTCGCTCACATCGCTCATATCACCCGCATCACCCGCATCACTCACATCACGGCAAAGAGGGCTCGCCGAGAGCGGCCGTCGGCAATGGGCTCGGATCCCGCGAGGCCGGCGGACAGGGCTGGGCCGTATCACCCACACCGGTGGCTCCGATTGAGTGGACTTGACCGCACGCGCATCCGAGCCGGGCTTTCGCCGGAGTTACGGATGGTGGTGTTGCCGTCCGTTCCCCCGTACCGGAAGAGGCGCCCCGACATGCGACGTACCTCCTACCGCCTTCCGTTCGCCGCGGCGCTGCTCGTGGCGTCCGTGCTGGCCCCGATGACGGCGACGCCCGCCGCGGCCGAACACGCGGCGGGCGTCCGCACAACAGGCTTCCGAGCAGCGGACGTCGACGGGTACGGCAAGGACGACGCCCCGCAGCACGGCCTCAGCCCCGAGCTGAGCGCCCGGCTGGACAAGGCCATCGAGGACGTCCGTACGCAGGCCCACATCCCCGGTGTCGTCGTCGGACTGTGGATGCCGGGCAAGGGGAACTACGTCCGCGCGACCGGCGTCGCAGACACCGCCACCCGCAAGCCCATGTCCGTCGACTCCTACGTCCGGATCGGCAGCGAGACCAAGACCTTCACCGTCACCGCGCTGCTCGAACTCGTCGACGACGGCCGGGTCCGGCTGGACGACCCGATCTCCCGCTACATCAAGGGCGTTCCGGACGGCCGCCACATCACGCTGCGTCAGCTCGCCGAGATGCGCAGCGGCCTGTTCCCCTACACGTCCGACGCGGACTTCGAACACGACCTGCTGAGCGACCCGCAACGTACCTTCACCCCGCGGGAACTGCTCGCGTACGGCTTCAAGCATCCGAACACCTTCGCGCCCGGCGCACAGTTCCAGTACTCCAACTCCAACCTCGTCCTTCTCGGGCTGGTCATCGAGAAGGTCAGCGGTCACAAGCTCCGCGACTTCATCGACCGGCGGGTGCTCCGCCCGGCTCGTCTGCGTCACACGCTGTTCCCGAAGGGGACGGAGTTCCCCAAGCCGCACCCGCAGGGCTACACCGACCAGACGCTGAGCGGCGACATCGCGAACGCAACCGACTGGAACCCCAGTTGGGCCTGGGCGGCCGGGGCGATGATCTCGAACCTGCACGACCTGCGCCGCTGGGCCGAGATCGTCGCCACCGGCACCCTGCTCAGCCCCGAGACCCAGGCGGAGCGCCTCGAAACACTGCCGACCGGCTTCCCGGGAACGACCTACGGCCTCGGCATCTTCGACGCCAACGGATGGATCGGGCACAACGGCTCCCTGCCGGGATACGAGACCGTGACCGTCTACCTGCCCTCGAAGAAGGCCACCCTGGTCATCATGATCAACACCGACGCCTCCTACCAGGGCCAGGAGCCGTCCACACTGCTCGCCAAGGCCGTCACGCAGATCGTCACCCCGAACAACGTCTACGACGGCGCGGTCGTCTCGCCCTGAAGCTCCAGAGGCTGTGAAGGGCTGCCCCGCCGCAGACATGGAAGCGCCGTTCCGGTCGTACGACCGGAACGGCGCCCAGAGACCATGCGTATCAGGCAGGCCCGATCGACCAGATCGTGGCCGTGCAGACCAACCAGATCGTGACAGTGCCGATCGACCAGATCGTGGCCGCGTCGATCGACTAGATGGTGGCCGCGTCGATCACGAAGCGGTAGCGGACGTCGCTCGCCAGTACCCGCTCGTACGCCTCGTTGATCTCGGAGGCGTCGATCAGCTCGATCTCGGCGCCGAAGCCGTGCACGGCGCAGAAGTCCAGCATCTCCTGGGTCTCCTGTATGCCGCCGATACCGGAGCCCGCGAGGGTCTTGCGGCCGCCGATCACCGAGAAGAGGTTCAGCCGGACCGGCTCCTCGGGCGCGCCCACGTTCACGAAGGCGCCGTCCGTCCGCAGCAGGGCGAGATAGGCGTCCAGGTCCAGCGGGGCGGAGACGGTGGACAGGATCAGGTCGAAGGTGCCGCGCAGTTCCTTGAAGGTCTCCGGGTCGCTGGTGGCGTAGTAGTGGTCGGCACCGAGCTTCAGGCCGTCGTCCTTCTTGCGCAGCGACTGGGAGAGGACCGTGACCTCGGCGCCGAGCGCGTGGGCGATCTTGACGCCCATGTGGCCGAGACCGCCCATGCCGAGGACGGCGACCTTCTTGCCGGGGCCCGCGTTCCAGTGCTTGAGCGGGGAGTACGTGGTGATGCCGGCGCAGAGCAGCGGCGCGGCCACGTCGAGGGAGATGCCGTCGGGGATGCGCAGGGTGTAGTTCTCGTCGACGACGATCTTCTCGGAGTAGCCGCCGTAGGTGGGCTCGCCGTCCTTGCCGACGGAGTTGTACGTGCCCACGCCGCCGCCGGTGCAGTACTGCTCCAGGCCGGCCTTGCAGTTGTCGCACTCGCGGCAGGAGTCGACCAGACAGCCGACGCCCACACGGTCGCCGACCTTGAACTTGGTCACGCCGGAACCGACCTCGGAGACGATGCCGGCGATCTCGTGGCCCGGCACCATCGGGAAGGTGGCCTTCCCCCAGCCCTCACGGGCCTGGTGGATGTCGGAGTGGCAGATGCCGGCGAACTTGATGTCGATCAGGACGTCGTGCTCTCCGACCTCGCGACGCTCGATGGTGGTGCGCTCCAGCGGAGCCTTGGCGGCGGGAGCGGCGTACGCAACGACAGTGGTCATGCCGGGGTTCTCCTCGGGAGGGGGGTGGAGCGTGCCCGGCTGTCTTTCGTCGGGCACGGCGTTCAGCCTGCCCGATCCCCCGGGATTCACCCAGGTCACGGCTCTGCGTACGTCCGCCGGTCCTACTACTGGCGGGGTCAGGCTCGCCGGCGTACGACCGTGAATACTGGACGGATGGATGAACAGCCCTCTGTGGGGCCCGCCGGGGAGGCGGCCCACCCGCTGGACCGGCGTGCCGAGCTCAGCGAGTTCCTGCGCAGCCGCCGCGCCCGGCTGAAGCCGGAGGACGTCGGGATGCCCGACTTCGGGCGGCACCGCCGGGTGCCCGGACTGCGCCGCGAGGAACTGGCTCAGCTCGCCGGAGTGTCCGTCGCCTACTACACGCGCCTGGAGCAGGGCAACGGACGCAACGTGTCCGCGGAGGTGCTGGACTCCATCGCACGGGCGCTGCGGCTGACGGACGCCGAGCACAACCACCTCACACACCTCGCGAAGCCCAAGCAGCACAAGAAGAAGCAGACGGCCCGGCCGCAGCAGGTGCGTGGCGCCCTGCGTCAGCTGCTCGACACGCTCGACGGCGTCCCGGCGTACATCACGGGACGGCGCTCCGACGTACTCGTCTGGAACCGGATGGCCGCGGCCGTCTTCGGGGACTGGTCGGAGCTGCCGCCGCAGGAGCGGAACTGGGCGCGGATGGTCTTCCTCAGGCCCGAGTACCGGGACCTGTTCGTGGAGTGGGAGCAGAAGGCGATCGACATCGTGTGCCTGCTGCGCATGGACGCGGGCTGCCATCCCGACGATCCGCGACTGGCCGCGCTGGTCGGGGAGCTGTCCGTGAAGAGCGAGGACTTCCGGCGGCTGTGGGCGACGCACGACGTGAAGGAGAAGAGCCACGGGGTGAAGCTGCTGCGGCATCCGCTGGTGGGCGACCTCGCGTTGCAGTTCGAGTCGTTCCGGCTGGTCGGCGACACCGAGCTCGCGCTGATCACGTATCACGCGGAGCCGGGGTCGAGTTCGGCGGAGGCGCTGCGGCTGCTGGCGTCGTGGGGGACGGACGCGACCCGCGCGGGCACGTCCGCACCCCAGTGACCGGCACCCCGCCGGCCACTCCGACCACCACCGGTCACTGATCGCCGATCACGGCTCACAGCTCAGGCATCACGCCTCACGCCTCACGCCTCACGCCTCACGCCTCACGCCTCACGCCTCACGCCTCACGCCTCACGCCTCACGCCTCACGCCTCACGCCTCACG
>NZ_JBIAQF010000007.1:436545-454766 GCF_042888885.1 Streptomyces sp. NPDC002742
CCTCACGCCTCACGCCTCACGCCTCACGCCTCACGCCTCACGCCTCACGCCTCACGCCTCACGCCTCACGCCTCACGCCTCACGCCTCACGCCTCACGCCTCACAGCTCACGCCTCACAGCTCACAGCTCACAGCTCACAGCTCACAGCTCACAGCTCAGGCTTCACGCCTCCGGCTCACGGCTGGTAAGGCGGCGCGGCTCCCCAGTTCCACTTCGGTACCGGCTGCTCCGCCGGCGGCGTCGCGTCCGGGCCGGAGTAGTACACGGCCAGCCGCGTGCCCCACTCGGTGTACGCGAGGAAGGCGGAGCGGAACTCGGCGTCGGTGGGCAGGCCCGCGTCGTCGGCGGCGTCCTGGAGCAGGTTGACCCAGCGGCGGCGCTGGACCTCCGTGATGCCCTTGCCCAGGTGTTTGGCGACCATGTGGCCGTGACCGCCCTGGGTCTCGGAGTACGCCGGCGGGCCGCCGAAGACCTCGCCGAGCCAGAGGGCGACATGAGCGGCGTGCTCGGGGGCGAGGTCCGCGAACACGGGCGCGAGGAGATCGTCCTTGAGGACCTTGTCGTAGAACGCCTCGGTGAGACGGGTGAAGGCCTCGGCGCCGCCCGCCCAGGCGTAGAGCGTGGGCACTGAGGCCCCCCGGCCCCGCACCGACGTCGGCTTGTAGTGGCGCATCTCCTCGATGCTGCCGATGTAGGGGCGGATCGCGGCGAGGAAGTCGGGGAAGAGCTCGGAGCTGCGGAAGCCCTCGACGTGGTCCTCGGTCGAGGTCCAGGTGATCCTCAGGATGAAGTGCTCGAAGTCCTCCTCGCAGCGAGCGAGTTCGTAGTCGACGCACTGCGGGGCCGCGGCGAGCTGGACGGCGGCCCGGGTGTAGGCGGCCAGGAACTCGGCCGACTGCTGCTCGGGAATCCGGTACCGGATGTATTCGACTGTCGAAACGGTCATGTGCCCACACAAACACGAACGGGCCACCGGAAGCCTTCTTTCCGGTGGCCCGTTCGCTGCGGGCTCACTTCCCCCGCCGTGTACCGGGGGACCGAGGCGGTCGGCCCGTCCCCGCTACGCGCCCGCGTTCTCCTTGACGGTGATCTTTCCCTTGCGGATCGTCGCGACCCGCGGGGCCTTCTTCGCGATCGAGGAGTCGTGCGTGACCATGATGAAGGTGAGCCCGTGCTCCTTCCACATGGCTTCGAGTACGTCCATGATCTCGTCGCGCATGGACTCGTCGAGGTTTCCGGTGGGCTCGTCGGCGAGCAGCACCTTGGGCTGCTTGACCAGGGCACGGGCGATCGCCACGCGCTGCTGCTGACCGCCCGACAGTTCGGCGGGCAGATGGCCGAGCCGCTCGGCGAGCCCCACGGACTCCAGGGCGGCGGCGGCCCGTGCGCGCCGTTCCTTCGCCTTCACACGGAGGGGCACGAGCGCGGTCTCCACGTTCTCCTGGGCGGTGAGCGTGGGGATCAGGTTGAAGCTCTGGAAGACGAAGCCGATGTTCTCGCTGCGGACCTTGGTGAGTCTTCCCTCGGACAGCTTCGCCATGTCGGTACCGTCGAGTTCGACACTGCCCAGGGTGGGACGGTCGAGCCCGCCCAGCATCTGGAGGAGGGTGGACTTGCCGCCGCCGGTGGGGCCCTGGATGACGAGCCGGTCGCCGTCCGCGATCGTCAGGTCGACTCCGTCGAGCGCGTTGATCGTTTCCTTGCCCCGCTGGTAGCGCTTGGTGACGCCTCTGAGTTCGTACATGGTGCAACTCCTGGGATACGTAAGTACGTAAGGGGCGGGGCTTATTCGACGCGGCGCAGGGCGTCCGCGGGACGCAGCCTGGAGGCGCGCCAGCCGCCGAAGGCGCCGGCGACCAGACCGCCGGTGACGGCCAGGGCGACCGCGACGGCGATGATGTCGACGCTCACGGGCGCGGTGAGTGCCACGTCGAGGGCCTTGGAGGCGGTCTGCCGCCCCGGGCCGCCGAAGCCACCACCGCCACCGCCGCCGAAGCCGCCGCCCCGGCCACCGCCCGTGTTCCCCAGCTGCGCCTGGAGGTTGGGGCTGATC
Source organism: Streptomyces sp. NPDC002742 (assembly GCF_042888885.1). Classification (NCBI taxonomy): domain Bacteria; kingdom Bacillati; phylum Actinomycetota; class Actinomycetes; order Kitasatosporales; family Streptomycetaceae; genus Streptomyces; species Streptomyces sp. NPDC002742. The sequence goes on from NZ_JBIAQF010000007.1 coordinate 438,600, forward strand.
TCGGTGACGACGTAGGCGCCGGCGAGGCCGAGCGCGATACCGAGGGCGCCGCCGACCAGGCCGTTGACGATGGCCTCGCCGACCACCTGGCGGGTCACCCGGCTCGACGTCCAGCCGAGCGCCTTGAGGGTGCCGAACTCGCGCACCCGGCGGGAGACCGCGGAGGAGGTGAGCAGACCGGCGACCAGGAACGCGGCCACGAGCACCGCGATCGACAGCCACTTGCCCACGTTCGAGGCGAGGTCGGAGGCCGTGGAGAGGGAGCCGGAGACGGTGCTCGCGAGGTCGGCGGAGGTGGTGACCGTCGTGCCCGAGATGTTCTTCTGGATGGTGCTCTTGACGCCGGAGATCTGCTGCGAGTCCGACGCCTTGACGTAGATCGTGGTGACCTTGTTCTTGGAGTCGCTGAGCGTCTGCGCCTGCTGGAGCGGGATGTAGAGGTTGGCCGCCGCGTCACCGCTGTCGGGCGTCGCGATGCCGACGATCTTGTACTTGACGCTCTTGATGGTGACGGTGCCACCGAGCTTGAGCTTCTTCTCCTTGGCGTACGACGTGTCCGCGACGACGACCTTGGCGTTCGTCTCGGAGGTCTTGAACGTACGACCGCTGGTGATCTTCGACGAAGTCAGCGGGCCCAGAGCGGGCTTGGTGACGTCGGTGCCGTAGACCGAGTAGTTGTTGACGTCGAAGTCGGCGCCGCCGCCCTTGACGGTGCCCTGCGGCGAGGGCTGGGCACCGCCCCGACCGCGCTGTCCGCCACCGCTGTTGGGGTTCTGCTGGAACTGGCCGCGGGTGAACTGGCCGTTGATCCGGATGACTTGGAGGCTCAGGCCGCCGACGGAGTCCGCGACGCCCTTCTGGGAGTCGACCTTGGCGACGGTGGAGGAGGCCAGGGTCTGGAATCCCTGGACCAGGACGCGGTCGCTGCTCTGCTCCTTGTCGGAACCGTTGTCGTTCGCGTCGAAGTTGAAGCGCGGGCGCTGGCTGGTGCTGGTGGCCGGCGCCGCGGCCTTGGTGACGGTCATGTCGGTCCCCAGCCCGTACAACGACTGGAGGACCTTGCTCTGGGCCGTCTGCATGCCCGAGGACACCGAGCTGACCACGATGACCAGGGCTATGCCCAGGGCGAGCCCGGAGGCGACGACGAGGGCCGCCTTTCTGCGGCGGCGCAGTTCGCGCCTCAGGTAGGTGAAGAACATGGCCGCAAGCTAGGTACGGCGCGTGATGAAGGCATAAGGCCGAAATAAGAGAAGCATGAGAAGGCTGTGGCCGGGCCCAGAAATCTTTGAGAAACGCCGATGCGGCGGCGGCCCGTGGGGGCCGCCGCCGCATCGGCGTCAGGTACTGCCTCGGCCTCAGACGGCCGAACCGGCCTTCCAGGCCGCCCAGTCCAGGTTCCAGCCGTTGAGGCCGTTGTCCGGGGCGATGGCCTTGTCGCCGGTGTTCTTGACGACCACGACGTCACCGATGAGCGAGTTGTTGAAGAACCACGCGGCCGGGGTGTTGGGGTCGCCCGCGCCCTTGGTGTCGGACAGGCCGACACAGCCGTGGCTGGTGTTGACGGAGCCGAAGACGGACTTCGCGCCCCAGTAGTTGCCGTGGATGAAGGTGCCGGAGTTCGACAGACGCATCGCGTGCGGCACGTCCTTGATGTCGTACTCGCCCTTGCCGTCGTTCTTCTTGAAGCCGACCGTCGAGCCGTCCATCCGGGTCTCCTTGAACTTCTCGGAGATCACCATCTGGCCCTGGTACGTCGTGTGGTCCGGAGCACCCGCGGAGATCGGGATGGTCTTGACGACCTTGCCGTCCTGGGTGACCTTCATCGTCTTGGTCTGGGCGTCGACGATGGAGACCTGGTTACGGCCGATCTTGAAGGTGACCGTCTTCTGCTGCACGCCGTAGACACCGCTCGCGCCCTGGACACCGTCCAGGTTCAGCTTGAGGGTGACGGTGGAGCCGCCCGTCCAGTAGTTCTCGGGGCGGAAGTCCAGGCGGTTGGCGTTGAACCAGTGCCCGACGACCTCCTGGCCGCTGCTGGAGGAGACGGTGATCCCCTTCTGCACCGCGGCCTTGTTGGTGATCGCCTTGTTGAAGTTGATCGAGACCGGCATGCCGACACCGACCGTGGAACCGTCCTCCGGCGTGAAGTTGCCGATGAAGCTGTTGGCCGGGGAGACCGTGGTGAACGACGCGTTCTCGTTGGCCGTGCGGCCCGCGGAGTCGGCGGCCACGGCGGCGATCTTGTACGTGGTGGCGCGTTCCAGCCGGTTGAGGGGCTTCCAGCTCTTCTTGTCCGCCGATATCTGACCGGCCACGGCGGTGCCGGTGGCCGTCTTCATCGTGACGGACGTGAGCGAGCCCTTGCTGACCGTGACCGCCGTGCCGTTGTTGATCGAGGCGTTGTCGGAGCCGTCCTTGGGCGTGATCGTGATCAGAGCCTCGGAGGTCTTCTTGGCTGCCGCCTCGTCGACCTTGGCCTGCGACGTGGGGTCGCCGCCGTCCGAGGCACCGGCCTTGTCTCCGCCTCCGCCGCACGCAGAGAGCACCAGCACCCCGCCGAGCAGTGCGGACGCGGTCATCAGACCCTTGCGCCGCTTACTGTCCGTCATCACACGCTTCTCCATCGTTGCCGAATCCCGAAAGGACCACGGGAGAGCCCCCGTAAGTACACTCAACGCCGCAACCGGTTCGCCCCGTTCCACTTCTCGCGGAAGTGTGGTCCACGCCACTTTCGCCGCGTGCGGACACGTGGGCCGAAACCACTGAAGTGGTGCGGAGGTGACCGGTGCGTCTCCGGAGACGAGGAAACCCCGGACGGCGGTTGCCGACCGGGGTCGCAATTTCCCCGAACCGCGTCAGCCGCGCACGTCTTCCTCGTCGCCCTCGTCGGCATCATCCTCGTCGATGTCCCAATCCGGCGAATCGGGATCGTAGTCAACGGGCTCACTGCTCCAGGACGCCTGGGCGAGTTCGATCCCGGGCACCTCGCTGACCAGGTCGAACGGGTCGACGAGATAGGCGAGGGCCTCGGCCGTGTCTTCCGTCACCGCGCCCTCGGCGTGCGACCGTTCATCGGCCGGCATGTCCGCGTCGTCAGCGATCCGGCGCAGCGCGGCCTTGGCGACGGCGTCGGCGTCGTCGATCTCCAGCACGAGTTCGACACGAAGCCGGACAAACTGTGATGTCTCAGGGGTACTCATGAGAGGGAGCGTACGGCCCGTCGGATGCGCGACTTTCCCACGACCCGCGCCTTTCATTAGCATCGCCCCACACGGCCAATTCGCAAGCGCCACAAGGGGATCGATATTTCGTGTCCGCCGCACGTCGATCGTTGCTGACCGCCACCGCAGCGGGGACCCTCCTGGGTGCCCTGTGGTTCGTCCCGTCCGCCAACGCGACCCAGGAAATACCCACTCCGAGCGCGACGGCGCCGACGTCCGCACCGACCGGCACGGCCCCGGCACGGATGTCCACGGAGTCGGACACCGGGCCGCGGACGCTGCCCGGCGGCGACGGGACCCGTCTCGCCGACACGGGCGCCGTGGACACGACGCCGTATCTCGTCGGCGGCACGCTCTTCCTCTGCCTGGGTGCCGGATTCGTGACGTACTCCGTGCGCCGTGAGCGCATGATTGCCTACTGAGCACATCGACCGCGCTCCGGACAACCCACAGGGAAGCCATGCGAAAGCTGAGCGAGCTGACCGACGTCGAGGAACCGGCCTGGCCGCTGCTGTCCAAGGCGCTCGCCGCCAGCGGGGTGTCCATGGAAATACCTCCGGTGGACCCCGATCTGGGCCGCGCGAGCCTGCACCAACTACAGATCACCGCAAGGTCCTGGCTGGGCGGGATGGTGCTCAACTGCGGTGGTGTGGTGCTGGACAGCGGCTGGCTGCGGATCTACGGCAGTCCGGCCGAGGACCTGTCCGCGCAGCTGCGCGGAGGCTCGACGGACCTTCCCTCGCTGGCCGAGGTCAACGGATTCCCCGAGCGGTTCGACCCGGACTGGCGCCCGCGGGACGGCGGACTGGTCGTCGGCCACGACGTACTGGGCGGGGTGTTCGCCCTCAACGGCGCCGACCACGAGTCCGTGGGGCGTCCCGGGCATCCCGGTGAGGTCGTGTACTTCGCGCCGGACTCACTGAAGTGGGAGGCCCTCGAAGTGGGCCACGGGGCATGGCTCCAGTGGCTCCTCACCGAGGGCACGGACCAGTTCTACGACACCCTGCGCTGGCCCGGCTGGCGCGCGGAGTCCGGGGCGCTGACGGGCACGCAGGGACTGTCCGTTATGCCGTTCCTGTGGTCGGCGGAGGCACGGCGCGACCTCATGTCGACGAGTCGCCGCGCGGTGCCGCTGGCCGAACTCCTCAGCCTGCACCGGGACTTCGCCCTCAAGCTGGACGGCGTGGACCCGGGTTTCCTCGGCGACGTCTGAACCCCCGCAGCACGGCGCCCACCCCCGCCGCACGACGGAGCGCCCACCCACGGCGGCGGACGGTTCCGCTGCCGCGAAGGGCAGTTCATCCGCCGCGACCGGTCGGCACACCCGCACATGCGCACATGCCGCGCGGGTACGAGCCCGACGAGCAGCGATGCGCGAGCGGCGAACGGCACTCGCTGACCGGCGAACGGCGCTCCGCGACGCGTCGCGGTCGAGACCGCACATGCCGCGGCCCCGAGCCCCGAAGGGGGCACGGGGCCGCGGCGAAGCCGGAGGGATCCGATCGGGTCAGGCGGCCCTGCGGCCGCCACCGCCCTGGCCGCCGTTCTGACCACCACGCTGCGGAGCACGCCCACGGCCGCCGGAGCGACCGGCACCCGCACCGCCACCGGCCTCCGTACGACGCCCGGCGCTGCCACCGGCGTCCGTACGACGGCCCGCGGCGCCGCCGGATTCCGTACGACGGCCGGCACTGCCGCCCGCCTCCGTACGACGGCCCGCGGCCGCTGTGCCGGTGCCGGAGCGGCGCCCGGTGGCCGCGCCACCCGTGGCTCCACCCGTGGCCGGACGTCCGCCGCGCTGCCGGCCGCCCTGGCCGTCCGATCCGGCGCCCGTGCGCCCGGCGGTGCCGCCGCCGGCGACCGACGGCCGCCTGGCCCCGCCCCCGGTGGGCGCACGCCGCGCCTTGGGCCGCTGCTTCGGCTGTTCGGCCTGCTGCGGGACCTCGATCACCACCGGGATGCCGGAGGGCTCGCGGGCGCCGGTGAGGCGGGCGAGTTCCTCGTCGCTGGACTTGACGCGGGCGGTGCGCGGCGTGATGCCGGCGTCCGCCATCAGCCGGGTCATCTCACGCTTCTGCTCGGGGAGCACCAGGGTGACGACGCTGCCGGACTCTCCGGCGCGGGCGGTACGGCCGCCGCGGTGGAGGTAGTCCTTGTGGTCGGTCGGCGGGTCGACGTTGACCACGAGGTCGAGGTCGTCGATGTGGATCCCGCGGGCCGCCACGTTGGTGGCGACGAGCGCGGTGACCTGACCGGTCTTGAACTGGTCGAGGGTGCGGTTGCGCTGCGGCTGGCTGCGCCCGCCGTGCAGCGCGGAGGCCCGGACACCGCTGGCGAGCAGCCGCTTGGTGAAGCGGTCGGCGCCGCGCTTGGTGTCGACGAAGAGGATCACCCGGCCGTCGCGGGCCGCGATCCGCAGCGCGACCGCCTTCTTGTCCGTCTCGTCGGCGACGTGCAGCACGTGGTGCTCCATGGTCGTCACCGCGCCCGCGGACGGGTCCACGGAGTGCACCACGGGGTCGGTGAGGAACATCTTGACGAGCCGGTCGATGTTCTTGTCGAGCGTGGCCGAGAAGAGCAGCCGCTGGCCGCCCGGCTCGACCTGCTTGAGCAGCGCGGTGACCTGCGGCATGAAGCCCATGTCGGCCATCTGGTCGGCCTCGTCCAGCACGGTGATCGCGACCTGGCCGAGGGCGCAGTCGCCCCGCTCGATGAGGTCCTTGAGCCGTCCGGGAGTGGCCACGAGCACCTCGACACCGCGGCGCAGCGTGCCGGCCTGGCGGCCGATCGACATCCCGCCGACGGCCGTGGCCACGCGCAGGTTGACGGCGGTGGCGTACGGCGTGATCGCGTCGTCGACCTGCTGGGCGAGTTCGCGCGTGGGGACCAGGACGAGCGCGAGCGGGTTCCTCGGCTCGGCACGGCGGCCGGCGGTGCGGGCGAGGAGAGCGAGCCCGAAGGCGAGCGTCTTGCCGGAACCGGTGCGTCCCCGGCCGAGCACATCGCGCCCGGCGAGGGAGTTGGGCAGCGTGGCGCCCTGGATCGGGAAGGGATCGGTGACACCCTGGGCCGCGAGGGTCTTCGTCAGAGCGGCCGGCATGTCCAGCGCGTCGAAGGACTCGACGGCGGGCAGCGCCGGTGTGACGGTCTCGGGCAGGGAGAACTCCTGCGGCGGAGCGACCTTGCGGGCGCCACCGCGGCCGGCGCCCCGGCCCGCGTTCTTCGCGGAGCCGCCGGTCTGCGCGGCGCGTGCGTTTGCCGGCCGCTTACGGACGGGATGTTCGGATCGAGTCATGCTGGATCTGGATTTCCTTCCTGGGCCCCACGGACTGCACACACAGCGCTCACCGACTGCATGAGCTGTCACAGCGCTGAGCCGGGACCCGCACCCGAAGGGGCGGGACCCGGCTCTGGAAAAGCGCGCCTCGAACTAGGCGGGGAGGATGTTCTCCGCCTGCAGGCCCTTCTGGCCCTGCGTGACCTCGAAGGAGACCTTCTGGCCCTCGACGAGCTCACGGAAGCCGGAGCTGGCGATGTTCGAGTAGTGGGCGAAGACGTCGGGGCCGCCGCCGTCCTGCTCGATGAAGCCGAAGCCCTTTTCCGAGTTGAACCACTTCACGGTGCCAGTAGCCATGTTGTTCTCCTGAACAGGTAGTTGGGCCCCCATCCGGAGATGCACCGGGTAATGCCGGAGATGCCGGTAAAACAAAACGCGCCTGCGGAGGATTCCGATCAGGCGCACAAAGTAAATGGGTACCAAAAACGTATCAATGAGACAGTAGCACACGCTGAGGCGAGGGTGCGAGGTGAGATTACGTGGGCCGGGACACACCCGGCCCACGTACGACGGAACACCATTTGCGCAGGTACCGCATGCCTTACAGGGCGCTACAGGACCTGCATGCCCCATAGGACCTGCATGCCCTACGGGTCCTACAGGTCCTATGGGCCCTATGGGCCCTATGGGTCCTAGGCGAGCGGGCCGGTGACCGGCTCCACCGCGGCCACCACGCCGCCGGCTCGCACGAACGCGTCCGCCGCCGCCAGGTCGGGGGCGAGGAAGCGGTCGGGGCCGGGGCCCTGGACACCGGCCGCGCGGACGGCGTCGATGACCGCCCGCGACGCCGGGGCCGGGGCCAGACCCTCGCGCAGTTCGATCGCGCGAGTGGCGGCGTACAGCTCGATCGCCACGATGCGGGTCAGGTTGTCCACCGAGGTGCGCAGCTTGCGCGCGGCCGACCAGCCCATGGAGACGTGGTCCTCCTGCATGGCGGAGGAGGGGATGGAGTCCGCGGACGCCGGTACGGCCAGCCGCTTCATCTCGCTGACCAGCGCGGCCTGCGTGTACTGGGCGATCATCAGGCCCGAGTCGACACCGGCGTCGTCCGCGAGGAACGGCGGCAGGCCGTGCGAACGGTTCTTGTCGAGCAGCCGGTCGGTACGGCGCTCGGCGATGGAGCCGAGGTCGGCCGCCGCGATGGCGAGGAAGTCGAGGACGTAGGCGACCGGGGCACCGTGGAAGTTGCCGTTCGACTCCACCCGGCCGTCGGGCAGCACGACCGGGTTGTCGACGGCGGAGGCCAGCTCGCGCTCGGCGACGGTACGGGCGTGCGCGAGGGTGTCCCGGCCGGCGCCGGCGACCTGCGGGGCGCAGCGCACGGAGTAGGCGTCCTGGACGCGCGGGGCGCCGTCCTGGTGGTGGCCGGTGAGCTCCGAACCCTTCAGCACGGCCAGCATGTTGGCGGCGCTGGCACCCTGGCCGGGGTGCGGGCGGATCGCGTGCAGCTCAGGGGCGAGGACCTTGTCCGTCCCGAGCAGCGCCTCAAGGGAGAGCGCGGCACTGACGTCGGCCGACTTGTACAGCATCTCCAGGTCGGCGAGGGCCATGACCAGCATGCCGAGCATGCCGTCGGTGCCGTTGAGGAGGGCGAGGCCCTCCTTCTCGCGCAGCTCGACGGGGGCGATCCCGGCCTCGGCGAGCAGCTCGCCCGCGGGCCGCACGACTCCGTCGGGGCCCTCGGCGTCCCCCTCGCCCATCAGGGTCAGGGCGCAGTGGGACAGCGGTGCCAGGTCGCCGGAGCAGCCGAGCGAGCCGTACTCGTGGACGACCGGGGTGATGCGGGCGTTCAGGATGTCCGCCATGGTCTGCGCGACCTCGGGCCGCACACCGGTGTGCCCGGAGCAGACGGTCTTGAGCCGCAGGAACATCAGAGCGCGGACGACCTCGCGCTCGACGCGCGGGCCCATACCGGCGGCGTGCGAGCGGACGATGTTCCGCTGCAGCTGGGCGCGCAGTTCCGGGCTGATGTGCCGGCTCGCCAGGGCGCCGAAGCCGGTGGAGACGCCGTAGACGGGCTCCGGCTTCGCGGCCAGCGCGTCCACGATCTCGCGGGCCGCGGCGAGGGCCGCCACCGCCTCACCGGAGAGCTCGATCCGGGCGCCGTCGCGCGCCACGGCGAGAACGTCGGACGCGGTCACTCCGGACGTCCCCACCACCACAGTGTGCATATCCATATTCAGGAGCGTACGCAGTGAATTCGATGATGTCACTAGCGGGTGGCCCGTTGACCCCTTACCCCGGCACACGTCACAGCGGACGCCCACCGCGCGTGACGTGCGGGGTCCCATCACCAGCGAGTCCGCTCATGTCGTCATCACGTACGGGGCCGGTCGTGCCGCCCGCGGAACCGTCGGCGTTCACCCACCGTGGGCGACGGCGCGTCCGCGAGGCGTACGACGGGATCGTCGGGGCCCTCGCGCCCCGCGACCACGGGCTTCGCGGCCCGGACGGCCTTCGCGCGGTACTGGGCCGCGTCCGCCAGGCGGAACAACCGGCGCGCCGACCGTACGGGGCCGATCGGGTCCTCGGTCGAGGCGACCCCGCACGCCACACCGTCCCCCAGCTCCAACTCGGCCGCGCGGCGGCAGAGTTCGTCGGCGATGCGGACCACGTCGTCCGCCGGCGGGCCCACCGCCAGCAGACAGAACTCGTCGCCGCCCAGCCGCGCGGCGAGGGTGCCCGGGAGCATGGCCCCGCACAGCGAGAGCACCGACCCGAACCTTTCGAGGAGCCGGTCGCCGACGGCGTGTCCCCGGGTGTCGTTGACGCGCTTGAGCCCGTTCAGGTCACAGACGACGAGGCTGACGACGGACCCGTCCTCCTTGTGCCGCTCGACGGCCTCGTCGAGACGTACGTCCACGGCACGACGGTTGGCGAGTCCGGTGAGGGCGTCGGTGTAGGCGAGGCGCCGGGCCTCTTCCAGGCGCTCGGTCTGGGCGATCCCGGCGGCGACGACGGAGGCGAGGACGGTCGCGAAGTCGGCGTCGGCCCGGCCGAAGACGGGGCCGCCGGCCGGACGGGCCACGTAGAGCTCACCCCAGGCCCGTCCGTGCAGCAGGATCGGAGCCACGACACAGCAGCCGCGCCCGCGCCTGCGCAGCGCGGCGACACGCTGATGGCAGTACCCGGCGGGACCGGCCGCCGGGCCGTCGGCGGTCTCGACCCAGGCGTTGGGCCCGCCGCCGCCCGCCCACCGCTCGTGCAGGAACTCGGTGATCTCCGGGAACTGGTGCACGGGGTAGGCCTCCCCGTCGGGGAACTCGTCCTCGTCCGGGGCGCGCTCGCCCACGTTGGCGAGCACCCGCAGCCGCCCGAGTTCGCGCTCCCACACGGAGAGCGCGGCGAAGCTCCCGGCCAGCGCGTGACACGCGCCGAGCGCCGCGGCCCGCCACGACTCCCGCGGGGTGTGCGCCGCCGCCATCCCCTGCGCCAGCGTCACCACGGCCCTCAGCCGACTGTCCTCACCCATCACCCCAGGCTAGGGATATTCGCTTACATTTGGGACATTAGTAGGGCGAACAGGGGTCCGGGCCGTGAGGGCCGAACCAGGGAACGGACCATGGACCGCACCGTGAACCGAACCGTGAACCGAACCGGCGAACAGGCCATGGACCGCACCGCGGACCGAACCCAGGAACGAATCGGAGAGCGGCGGATCAGGGAGGGGCTGATCAGGGAGGGGCTACTGTCCCGGCCACTCCGGCTTGCGCTTCTCGTTGAACGCGGCGACCCCTTCCGCCCGGTCCCCGGAGAAGGCGACGGACCGCCAGGCCGCGTCCTCGACCTCCAGACCCGCGCGCAGGTCGAGTCCGTGACCGAGACGCAGGGCGCGCTTGGCGGCGCGGAGCCCGACCGGGGAGTTGGCGGCGATACGGGCCGCCAGCGCGAGGGCCTCGACTCTGTCCCGCCCCGCCTCCACCAGCTCGTCCACCAGCCCCGACTCCCGCGCCTCGGCCGCCTCCAGGCGCCGCGCCGAGAAGATGAGCTCAGCCGCGCGCGCGGCACCGACGCGGCGCGGCAGCAGCTGCGTACCGCCGCCTCCGGGGATCACGCCGACGGACACCTCGGGCAGTCCGACGACCGCCGTACGGTCGGCCACGATCAGGTCGCAGGACAGCGCCAGCTCGAACCCGCCGCCCAGCGCGAAGCCGTGCACGGCGGCGACGGTCGGCATCGGCAGCTCCAGCACACCGGTGTACGCGGCTCGCGCGACCGGCCGCTGGCGCACCAGCTCGGCATCCGTGAAGGAGTTGCGCTCCTTCAGGTCGGCGCCCACGCAGAAGGCTCGCTCGTGGGTGGAGGTGAGCACGACGACGCGCACGTCCCGGTCGGCGGCGAGAGCGTCGCAGGCCCCGGCGATCGAACGCGCCATGTCCGTCGACACGGCGTTCATGGCCTTGGGCCGGTCGAGGACGAGCTCGGCGACGTACCCGTGCCGCCGTACGGCCACGAACTCCCCGAACCTCCGCTCGCCCGACTCCGTCCCCTGGTCCGCCCCTTGCTCCGCCATGACACCCTCCCGGTTAACGCGGGTTAACAATCGACGCCCCGATCATCGCAGCCGAGACCGTCCGGCGAAACCCGCCCCCTCGCGCCGAGCCTTCTCGACTTCCTCGTTCGAGTGACATCCCGCCCAACTCCGTTTGCCTGCCCCTATACCGCGCATAACCTGCGCACCGCCGCAGCGCATTCGGGACACCGGCACACCGGGGAGGGACGACCATGACGAACCGCGAAACACCGCAGGCCACCAGCACCCGGCCGGGCCCGCGAACCGCACTCACGAGACCACCGGCCCCGAGGTCGTCCGAGGCCACCGCGCCCGACGCCTCGCCGGGCTGCCCGCCACCGACCGGTACAGCGGCACCGTCGGGTTCGGTGGCGCCGCTGTCCACGACAGTGGGCCCCCAGCGGTCCGGCTCCACGACTGCCGGGCCCTCAGCGGGCGGCCCCACCACGCCCGGAGCCCCGCCGGCGAACACCTGGATCCGCGTCACGCCGCTCAGCAGTGCGATGTCCGCCCCCAAGCCGCTCAGCGCCACCGCGTTCGGCGCCCTGAACGCGTCCACCGCGAGGACGGGCGCCGCGCGGACGGGCGCCACCGGGGCCACCGCTACGGGGAACGACGTACCCGCGGCGGGGGCCACGACGGCCGGAGCCGCGGAGACGGGCCGCACCGACGCAGGGACGACGACCGCCCCGGGCAGCACCGGGAACACGGCAGCCGACACCCCGAACGCCACCAGCGCGGAAGGCACGGCAGCCGACGCCGTGACGCCTGGTGGCGGCGCAGCGACAACGGCAACGCAACCCGCGCCGGCCACTGCCGCCGACGCCGGGAAGACCCGGCACACGACCATCGGCCCCGCGATGGTGGGCGACGGCATCGGCGCACGGGCCACGGCGACCCGACCCGCACCCGCACCCGCACCCGGCGACGAGAAGGCCGGGGCGACGGACGTCCGCGTCGGCGTCGGCGTCGGCGTCGCTGAGATCAGCGCCCCGGACACCCGGGCTGCGGCGCCAGGAGTCACGAAGCCCGGTTCCGGAGCGGACGGCTCCGTGCAGGACGGCTCCGCGCAGAACGGGGCCATGCCGGTCAGGGCCTCGAAAGTCTGGGCCACCGCACCCAGGGTGCCGACGGCCGGGGCCGCGACGGCCACGCGAACACGCGGGACCGCCGCCACAGCAGGCGCTCAGAGGCCGGAGGCCACGGCGGAGGCCGGCGCTCAGTGGCCGCTGGCCAGGGCCGGAACAGACTCTCGCAGGGCGGGAACCCGGACCGCGACAGGCATTCAAAGGCCGGAGGCCGGGACCGCGGCAGGCACTCACCGGGCGGGAGCCGGGGCTGCGGTAGTCGGTCAGGGCGTGGAGGTCGGGGCGGATGGTGCTGGTCAGGGGCGAGGGATCGTTCCGGCGCCGCGGTCGGGCGGCGGCCGCGGCGCCGCGGTCGCACCCGGCGACACCGACCCCGCGCCAGTCCGGCTCCGTGCCGTCCGGGGCCGCCACCGCCGACCCCGGCCGCGCCGGGTGCTCGTCACCGTGGGAGGACTCGCCCTCGCCGCGGGAGTGCTGAGCCTCGTCCGGATGACACCGGAGTCGGTGACCGGGGGTGGGGGGAACGCGGAGGCGGAGCCGGTCGCGACGGCCACGGACACCGACGCGGCGGGCGACGCCGGCCCCACCGCCGAGGCCATGCCCTCGCCCACGCACCCCGGGGCCGCCCCGGCGAGCGCGGCGATGGGCGGGACGAGCCCGGCGCCCACCTCGGAGGCGAGCCGGACCCCGGCGTCGGTCCCGGCGTCGGTCCCGACGGCCCCTGGCGGGACCCCGGCGGCCCGCGACGGGGCCCCCGTCACCACCGCACCGGACAGCACCGGCATCCCGACGGCCCCCGTGACGACACCACCGCCGACACGATCGACGCCTACGGCCTCCCCCACCACCGCGGCCCCGCGACACACGCCGACCCCGTCCCCGTCCCCGACCACCCCCGCACCGGCGCCGCCGCACCAGCCGCCGAACGTGTGCGTGCCGATCGTCGGAATCTGTGTGAACGGGTTGCTGTCACCCGGCCACGACGGATGACCGGACGAGCCGGGCACCGGGTCGGCGCGTGCGTACCGACGCCGCCGACGGCAACGGCAACGGCAACGGCAACGGCAACACACAACTCGGGCCGGATCGGCTCGGCTCTGCTCGCCTTGGCTCGGCTGACGAGAAGGGCTACGTCTCGTCGGCGGCCCGGCGCGCCAGCAGCCACGGTTCGATGACGCCGAGTCCACGCACGGGCCGCTGCCACATCGGCTGGAGCGCGAAGCGGTACGAGGGGGGTTCCTCGCCCTCCTTCTCCGCCGCGGCCGCGGCCTCGGCGGCCTCCGCCTCGGAGGCGGGAGCGTCACCGGTGCGGGTCAGTTCCTCCGCGAAGGCGCCGTCGACCAGGACGGCGTCGCGTGGCGCTATCGACGTGAGGCGGCTCGCCAGGTTCACGGTCGTACCGAACACGTCGCCCATCCGGGTGGTCACCGTGCCGAAGGCGATGCCGACGCGCAGCTCCGGCATCGTCTCGTCGTTCGCCATCGTCTCGATGAGCCGCAGCGCGATCTCGGCGGCCACACCGGCGTCGTCCGCGGAGTAGAGCACCTCGTCGCCCAGTGTCTTGATGAGCCGGCCCCCGTGGGCCGCCACCAGGTCCGCCGCGGTGGTCTCGAAGGCCTCGACGAGTTCGCCGAGCTCCTCCTCCTCCATGCGGCGCGTCAGCCGGGTGAAGCCGACCAGGTCCGCGAAGCCGACGGCGAGCCGGCGGTCGACCATCTCCTCGTCGTCCGCCGCCTGCACGACCCGGCCGGTGGCGGCGGCGAGCTGGCGGCGCCAGACGTAGACGAGGAACTCCTCCAGTTCGGGCAGGAGCAGCTCGATCAGGGGGTACGTGACCTCGGTGCGCGTCATCCCCGGTTCCGGGGGCTCGGTCAGACCCTCCAGAAAGGAATCGATCTGCCATTCGGCCAGACGGGCGGTGGTCTGCCCGGTGGACCGGGCGACCTGGACGGCCATGGCCTCGCTCAGCAGGCCCGCCTCGACGAGACCGGCCAGGCGGCGCAGCGCGAGTACGTCCGCCTCGGTCAGCGCCTTGGCCTGACCGATGTCGGCGAAGCCCATCGCCCGCCAGAAGCGGGAGGCCAGCTCCATGGAGACGCCCGCGCTGCGGGCCGCCTGGAACGGGGTGTAGCGCCGCTCGGCACCGAGGATGAGCCCCTCAAGGCGCAGCGCGAGCGGGTCCTCGCCGGAGTCCGGCTCGGCCTCGGAGTCCACCCGGCCGTTCGCCTCGTGCCGCGCGTCGGGCCGGACGTCCGGGCGGGCGTCGGTCCGGTCGCTCCTGCGGTCGTCCCTGCGGATGTCGCTCCCCACGTCGAACTGGTCGTCCCTGCGGATGCCGGTTCCCGCGTCCGAGCGGTCCTCCGGGCGGTGATCCAAGCGGTCCTCCGGGCGGGTGCCGGTCCCGGCGTCGGGACGGGCGTCCTGCCGGGCGTCGCCGTCCGCGGCGGCCCGTGCGGGTGTCGCGTCCGTGACCGGCCCGGCGGTACGGCCCGGCTCGCCGTCGGGGGCCGGGTGGGCGCCCGTTCCGGAGCCGGTGTCGTCGACGGTCACTCCTGCTGCCCTTCCGATCTGCCGTGGTCAGGTATCGACCGCGCTCAACTCTACGGCAGGTGTGCGCTGGCTCACTCCCGATGGCGGGACCGAGGTCGGAGACGGTGCCGAGGGCTCACGCCACCGGCCGCCCCGTGCGGTCGCACCGTCCCGAGCGATCCCTTTCCACCGCTCCGGGGCCGGCCCGCCACACCGCTCCACACCAACCCGACACACCACTCGCGGCCTGTCCCCTCACACCACTCGCGGACCTGCCCGAACCCGACACGCCACTCGCGGACCTGCCCCGTCCCCCTCACACCACTCGCGGACCTGCCCCGTCCCCTCACACCGCTCGCAGATGCACCACGTCCCCGGCCCCCACCGGTTCCTGCACGCCGTCCTCCGTCGCGATGACGAGCCGACCGTCGCCGTCCACGGCCACCGCCTCCCCGACGATCGACCGGCCTCCGGGCAGCTCGGCCCGGACCGTGCGCCCGAGCGTCGCGCACCCGGCCGCGTAGGTGGCCTGGAGGCCGGAGGCGGCGGGATCGCCCGCCGCGTCGCGCCACCGCCCGTACCACTGCTCAAGGGAGCGCAGTACGGCCCGCAGCACGGTGTCGCGGTCCGTGGTCGTCGCGCCCGCCAGCGCCAGGGATCCGGCGCCCGGCACGGGCAGCTCGTCGGCGCGCAGCGAGACATTGATGCCGATGCCGACCACGACCGCGTCGGTGCCCGCGCGCTCGGCGAGGATGCCGCCGGCCTTGCGTTCCTCGCCGTCCACGGTGACCAGCAGGTCGTTGGGCCACTTGAGTGCCGTGTCGACCCCGGCGGAGCGCGAGAGCGCCGTCGCGACGGCGACCCCGGAGAGCAGCGGCAGCCAGCCCCAGCGCTGGACGGGAACGCCGGTGGGCTTCAGGACGACGGAGAAGAACAGGCCGGAGCGGGCCGGTGCCGTCCACTGGCGGTCGAGACGGCCGCGCCCGGCGTTCTGTTCCTCGGCGACGAGGACGGCGCCTTCGTCGGCTCCCCGTTCGCTGTTGACGATGCCGACCAGATCGGTGTTGGTCGACCCGGTGCGCTGCACCACCTCGACGTCGCACCAGAGGGTGTCGTCCGGCGCGACAAGTGCCCGTCGCAGGGCGGCCCCGTTCAGTGGCGGACGGTCCAGGTCGGACCACCGGTTGTCGTTCGCGTCTGCTGCATCTCGCGGCGTCATGCAACCCAGCCTAGGTGTGGTAAACGCCGCACTGCCGATCGGTAGGCCCGCCACTACGCTACGGATGAGTAGCAAGCCCCCCTTCTGAGCACCTCATTCCCACGTCCCCTTTGAGCAGGCAGGGAGCCGCACCCCGATGTCCGAGCCGGAAGAGCTGCAACACCCCGACATCCACACCACCGCGGGCAAGCTCGCGGATCTGCAGCGCCGCATCCAGGAAGCGACCCACGCCGGCTCGGAGCGCGCCGTCGAGAAGCAGC
>NZ_JBIAQF010000008.1:0-88908 GCF_042888885.1 Streptomyces sp. NPDC002742
GACGATGTCCTGGCTGACCGGCTACCGCCGGCTCAACCACCGCTATGAGCGCAACCCCCGCAACTACCTGGCCTTTCTCGGCCTTGCCGCAGCCATCTGCTGCTACAAGCGACTCCTCAAACTCACCACATAGGACACCGTCTAAGGGCTGTCCCGGTGCGCGCCACGAGTCGCGACGCGCCCCGCGCTCGACATCCCGGCACGTGAAGGAGCGCGGCCCGCACCGAAGTACGGGCCGCGCCGTCTCGCAGGCCCGGGGGACCTCACAGTCGGCCCTCAGGCCCACGGAGCCTCACTTGTCCCCCAGATCCCGGAAGCCTCAGCCGCCCCCCAGGCCCAGCGGGGCGCACGGACCCCTCAGGCCCACGGCCACTCCGCGTCCCGCACCGACTCCAGAAGCGGCACCATCCTGAAAGCCGCGTCGGAGAGCCCGCCGAAGGTGTGCCTGTTGCCCTTTCCGGACGGGCCGTGGCCCGCGCGGTAGCCGGCGAGGTTCCAGGTGTAGACCGGTACGTGCGCCGGGACCTGCTCGGTCGGGTCGCCGTAGTGGCTGTACGAGGCCTGCTCGTCGGTGACGATGAGGACCCGGTCGTGCTTCTTGTAGTGCTCGCGGACCGCCTCGCTCGTATTGGTACCGCCCAGGTCGCCGAACCGGCCGAGGACCTTGAGCACCGACTCGCCCCCGCTGAACTCCACCCGCTTGCTGGTGGAGCCGAACTCGACGAGATCCGCGTCCGCCGCCCGCAGCGCGAGCGCCGTGCCGAAGATCGCCGCAGCGTCGGCCCGGTTGAGCTCGGAGCGCTCCGACAGCCGCGAGTAGAACATCGAACCCGAACGGTCCACGAGCACCAGGGTCCGGCCGGGCAGCGCGGGCACGTTGGCCAGCGAGTGGCCGAGTGCCTGCTCCAGCGGGTACGACCAGCGCAGCGACGGCGCGTGCTGGTAGGCCGCGAGGTAGCGGAACGGGAACTGCCGCGAACGCGCGACCTCCGCCGGGTCGCTGATCTTCGCGGCGACCTGCGCCGCCACCTCGTCGCTGACGCCCGCCTCGTCGAAGTTGCGCAGGTTGCGGACGAGCGCCATCGCGCCCATGGAAGGTATGACGGCCTCCCATGCCGCCTTGTCCATCGGCCCCTGCAGCCAGCCGGCCAGCGCCTCCCAGGTCATGCCGGCGTCCGCCAGTCGCCGGGCTCCCTGCGCGCCGGTGACGACCTTGCGCCGCTTGGCGGGGCGCAGCGCCATCAGATCGCGGTGGGCGACGACCATGGGCAGCGACTTGGGGACGACGGCCGTGTCCGGGTTGTGGCGCCGGTCCAGCGCGTACTGGAACAGGTCGCCCTGCCACGGCTTGGCGGGGTCCGGCGCCGCGTGCACGAGGTTGAGGATGTCGCCGAAGCGGTAGCCCTTGGACGCGGTGTCGTACTTCAGCAGCGACTTGCCGCTGTAGAGACGTCGTACCGCGTCGGCGATGCCCCGCTTGACGGGCTTGGGCACGTTGCGGCCGTACTGGGAGGTCCAGTAGGCGAGCAGCTCGCCCGGCTCGTCCGGACGGCGCAGCACGGAGGCGATGACCTGCCGGTTGGCGGGGCCGTCCGTGGCGCCCGCGTCCAGGCGTGCCTTCACGTACTCGGCGGCGCCCACGAGCGCGGCGGTGCGCAGGTTGCCCTCGCCGCGGAGCCAGCCGAGCAGGGCGGCGGTCCAGGACGGGTCGGCGACGGCGAGCTCGCGCACCAGCGCGGCGAACCGGTCGTCGCGGGCCGCGCCGGACTCGTAGAAGGTCTGCTGCGACACGAAGTTGGCGATCGACAGGAGGAAGAGCTCGGAGCGCGCGTCGCGCTCCTGGCCGCGGCCGCCCTGGTGCGTCCGCAGCACACGGCCGGTGGACGTGACGCGGGAAGTGGGCTGCGCCTTGGCCGCCTTGGTGTTGAATCGTGCCATGGTGAATTCCCCCGAATTCGTTCTACGACGGTGAAGTCGTGTTTCGGAGGGAGGCACAGCAAATGGAGGGTGCCCGAGGTCAGAAGTCGGCGACGGGCTTACGCAGATGCTCTACCGATTGAGCTACACCGACCCGAGGTCGATGACGGGATTTGAACCCGCAACCCTCTGATCCCAAATGAAGTATCCGTCGCCTGCGCACCGGGCACCCACCATGAGCTGCGCCTCCCGAGATCAATTCGGCTGCGGCGTGGTTTCTTCGAAAGAGAAGTAGCCGCGGCCCGCGCACCGGGAGGTGCATGAAGTTGTGGTGTCCAGAGTTCAGGTCGGCGGAACCGACGTAGGTGCTCTGACCCCTGAGCTACACCGGCGCGTTGTGCCGGTGGCGGGACTCGAACCCGCGGCCGCCCCATTATCAGTGGAAGTAGGTCCTGCCTTCGCACCTGGACATGCATCACTTTAGGAGGGCGGCCGCGCGTCGGGCGAGCGAATTAAATGCGATGGAACCGGCGGGAGTTCAGCCGCGCTTCTGGCGCTTCCAGGGACCGGTGATCGCGAGCATGATGCCCGGTTCCTGGATGTTGGCGAAGAGGGTCCGGCCGTCGGGCGAGAAGGTGACGCCGGTGAACTCGCTGTACTCCGGGGCCTCGGCGGTGCCGTTGTTGAGCTCGTTGCGGGCGATCGGGTACGTACGGCCGCTCTCGGTGGCGCCGAAGAGGTGCTGGATGCCCTCGCCGTCCTCGGCGATGACGAGGCCGCCGTACGGGGAGACGGTGATGTTGTCGGGGCCGTCGAAGGCGCCGTCCGCGGAAGGGCTGGGGTTCACTCCGATGAGGACCTTCAGCGTCAGGGTGCGGCGCTTGGGATCGTAGAACCAGACCGCTCCGTCGTGCGCCTGGCCGGGGCTCTCGGTGCGGGCGTAGGAGGAGACGATGTAGACGCCGCCGTCGCCCCACCACATGCCTTCGAGCTTGCGGGCGCGGGTGACCTGGCCGTCGGTGAACTGCTTGCGGACGGAGACGCTCTTGGCGTCACGGTCCGGGACGTCGACCCAGTCCACGCCGTACACCGTGCCGGTCTTCGTGGCGCGGGAGAGGTCGTCGACGAACTTGCCGCCGGAGTCGAAGCACTTGAAGGCCTGGAGGGCCCCGGCGTCGTCGGCGAGGGTGGCGAGCCGTCCGTGGCCGTGCTCGAAGCCCTGCGGAGGCGTCCAGCGGTACAGCAGGCCGTTGGGGCCCGAGGCGTCCTCGGTGAGGTAGAGCCGGTCACGCTTGGGGTCGACGACGACGGCCTCGTGGGCGTACCGGCCGAGTGCCTTGACGGGCTTGGGGTTCTTGTTGCGGCGGCGGTCCTGGGGGTCGACCTCGAAGACGTAGCCGTGGTCCTTGGTCATGCCGTTCTGGCCGGCCTTGTCCTCGGTCTCCTCGCAGGTGAGCCAGGTGCCCCAAGGGGTGTTGCCGCCGGCGCAGTTGGTGGAGGTGCCCGCGATGCCGACCCACTCGGCGACATGCTCGTGGCGTACCTCGACGACCGTGCAGCCGCCGGAGGCGGCCGGGTCGTAGACCAGGCCCTCGGTGAGCGGCACGGGATACGTCCAGGCCGCCCGGGGGCCCTTGAGCTCGTGGTTGTTCACGAGGAGGGTGGCGCCGCGCGGGCCGTCGAAGGTGGAGGTGCCGTCGTGGTTGGACGGCGTGAACTCACCCGAGTCCAGTTTGGTGCGGCCGCTGTAGGTGATGACGCGGTAGGAGAACCCGGCGGGCAGCGAGAGGAGGCCCTTCGGGTCGGCGACGAGCGGACCGTAGCCGACTCCACCGTGCCGGGCCTCCGCCGAGTCCTCGCCCGCGCCGTCGGTCTCCGTCTCCGTGGCGGCGAGCGCGTTGGGGGCGGTGGCGAGGGCGCCCACGCTGCCGACCAGGACGACGCCTGCACCGGTGATCGCGGACTGCCTGGCGAAGTCCCTGCGAGTGAGCGACATGTGATGTCTCCTGTGACGGTGGACTCGGACTGTCGTGCGGGGCGAGTGGCGACCTCGGCTTGCGGCCACACCGTCCCGCCCCCGCTTGAACGTGAGTTGAACGCGCGCCGACTTCAGAGGTCCCGCTTGCGTGAATCCACCCGACCGGCGCAGGGGAACGCTCCGCTCCGCGGAACAGTCCGCCCGCGCCCCGGCACCCGGGTCACCTCCTCACCGATGCCCCCAGCCCGGCGCGCGAGTCACCCCACCGATGCCCCGCCCCAGCCCGGGGTCACCTCGCCTGTGCCCGCTCACCCTCCCTGCTGCGACCTGGCCTTGAACGCCGCCTTACGGGCTTCCTTGGCGACCTTCTTGTCGGGGTGCAGACGGCCCATGGCCTCCAGGACGTCAGGGGCGGCGGGGTGCTCGACCCGCCAGGCCGTGTCGAAGAAGCCGCTGTGCTGCTGGGCCAGCCCCTCGACCAGGGCCTGGAGTTCGTCGGAGTTGCCCTCGGCCGCGAGCTGTGCCGCCACCGTGTCGATGGTGAGCCAGAAGACCATCGCCTCGGAGGGCGGGGGCACGTCGGACGCGCCGCGCTCGGAGAGCCAGACCCGGGCGAGACCGCCCAGCTCGGCGTCGTCGAGCACTTCACGCAGCGCGGGCTCGGCCTCCATGCCGACCAGCGCGAGAGCCTGCTGGCAGTGCAGGCGGCGCAGTGGGGCGCCCGGGTCGGCGCCGCGCGCCGCGGACAGCAACTCCCGTGCTGCGGGCAGCGGTTCACGCCGGGCGAGCCACTGCTCGATCTCGGCCTGCGCGGCCGTCGGGGGGAATCCGGCCGTGCCGTCCAGCAGGGTGTCCGCGCCCTTGTCCGTCAGCTCGCCCACCGCGGGGGCGGAGAAGCCCGCCTCCATCAGCCGGGCGCGCAGGCCGTACAGGCCGAGCGGCGTCAGGCGCACCACCCCGTAGCGTGACACGTCCATGTCGGCGGCGGCCGGCTCCTCGGCGGCGTCCGCCATCAGGGTCTCGTCGACCGGCTGGAAGGCGACGAGACCGATGGGCTCCAGCAGCCGGAACTGGTCGTCGAGCCGCATCATGGCGTTCGAGACCTGTTCCAGGACGTCGTTGGTGGGCTCCCCCATGTCGTCGGGCAGGATCATCGAGGCGGCGAGCGCGGGGAGCGGCACCGGCACCTCGCCGAGCGCGTCCTCCCCGACGGTCAGCAGGTACAGGTTGCCGAGCACCCCGTCGAGGAACTCGGACTCCTCCTCCGGGTCCCAGTCCAGGGAGGAGAGGTCGATCTCGTCTTCGTCGTCCATGGCGTCGACGAGATCGCCGAGGTCGGGCACGCTCGCGTCGGCGAGCACGATGTCGAGCGCGCCGAGCCAGACGCCGAGGACGTCCTGCGGGGCGCCGGAGGTGAGCAGGGCGAAGTCCTCGCCCGCGGTGACGGTGCCCTCTTCCTCGTCCACGATCTCGACGAGCCCGGTGTCGACGGCCAGCCGCCAGGCCTCACTGGCGAGTGCGGCCGCTTCCTCGCCCGACAGGCCGAGCACACCGGCCGCCTCGGGGAGCTGTTCCTCGACGAGTTCGCCCCCCGCGCCGACCCGGGTGCCGGGGCCCGCCCAGCGGGTCAGTCGCGCGGCGCGGGAGAGCAGCGGCGCGGCGAGCGCGTCCCGCGCGAGCTGCGCCTCGGAGTGCAGCCGCACGGGCGGCAGGGAAGAGCTGTCTGACATCGGCTGAGTTCTCCTCCGAACAACCACGACGAGCAGAGCTGGCAGGGAAAGCGGTTCAGGCGGGGCTTTCGCCCGCAGCCGCGCCGGACGGTGGCGGGCACCTTCGGCCGCGGCAGGCACCGGACCCCGCCGGGCGCCGGCGGACTCGGGAATCCGAAGGCGGCCCGGGAAATCCGTGCCAACTGCTCAGCCTAGACGGATTTCCACCCATGCCGCCCGGTTCATGTTTCCGACAGGTCTCGTACACCGCCGAAACCTTGACAACTCCCCTTGCTACACACGAGATTGACGCGCGTAGAAGTTCAACGGCCCAGCGGTCCATCATCTTCTACGCGCGTCACTGGCCCGCAAGCAGGTCGCGCTCCCCCCACCAGTCCACCCTCGTCCCGACGCTCATGAACGTCCCCGGAGGGATTCCCTTGCCGAGCAAGAGAACCGCGCGCATCGGCGCGCTGACCGTCGCCGCGGTCTGTTCCACCGTCTCCGCCGTGGTGTTCACCACCCCGGCCCGGGCGGACACCGTCCACATCCACGACATCCAGGGCACCACCCGGACTTCGCCCCTCGCGGGTACGAAGGTCACGGACGTGGCCGGCATCGTCACCGGTGTGCGGACCTACGGTTCGTCCAAGGGCTTCTGGTTCCAGGACCCCACCCCGGACGCCGACCCCGCCACCAGTGAGGGCGTCTTCGTCTTCACCAGCTCCGCCCCCAAGGTCGCCGTCGGCGACTCGGTCACGGTGACGGGCACGGTCTCGGAGTTCGTCCCGGGCGGCGTCTCCACCGGCAACCAGTCAGTGACGGAGATCGGCAAGCCGACGGTCACCGTCGTCGCCGGCGGCAACGCCGTCCCGGCCGCGACGGTCGTCGACGCGAAGTCCGTGCCGGACGTCTACGCCCCCGCGGGCGACACGGCCGCGAGCGGTTCGGTCAACGCGCTCACCCTGGAGCCGACGAAGTACGCCCTGGACTACTACGAGTCCCTCGAGGGCATGAACGTCCAGGTCGCGGACACCCGTGTGGTGACCGCCACCGACCCGTACACCGAGCTGTGGGTCACGGTGAAGCCGCACGAGCACGCCACCCGCCGCGGCGGCACGGTCTACGGCTCGTACACCTCGCAGAACACGGGACGGATACAGATCCAGTCCCTCGGCGCGACCGCCGACTTCCCGACCGCGAACGTCGGCGACAAGCTCTCCGGCACGACCGTGGGTCCGCTCGACTACAACCAGTTCGGCGGCTACACACTCGTCGCCAACACGCTGGGCACCCTGGAGAAGGGCGGCCTGGAGCGGGAGACCACACGCAAGCAGTCTCGCGGCGAGCTGGCGGTGGCGACGTACAACGTCGAGAACCTGGACCCGGGCGACGCGACGTTCGCGGCCCACGCGTCCGCGATCGTGAACAACCTGCAGTCGCCCGACGTCGTGTCCCTGGAGGAGATCCAGGACAACAACGGCGCGAAGGACGACGGCACGGTCGCCGCCGACCAGACGGTGAACAAGCTGATCGACGCGATCGTCGCGGCGGGCGGCCCGAAGTACGACTGGCGCTCCATCGACCCCGTCAACGACCAGGACGGCGGCGAGCCCGGCGGCAACATCCGCCAGGTCTTCCTCTTCAACCCCCAGCGGGTCTCGTTCACCGACCGCGCGGGCGGCGACTCGACGACCGCCGTCGGTGTCACGAAGGTGCACGGCAACGCGCAGCTCACCGCGTCCCCCGGCCGCGTCGACCCGGCCAACACGGCCTGGACGAGCAGCCGCAAGCCGCTCGCGGGCGAGTTCGTCTTCCGCGGCCACACGGTCTTCGTGATCGCCAACCACCTCAACTCCAAGGGTGGCGACCAGGGGCTGACCGCGCAGTACCAGCCCCCGTCGCGCAGCTCGGAGACCCAGCGTCATCTGCAGGCGACGGCGGTGAACTCCTTCGTCAACCAGATCCTGAAGACGCAGAAGAACGCCGACGTCATCACGCTCGGCGACATGAACGACTTCGAGTTCTCCGAGACGGCCAAGATCCTGGAGGGCGACGGCGAGCTCTGGTCGGCGATCAAGTCGCTGCCGAAGCGCGAGCGTTACACGTACGACTACCAGGGCAACGCCCAGGTCCTCGACCAGATCCTGGTCAGCCCCTCGATCCGCCGGGGCTGCGACCTGCAGTACGACAGCGTGCACATCAACTCGGAGTTCTCCGACCAGATCAGCGACCACGACCCGCAGGTGCTGCGGTTCCGCCCGTAGTCGCTCAGGTACGCGAGAGCCCGGCCCTTTCGTCCGGGGGGCCGGGCTCTTCGCCTGCGCGGGCCTCCCGCCGGGCCGGGCTCTCTCCGCTAGCGAAGACCCCCATGGCACCGGGCTCGTGACCCTGCGTGCGAATCAGCCGGTGAAGACCCCGTCGAGCCAGCCCTTCCAGGCGGTCTCGTCGGCCTTGGCGTCGGCGCCGGGCGCGAAGTCGTGGACGCTGATGCCGACCGGCGCTCCCCAGCGGCCACGCCCGAAGAAGCGGATGAGCGCGTTGTCGGTGCGCAGCCCGATGAAGTACGGGTCGCGGTAGTCGAGCACGGCGTCGAAGGCCTCGCCGCCGGGCCCCTCGGCCCGGACCCGCGCGCCCTCGGCGGTGTCGTCCGCGAGGCCGAGCGCCCGCCCGACGGCGGCGAAGGCGTCGGAGGCCGTGGACGCGCCGGGGCCCTCGAAGGTCGCGAAGGCGACCGGACGGCCCGCGAAGTGGGTCACGTACTCGCGCAGGGTGTGCAGATAGAAGTCGGTGTGCTTGTCGGCGCCGTCGTACTGGTTGTCCCAGTCGTCGGTGAAGATGCCGCTGTGCACATACCGCGCCCAGGAACGCCGGCCGTCGTCGCGGGATTCGATGGTGTGGTCGATCTGGTTGAGGCTCTGCGTCGGGAACGGCACGTCCTCACTGCGCACGGTCAGCCGGTGCGGCGGGTCCCAGGCGGTGATGGTGCTGCCGAAGGGACCGGCGCCGCCCTCCCTGGCCTCGTACTCCATGGGCCAGAGCCAGCCGCCGCTGCCGCTGGTGATCGCGTCCCACACCTGGCCGGGCGGCACGTCGACCTCGTACTCGCGGGCGATCTCGAATTCCCTGGACATGATGACGACTCCTTGGTGATCAGTGGGCGGCTTCGCGGCCCGCGGGAGCTTCCACGGCCTCGGTTCCGGCCGCGGTCTCGGATCCGGTCGCGGCTTCGATTCCAGCCGCGGCTTCGATGCCGGTTGCGGCTCCGGATCCGGTTGCGGCTCCGGATCCGGTTGCGGTTTCTGCTTCCGCCACGGCTTCGGGTCCGGCCGCGACTTCCGGTTTGACCGTGGGGTGGACGGCGACGACGATCCGGTGCGGGCGCCCGTCCTCCGCGTCGCCGTCGTGGTACTTGCGGATGAGCGCACCGACCCCGGCCGTCAGCTCCTCGATGAACGCGGCCCGGTCGGCGGCCGACGCGAAGGTCACCTCGCCGTCGAGCGCGTACGTCGCCAGTCGCTTACGGGCCTTCGCGGCGCCGGTGATCAACGAGCCGACGTCCCGCACGAGCCGGGCGCCGAGCGCGAGCAGCCAGCGGGCGGACAGCTGGTCCCGGAAGCGGTCCGGATCGGGCTGTACGGCGGCCAGCGCGAGCGGCGAGATGACGTACGACGCCGCGGTCGCGCGCATCAGCCGTTCGGTGACGTTGCCCTTGCGGCGCTCGCCCGCCAGCTCGACCAGGCCGTGCCGCTCCAGCGTCTTGAGGTGGTAGTTCACCTTCTGCCTGGGGAGGCCGACCTTGCCGGCCAGCATGGCGGCCGACGCGGGTCCGGCGGCCAGCTCGGCCAGCAACCGGGCCCGTACGGGGTCCAGCGACACGGCGGCGGCCTCGGCGTCCTCGATCACGGTCACGTCCAACATGACTCCACCGTGCCACCGAAAACTTTTTTTGTCCAGATGGTTTCAGTCGTCGGTGAGTCGCGCCGGCCTGTGGGCCGGGGTTCCGGGGAGGCCGGATTCCAGGGAGGCCGGATTCCACGGGGGCCGGGGTTCCGCGGGGGCCGGGTTCCCCTCGATCAGGGTTCCCTGCGACCGGGATGCCCAGGCGGGCTTCAGCGGCGCGATCCGGGCAACACGGCGGTCATGGACGAGAAGCGACCGGAATCGAAGCAGCGAGCTCTTCCGGACACGGACACGGACACGAGCGCGGGCGCGGGCGCGGGCGCGGTCACCGGTGACGGCACCCGTGACGGCACCAGGACAAGCACAGGTGCAGGCACGAGCACGGCAACGAGCGCGGGCACGGGCACGGGCGGGGTGACGGCTGAGCCCGCCGGGACCCGTGATCCCGCCAGACTGCCCGTGCGAGCGTGGGGGGCCGTGGCGTGGCGCACGGCGAAGGAGTTCCGGGACGACGAACTCGCCGACCGCGCGGCCGCGTTGACCTACTACGGCGTGCTGTCGCTGTTCCCCGCGCTGCTGGTGGTGGTGTCCCTGCTGGGCGTCATGGGACAGCGCGTCACGGACAGACTCCTCGACAACGTAGGACGTCTGGCGCCGGGCCCGGCACGGGAGATCCTGCGTGACGCGGTGGCGCAGCTGGGCGACAGCGGCGGTACGGGCGGGGTGCTGGCGATCGTCGGACTGCTCACGGCACTGTGGTCCGCGTCCGGGTACGTCGGCGCGTTCATCCGTGCGTCCAACGCGGTGTACGACCTGCCGGAGGGCCGTCCGGTCTGGAAGGTCACACCGTTGAGGCTGGTGCTCACCGTCACGCTGATGGTGCTTCTCACCGGGAGCGCGATCATCGTGGTGTTCACCGGGCCGCTGGCCGAACGGGCCGGCACCGCGATCGGGCTGGGCGACGCGGCGATCGCGGCGTGGTCGATCGTCAAGTGGCCCGTCCTGCTGGTGTTCGTGGAGCTGATGATCGCGCTGCTGTACTGGGCGGCTCCCAACGTCTCCGGCCGCGGCTTCCGTTGGTTCAGTCCGGGCAGCGTCGTCGCCACCACGATCTGGCTTACCGCGTCCGCGGGATTCGCCGTCTACGCTGCCGGCTACGGCTCGTACAACAAGACGTACGGCACGCTCGCGGGCGCCATCATCTTCCTCGTGTGGCTCTGGCTCACGAACCTGGCCATCCTCCTGGGCCTGGAGTTCGACGCGGAACTCGCCCGCCAGCGCGCCATCACCCGCGGCCGGCTCCCGACCGAGGAGCCGTACGTCGAACCGCGCGACACCCGCAAGTGGCCCCCACGTCTGCAGGCGCTGCGCGCGGCCCGGGAGAGGGTGGAGACGGGAATCGTGCCGACGCGCAAGAGGGCCGAGCGGGGCACCGCCGAGCGGGTGTGACGCCAGGCACTGCGGCATCAGGACCGTGGCGCCGGGACCGGGCTCCCAGAACCGGGCTCCGGGACCGGGCTCCGGGACCGGGCTCCCGGGCCGCGCTGTCAGGACCATGGCACACGGGCTGCCCGTCGGGCGCGCAGCGCGGCACACGGTGCGAGCGCGTACGCATCCCGCGCAGGCGGCCGCTGGCGCGCCGGCCCGGACGCGCCCCCCAGCCGGCGTCGGCCGACGCCGCGGGCACGGCACCGCAGCCACGGGGGCCGACGGTGGCGCCGCGCACCCGCCGACGGGCATAGCGGAAACCCCGCTCGAAGCAGATGCGGGCGCCGACCATGAAGGGCGGAACGGTGCACAGGGCCCCGGGCCCAGGGCCCGGCAGCACGTCTCAGCAGTGCTTATCGATATGCCGTAGAAGATTTAAGTGGAGCTGTACGGTCATCGCGCCGAGACTGCTCGTATGACGAACTCCGACCGGCCCCCGGCACCCTTCGGCCGGGCACTCTGCGCGATGATCACACCGTTCACCGATGCGGGCGCGCTCGACCTCGACGGCGCCCGGCGCCTCGCCGACCTCCTGGTGCGCAAGGGCTGCGACGGCCTGGTGCTGAACGGCACCACGGGCGAATCGCCGACCACCTCGGACGCGGAGAAGTCCGCGCTGGTACGCGCGGTCCGCGAGGCGGTCGGCGACCGGGCCCGCCTGGTCACGGGCGTCGGCTCGTCCGACACCCGGCACACGGTCGATCTCGCTCTGGCGGCCGGGGAGGCGGGCGCGGACGGCGTACTCGTCGTCACCCCGTACTACTCGAGGCCGCCGCAGGACGCGCTGGAGGAACACTTCACCGAGGTCGCGGACGCGTCCGAACTGCCGCTCATGCTCTACGACATCCCCGCCCGCACCGGCACCCGCATCGAACCCGACACGATGATCCGGCTCGCCGCGCACCCCCGGATCGTGGCCGTGAAGGACTGCGCGTACGACCTGCTCGGCACACAAAGGGTGCTGGCCCGAACGGAGTTGGCGTACTACGCGGGCTGCGACGAGCACGCGCTCGCCCTGTACGCGGTGGGCGGCGCCGGGTACGTCAGCACGGTGGCGAACGTCACGCCGGGCCTGATGCGGGCCGTGCTCGACGCGTTCGACGGCGGCGACACGGCGGGGGCGGCCCGCCTGATGCGGCGGGCCCTGCCGCTGATCGAGGCGACGACGGGGGCGGGACTGCCGGGCACGGTCACCGCGAAGGCGCTGCTGGCCGAGCTCGGGCTGCCGGCGGGGCCGGTCCGGGCACCGCTGCGGCCCGCCGGCCGGGAGACGGCCGACGGACTGCGGGCGGTGCTCGCCGAGGTCACGGACGAGTTCGCCGTGGTCTAGCGAGCAGCGGGCGAGGGAGGTTCAGCGCTCAGCGCTCAGCGAAGACGGGCTCCCAGCGCCCCGCCGAGCCGTCGGTGCCCCGGAGGAAGCCGCTGAGCGGCACCTCCTTGTCGCTGCCGATGGTGACCAGCACCAGCCGATTGTGGAACTCGTTCTTGTCGCCCTTGGCGATGTCCCAGGCGATCAGGGATTTGTCGTCGGCCCAGGCGAGCAGCTGCTGGCCGTGGACCTCGGACAGGTGCTTGCCGGTACGCGGGTCGAGGATCCACGAGGACGTGTACCACTTCTCGCCCGCGAACTCCCCGGCGAGCCGGGTGCCGTCGGGCGACAGGCCCGCCGTGACGAACCAGGTGCGGTACCGCTCCGCGTCGGGCACGCTCACCTCTCGGCCGGACGCGTCGTAGAAGCGATCGGTGGGCGCGCCCGACTGCCTGCCCGTGATGGTCCTCCCGTCACGGCAGAACTCGAAGTCCTGGCGCAGGTTGATCTCGTGGCCCTGTTTGTCCCGTTTCACCCCCACCGCGGCCCACGGACCCTTCCCCGACGCCACGTCGAAGACGTAGAAGCCGGTGCGGGAGGACATCACCGGCACGGGGATGCCCTCGGCGCCCGTCCTGGTCATGATGTCGGGATTCTCCTCGTAGGTCGTCGCGACGAGTTTCGTGCCGTCGTGCGAGAACTCCAGCCCGCCCACCGGGTGGTCGACCGGGATCCACCGCTCGACCTTGCCGCTCGCGAGGTCGAGCAGGCCGATCCGGCGCACGGGCAGGTGCTGCTCCAGTACGGCGGCGGTCCGCAGGCCGGGGGCCACCGCGACCCACGACCACCGGGTGTCCTTCTCGTAGTGGCCGGACTTCGGGTCGAGCAGCCAGTAGGTGCGCGTCCTGACGCCCTTGTGGGCGGTCCGCCAGTCGGTCTTCCGGGTGTAGTACGCGGCCATCGCGATGTGCCCGGCCGCGACCAGCGAGCGCACCGGCGACTGCGCCGGGTGCGCGGCCGTCGGGGCCTTCGGCGCCTTCGGTTTGGGGTCCACCCGTCCCAAGGGCCGTACGTCGTGTCCACCGGACTCCAGCCGCGGCACCCCGATCACGGCGGTGATCGCCGCCGCGACGGCGACCGCGACGGACGCGATGCGCCGGGTCCGGCGGCGCCTGCGCACGGTCAGGGCCCGGTCGGCGAGGCCGGGGCCTGGTGGCGGCTGTTCGGCGGCCTGCTCCCGCAGCGCCTCGCTCATCAGTTCCTCGATGTTCACGGCCGTACCTCCACGGGCGAGTAGTCACGGGACGACGGCCGTTCACCGGCGACGGGGGCGAGCGCGACGAGTTCGGGCGCGAGGGCGCGCAGCCGGGCCAGGGAACGGTGGGTGGTGGACCGCACGGTGCCCACGGAGCAGCCCAGCAGCCGGGCCACGTCGGCCTCCGGCAGGTCCTCGAAGTAGCGCAGCACAAGGACGGTGCGCTGGCGCGCGGTGAGCCGGGACAGTGCCTCGCGCATCACCAGGCGCAGGTCGGCGGCGGCCGCCGTGTCGGTGCCCGGCGGGCCGGTCTCGGGCGGATGAGCGACGCTGACCTCGCGTCGCCGCCACTTCAGTCGCCAGCGGCTGATCTGCTGACGGTAGAGAATCTGCCTTACGTACGCCTCGGGTTCGTCGATGCGGTGCCAGCGACCGGCGGCCTTGGCCAGGGCGCCCTGCAACAGGTCCTCTCCCGCGTGCCGGTCACCGCCGCTGAGCAGCACGGCGGTCCTCAGGAGGGCTGCGGACCTACCGGCCACGAACTGTCTGAAGCTTTCGAGCCCTTCGGCATCCATCGTCACCTTCTCTTTTTCGACGGGCCTCGTGTCCCGCCCTGTACCTGCTGTGACGTGTGTGGCCGCCCGGTGCTATGCCTGCGCCGCGGGAAAACTCCGCGGTTCTCGCGGCTGCCGCTGCCGTACGGTGACCAGGTGCGCGACGCGAACCGGGCAAGGCCGACGGACTCCTCCTTGCCGCTGCTGTTCCTCGACGTCGACGGTCCGCTCAATCCGTTCGCGGCCCAGAAGGAGCGTCGGCCCGCGGGGTACACGACGATCCGGGTGGCCCTGGAGCCCGGTCGGCCGCTGCGCGTCTGGCTCCACCCCGACCACGGCCGCGCCCTCCTCGGTCTCGGCTACGAGCTGTGCTGGGCCACGACGTGGATGGACGCCGCCAACCGCTGGATCGCGCCCGTGATCGGTCTGCCGGCACTCCCCTACGTCGACTTCACCGGCGCCCTCTTCGCCGAACGCCCCGACGGGGTCCACTGGAAGACGGAACGCATCGTGGCCCACGCCGAGGGCCGCCCCTTCGCCTGGGTGGACGACGAACAGAGCCCGGCCGACGAGACGTTCGTCGCCGCCCGCCATCCCGCGCCCGCACTCCTGCGGCACGTGAACCCCCGACTCGGCCTGGGTGAGACCGACTTCGAGGCCCTGAGGAAGTTCGCCACGAGCCTGGGCACGTAGGGCGACCGTCCTCCAGAACGTCCTGGAGCGGCGAACCCCCGTGCTCTCAGAAGGTCATGGTCTTCCGCTTCCTCCTGCCGGGGCGAACACGCGGCGGCCCGGCCGGTGGGCCTTCGGGCGGCGGACCCGGTCTCGGTCCCGTCGATCCACAAGGTCACGCCTCATGGCCGGCGGGCAGGACGGACGCCCTCCTCCAGGAACGCCGAAACCGCCTCGGTGAACGCCTCCGGCGCCGAGTGGTGGATCAGGTGTCCGACCGGGATGGTGACCACCTCGGCGCCGGGGATGCGGCGGGCCAGCTCGGCGAGGCCGTCCTGGGGAACATGACTGCGTGGGCCTCCCGCCAGCACGAGGGTCCTGGCGGTGATCCGGCCGAGTCGCTCCAGCCACCTGGGGTCGGGCGCATCGATCTGCCGCCGGACGGCCCGCACCATCTCCCAGTCGAAGGTCAGGACGCCGTCCGGCCTGGTCGGGGTGGTCCGCTCCCGGGGACGTGGGAGGGGAACGTCCTCCAGGACGAGCCGGCTCACGCGCTGCGGCTGGTCCTCCGCGAGCAGGTAGGCCACGATCCCGCCCATGGAGTGCCCGATCAGATCCACTGGGCCGAGTCCCAGTGCGTCCAGGAACCGGAGCACATCGGCCCGCATGAGTTCGAGCGAGTAGTCCCCCGGCCAGTCGCTTCGGCCATGACCGCGAAGATCGAGGGCGTACGCCCGTCGACTCCGGGCGAGGGCGGGCAAGACCGCCGCCCAGTCGGCGGCGTCCTCGCCCAACGCGTGCAGCAGAACGAGCGGCGGAGCATCCGGCGGACCCGATGACTGATAGGCCAGCCTGACCCCGCCGACGTCGACCGAGAGTTGATCAACCATGTCCGGAGAATATGCGGACGGGTCCCGCGGACGATCGGCGTTCACCAGCGGCGAACCCGTCACGTCGGAGGATCCCCGACATCAACGGCGGCGTGCTCACGCACGAGCGCCCTCCCCGGCCGTCCATGGACCGTGGAAGGGCGCTCGACGATGACCGATTCCGGCAACCGCCCACAGATCGGCGGAAGTCCGGAGCGGCGATCAAGCAGGCGGCCGCGACTCCCGGCCGCCGATGATCAGTTGTGGCTGTGCAGGATCTCGTTCAGGCCGCCCCACACCGCGTTGTTCGGGCGGGCCTCGACGGTTCCGGTGACCGAGTTGCGGCGGAAGAGGATGTTCGAAGCCCCGGACAGCTCGCGGGCCTTGACGATGTCGCCGTCGGGCATCGTCACGCGCGTGCCGGCCGTGACGTACAGCCCGGCCTCGACCACGCACTCGTCGCCGAGGGCGATGCCGACGCCCGCCTCCGCGCCGACGAGGCAGCGCTCGCCGATGGTGATACGGACGTTGCCGCCACCCGAGAGGGTGCCCATGGTGGACGCGCCGCCGCCGATGTCCGAACCGTTGCCGACGACGACACCGGCGGAGATGCGGCCCTCGACCATGGAGGTGCCGAGCGTGCCCGCGTTGAAGTTCACGAAACCCTCGTGCATGACGGTCGTGCCCTCGGCGAGGTGCGCGCCGAGACGGACCCGGTCGGCGTCGGCGATACGGACGCCCTTGGGCGCGACGTAGTCCGTCATGCGCGGGAACTTGTCGATGGAGGTCACCTGGAGGTGCAGGCCGGCTGCGCGCGCGTTCAGCCGGACCTTCTCGATGTCGTCGACGGCGACCGGGCCGAGCGAGGTCCAGGCGACGTTGGCGAGCAGGCCGAACACGCCGTCCAGGTTCTGGCCGTGCGGCTTCACCAGTCGGTGCGAGAGGAGGTGCAGGCGCAGGTACGCGTCGTGCGCGTCGAGCGGCTTGTCGTCCAGCGACGCGATGACCGTACGGACCGCGACCACCTCGACGCCCCGGCGGGCGTCCGGGCCGATGGCCTGCGCGGCTCCCTCGCCGAGCAGTTCGACGGCCCGCTCGGCGGACAGCCGCTCGGTGCCGGCCGGGCCGGGCTCGGCGGAGAGTTCGGGCGCGGGGAACCAGGTGTCGAGAACGGTGCCGTCGGCGGTAAGGGTGGCGAGCCCGGCGGCGACGGCGCCGGTGGTACGAGAAGCAGTCGTGTCGGTCATGGGTGAAACCTAACTTGGCGGGGGCCGCCCGAGCGAACCGGTGCGCGGGGCGTCTCGGCCACCGGGCGCCCGGACCAACTCCGGTCACCACCCAGGCCCGCCTCCGGTCACCACCTCCGGCCCGCTCCGGGCACCACCCGGCCTCCTCCGGGCACCATCCCGGACCGCCCCGGACCGCCTCCGATCACCACCTCCGGCCCGCCCTGGGCCCACCCCAGGACCGCCTCCAGCCTCCTCCGTGCGCCGCCTCCGGCCCGCCCCGGACCGCCTCCGTGCGCCGCCTCCGGCCCGCTCCGGGCACCACCCCGGGCGACACCCGGCCACCGCCTCCGGGCACCACCCCGGGCCACACCACCCGGTCACCGCCTCCGGCCTTCCCCGGCTCGCCCCGAGCCCCACCCGGTCACCGTCCCAGTCGGCTCCGGTCACCGTCCCAGTCGGCTCCGGTCACCGTCCCAGCCGGCTCCGGTCACCGTCCCAGCCGGCTCCGGTCACCGTCCCAGCCGGCTCCGGTCACCGTCCCAGCCGGCTCCGGTCACCGGAGGCCGGCCGGCTCCGGTCACCGTCCCGGCCGGCCTCCGGTGGGGTCGCCGTGCGGCAGGATCCGCGCCAGCACCTCCCGCGCGTACCCCTCGTCGTACGACGTCCCCGTCAGCAGCACCTGGAGACAGATCCCGTCCAGCAGGGCGACGAGCGCCCGCGCGGTTACCGGATCCGTGCGGCGGGCCAGCGGCTCGACGAGGCTGTCGATCCACTCGGCGGCGACCGGGCGCAGGGCGGGTCTGCGGAGGGCGGCGAGATAGAGCTCGTACTCCAGCTCCACACCCGTACGATCCCCGGCGAGCCATTCGCCGATCAGTCCGGCGAGTTCGGCGGCCAGGTCGGCCCGGGTGTCCTCCAGGGTGCCGCGCGCGGCGAGCACCTTGGCGAAGCCCTCGTTCGCCTGGCGCAGGGCGGCGACCATGAGTTCGTCGAGGGTCTTGAAGTGGTACGTCGTGGAGCCGAGCGGCACATCGGCCTCGGCGGCGACGGAGCGGTGACTGAGCCCGGCGATGCCCTTGGCGCCGACGACACGGATCGCCGCTTCGATGATCCGCTGCCGCCGCTCGGGGTCGTACCGGCGCGCCATCACGAGCCGCCGTCCGCCGTGCCGGGCGCGGCCATCAGTGCGCCCCGCCCAGGTTCAGCAGCACGACCCCACCGATGATCAGGGCGATCCCGGCGGCTTTCGCGGCCGTCAGCCCCTCGCCCAGGAACAGCATCCCGATCGCCGCGATGGCGGCCGTGCCGACGCCGGCCCAGATCGCGTAGGCCGTGCCGACCGAGACGGTCTTCAGTGTCTGCGCGAGCAGCGCGAAGGCGACGACGTATCCGAGGACGGTCAGCACGGATGGCCACAGCCTGCTGAAGCCCTGTGTGTACTTCATCGCGGTGGTCGCGCCGACCTCCGCCGCGATAGCCCCGGCGAGCAGTACGTATCCCATGCGTACGACTGTACACACGGGAGCTACGCGATGCGTACGGGCGTACGTATCGATGGTGCGCCCACGCGCAGGCGATCCCGCACATCCCTCGGGCACCACGCGTGATCCGCTCCGGGGTCGCCCGGCGGGCCGTAGGAGCCGGGCGACCCCGGCCCGCCCCGATCAGTCCACCAGCGACTTCTTCGGGCGCAGGACGCAGAACTCGTTGCCCTCCGGATCGGCGAGGACGACCCAGCTGACGTCCTCGCCCTGCCCCACGTCGGCCCGGCGCGCACCGAGGGTGAGGATCCGCTCGACCTCGGCGGCCTGGTCGTCCGGCGTGAGATCGATGTGGAGCCGGTTCTTGACGGTCTTGCGTTCGGCGACCGGCACGAAGCAGAGTCCGGGCAGCGCGTGCGCGTCGGAGCCGATGACGATCTCGTCCTCGGCCTCGAACAGCACCCGCCAGTCGAGGACTTGACACCAGAAGCGGGCCAGCGCGGGCAGGTCGTGGGCGTCGACGACGAGGTGGTGGAAGGAGACAGCCATGAACGGCAGTCTCCCCCGGCGCGAGGAGGCCCGCCACCGCCACGGGCCCTCACCACACCACACCGGGCACTCGACACCCGCACCTCGACACCCGCACCTCGGCACCCGGCACCCGCCACCCGGCACCCGCCACCCGCCACCCGGCACCCGCACCAGCACCAGCACCAGCACCAGCACCAGCACCAGCACCGCCCAACTCCCGTACCTCTGTCAGCGATTGCCCGAAAACGCTGCACACGATTCCTGGTATCGCAGCGGGAAACACCTGCTCAGAAGTCACCTGTTCCACTACTGTTTCACCAGTCGCACACCGGGTCTCCATGACCGTCCGCTCCGTGTGCCACACCCTCCACTCCTCGCTTCACCCCCTCGCTTCACCCCCTCGCTTCACCCCCTCGCTTCACCCCCTCGCTTCACCCCCTCGTTTCGCCCCCTCGCGCGCTCGCCCTCCCGCTTAGGAACGCGTATGCCAGAAGTGACGCCCGGATCCGGGGCCGACGGTCCCGACGGGCCCGCCCTCTCCAGGGAGATCGTTCCCTGGCGCCCCACCCCGCACGGCACGCCCTACCCGGTGTCGACCGACCTCGTCCCCGTGTCCCCGGCGCCCTGGGAGGCGGTCGGGCAGGGTGACGAGGGCCGGCTGCCCGGGACGCGGCGGCTCTGGCTGGCAGGCGGCCTCGCGGTGGCCGCGACCATCGCCGTCGTGGCCGTGATTGCCGTACAGGCGAACCATTCTGACGATCCATCACAGAATCGGGCGGACAACAGGACCACGGCCGACACGGCGAATCCCTTCCTTCTCGGCGCCCCCGCCGGAGTGACCACGGCCCCGGCCGGGAAGAACGCCCTGGCGTCACCGGGGACTTCACTCCCGGCCTCACCCGATTCCGCGTCAGCTGGTTCAGCGTCAGCTGACTCCCCGTCGCGGGATTCCGTGTCGCCCGGACCGTCGGACCAGGGTTCCGGAAACCGGCCCCACCCCGGAGCGTCGACAACCGCCGGGTCCGGCACCGCTTCCTCGCAGCGGCCGGCCTCTGTGTGGAAGTCGGTCCAGGCGGTCAACTATCCCGACCGCTTCTGGCACCTGAGCGGCGGACAGGTCCGGCTCGACCCGGTGGGTCCGGGCAGCCCGGCCGCGACCCGGCGCACCGCCAGCTTCAAGGTGGTCCAAGGACTGGCCAAGTCCTCCTGCTACTCCTTCGCCACCGCCGACGGCTCCTACCTGCGCCACCGCGACTTCGTCCTGCGCGCCGACCGCTACGACGGCTCCGACCTCTTCCGGAAGGACGCCACCTTCTGCCCCCGCGCGTCCTCCTACTCCGGCGCCGTCATGCTGGAGTCGGTCAACTACCCGGGCCGCTTCCTGCGCCACCGCGACTTCCAGCTCCGCCTGGGGCGGAACGAGCGCGGCAGGCTCTACCGGGCGGACTCGGCGTTCCGCCTTGTGCGGGGCTTGGTCTGAGTTCCGGGCATCCCCGGGGAAAACGCGACGGGGCGGCACCCGAAGGTGCCGCCCCGCGCCAAGGCCTGCCGAAGTACCGAAGTGCCGAAGGCTCAGACGTTGAAGCCGAGCGCGCGAAGCTGCTCGCGGCCGTCGTCCGTGATCTTGTCCGGGCCCCACGGCGGCATCCAGACCCAGTTGATGCGCAGCTCGTTGACGAGGCCGTCCGTGGCGGACTTGGCCTGGTCCTCGATGACGTCGGTGAGCGGACAGGCCGCGGACGTCAGGGTCATGTCGATCGTCGCGATGTTCGCGTCGTCGATGTGGATGCCGTAGATGAGGCCGAGGTTGACGACGTCGATGCCCAGCTCGGGGTCGACGACGTCGTAGAGCGCCTCGCGGACCTCTTCCTCCGACGCCGGCTTCGTCGTCAGGCTCTCGCCCGACGCGACGGCGGTCTCGCCGGACGTCACAGCGGTCTCGCCCGCCGCCACGACGGACTCGTCCGACGTCACAGCGGTCTCGTCCGACGTCACAGCGGTCTCGTCCGATGTCACAGTGTTCTCGCTCATGCCGTCTTCCTCTCGGCGCTGTCGCCCAGAGCCTGGGCCGTCGCGTCCTTCCACGCCATCCAGCTGAGGAGGGCGCACTTGACCCGGGCCGGGTACTTGGAGACGCCGGCGAACGCGACCGCGTCCTCCAGCACCTCCTCCATCGCGTCGTCGGGCTCGATACGGCCCTTGGACTGCATCAGTTCCAGGAAGGTCTCCTGGATCTTCTGCGCGTCGGACACGTCCTTGCCGACCAGCAGGTCGTTCAGTACGGAGGCGGAGGCCTGGCTGATCGAGCAGCCCTGGCCCTCGTACGAGATGTCCTCGATCCGCTCGCCGTCGTACTTCACGCGCAGGGTGATCTCGTCACCGCACGTGGGATTGACGTGGTGCACCTCGGCGTCGCCGTCCCGGAGACCGCGCCCGTGCGGGTGCTTGTAGTGGTCCAGGATGACTTCCTGGTACATCGAATCCAGCTTCACGTTCCCAGCCAGCCCCTCAGCCGAAGAAGTTCCGTACGTGCTCCAGGCCGTCGACCAGAGCGTCGATCTCGGACGGCGTGGAGTACAGATAGAACGACGCCCGCGTGGTCGCAGGAATTCCGTACCGCAGGCAGACCGGACGGGCGCAGTGGTGACCGACCCGGACCGCGATGCCCTGCTCGTCGAGAACCTGGCCCACGTCGTGCGGGTGGATGTCGCCGAGCGTGAACGAGATCGCCGCGCCGCGGTCCTCGGCCGTGGTGGGGCCGATGATCCGGAGGTCGGGGACCTCCGCGAGCCGCTTCACCGCGTACTCGGTGAGCGCGTGCTCGTGGGCGAGGATCTTGTCCATGCCGATGCCGGAGAGATAGTCGATCGCCGCGCCCAGACCGACCGCCTGCGCGATCGGCGGGGTGCCCGCCTCGAACTTGTGCGGCGCCGGCGCGTACGTCGACGAGTGCATCGACACGGTCTCGATCATCTCGCCGCCGCCGAGGAACGGCGGAAGGTCCTCCAGGAGTTCCTGGCGGCCCCAGAGGATGCCGATGCCCGTCGGACCGCACATCTTGTGACCGGTGAAGGCCACGAAGTCGGCCTGGAGGGCCTGGACGTCGAGCGGCATGTGCGGCGCGGCCTGCGAGGCGTCGATCAGGACCAGGGCGCCGACCTCCTGGGCGCGGCGCACTATCGCCTCGACCGGGTTCACGGTGCCCAGGATGTTCGACACCAGCACGAAGGAGACGATCTTCGTCTTCTCCGTGATGATCTCGTCGATGTTCGACAGGTCGAGGCGGCCGTCGTCGGTGAGGCCGAACCACTTCAGCTTCGCGCCGGTGCGCTGCGACAGCAGCTGCCACGGGACGATGTTGGAGTGGTGCTCCATCTCCGTGATGACGATCTCGGTCTCGTGGTCGACGCGGTAGGGCTCGTCGGCCCAGCCCAGCATGTTGGCCACGAGGTTGAGCGACTCGGAGGCGTTCTTGGTGAAGATCACCTCGTCGCGGCTCGGCGCGTTGATGAACGCGGCGACCTTGTCGCGCGCGCCCTCGTACAGCGCCGTGGCCTCCTCGGCGAGCACATGCACACCGCGGTGGACGTTGGCGTTGTAGCGCTCGTAGTACTCGTTCAGGGCGTCCAGGACCTGGCGCGGCTTCTGCGAGGTCGCCGCGTTGTCCAGGTACACCAGCTTCTTGCCGTCGTGGACCTGACGGTCCAGGATGGGGAAGTCCTTGCGGATCGCCTCGGTGTCGAGGAGGCCCGGCAGCTGCGTCACGCGGATACGCCACCCTTCACGTCGACTGCGTACGACTCGTAGCCCTCGTTCTCCAGCTTGTCGGCGAGCTCGGCGCCGCCGGACTCGACGATGCGGCCGCCGGAGAAGACGTGCACGAAGTCGGGCTTGATGTAGCGCAGGATGCGCGTGTAGTGGGTGATGAGCAGGGTGCCCACCTCACCGGTCTCGCGGACGCGGTTGACGCCCTCGGAGACGACGCGCAGGGCGTCGACGTCCAGGCCGGAGTCGGTCTCGTCGAGGATCGCGATCTTCGGCTTGAGCAGCTCCAGCTGAAGGATCTCGTGGCGCTTCTTCTCACCGCCGGAGAAGCCCTCGTTGACGTTGCGCTCGGCGAAGGCCGGGTCCATGGAGAGGCGCGCCATGGTCTCCTTGACCTCCTTCACCCACGTACGCAGCTTGGGTGCCTCGCCGCGGACGGCGGTGGCGGAGGTGCGCAGGAAGTTGGAGACCGAGACGCCGGGGATCTCGACCGGGTACTGCATCGCCAGGAACAGGCCCGCGCGGGCGCGCTCGTCGACGGACATCTCCAGGACGTCCTCGCCGTCGAGGGTGACGGTGCCGCTGGTGATCGTGTACTTCGGGTGGCCCGCGAGCGAGTAGGCGAGGGTCGACTTGCCCGAGCCGTTGGGGCCCATGATGGCGTGCGTCTCGCCCTGCTTCACGGTCAGGTCGACGCCCTTGAGGATCTCCTTCGTGGCGTTGTCGGCCTCGACGGTGACGTGCAGGTCGTGGATTTCAAGCGTTGCCATGGGTTCCTCAGGACTCCTGGTTGAGGGAGACGAGCACGTCGTCCCCTTCGATCTTTACGGGGTAAACGGGGACGGGGCGCGTCGCGGGAAGGCCGGACGGCTTGCCGGTGCGGAGGTCGAACGCGGAGCCGTGCAGCCAGCACTCGATCTGACAGTCCTCCACCTCGCCCTCGGAGAGCGAGACGTTCGCGTGCGAGCAGATGTCGTTGATCGCGAACACCTCCCCCTCGGTCTTCACGACCGAGACCGGCGTGCCGTCGAGTTCCACCCGCTTCGGGGTGTCCTCCTCCAGCTCGCTCAGCCCACAGACGCGCACGAAGGTGCCGGGCATCAGAGCGACGCCTCCAGCTCCTCGTCGATCTTCACGAGAAGGCGTTCTTCGATGTCGTCGACGCCGATCTGCTGGACCAGTTCGGCGAAGAAGCCGCGGACCACCAGACGGCGGGCCTCGTCGGCCGGGATGCCGCGGGCCATCAGGTAGAAGAGCTGCTCGTCGTCGAAACGGCCGGTC
The DNA here is from genome assembly GCF_042888885.1 of Streptomyces sp. NPDC002742. Taxonomy (NCBI): domain Bacteria; kingdom Bacillati; phylum Actinomycetota; class Actinomycetes; order Kitasatosporales; family Streptomycetaceae; genus Streptomyces; species Streptomyces sp. NPDC002742. The sequence goes on from NZ_JBIAQF010000008.1 coordinate 23,942, forward strand.
GCGGAGGCGTGGCCGGCGCCGACGATCTCACCGGTCTCGATCTCCAGGTTCGGCACGGAGTCGACGCGGGCGCCGTCGGTCAGAACCAGGTTGCGGTTCATCTCGTAGGTGTCCGTGCCCTCGGCCTTGGCCTCGATGAGGACGTCGCCGATCCAGACCGCGTGCGCGCCCTCGCCCTGGAGCGCGCCCTTGTAGGCGACGTTGGACTTGCAGTGCGGGGTGTTGTGGTCGACCAGGAGGCGGTGCTCCTGGTGCTGGCCGGCGTCGGTGAAGTACAGGCCGAAGAGCTCGGCCTCGCCGCCGGTGCCCGCGTAGGTGACGCGCGGGTGGAGGCGTACGAGGTCGCCGCCGAAGGTGACCACGAACGACTTGAAGGTGGCGTCGCGGCCGATCAGCGCGTTGTGCTGGCCGACGTGGACCGCCTTGTCGTCCCAGTCCTGGACGGAGACGACGGTCAGCTTGGCGCCGTCGCCGAGGACGTAGTCGACGTTGGCGGCGAGCACCGCGTCACCGGTGTGGTCGATGACGACGACGGCCTCGGCGAAGGCTCCCAGTTCGATGACCTGGTGGCCGTAGGCGACCCCGCCCTGGCCGTGCACGGCGATCCGGACGGGCTCGGTGAGCACCGTCTCCTTGGGGACGGTGATGACACCGGCCTTCTCGAACGCCGAGTACGCCTGGGCGGCGACGCGGTCCACCGGGGTGCCGGCCTTGCCGATCCGCGCGTCGTCGCGGGTGACGGTCTCGACGGTGACGCCCTCGGGGGCCTCTACGTCGATCCGTACACCTTCGCCGGTCGCGACGGCGGTGCCGTCGTGCAGCCCGCGCAGGCGCTCCAGCGGGGTGAACCGCCACTCCTCCTCGCGGCCGTGGGGGACCGGGAAGTCCGCCACGTCGAAGGAGGGGGGCGCGCTCATGCGCGTGGCGACGGTCGACTCGGCGGCCACCGCGATCTGGCCGGCGGTCGTGCTGCCCACCGGGATGTTAAGAGCCTCAGCCATGGCTGTCGGTCTGCTCGCTTTCTTGCGTGAGTGGCTTGATGGATACGGCGGCCGGCGCTTAGCCGACCGAGCCTTCCATCTGGAGCTCGATCAGCCGGTTGAGCTCAAGGGCGTACTCCATGGGCAGTTCCTTGGCGATCGGCTCGACGAAGCCGCGCACGATCATCGCCATCGCCTCGAACTCGGTCAGACCGCGGCTCATCAGGTAGAAGAGCTGGTCGTCGGAGACCTTGGAGACGGTCGCCTCGTGGCCCATGGACACGTCGTCCTCGCGGACGTCCACGTACGGGTACGTGTCGGAGCGGGAGATGGTGTCGACGAGCAGCGCGTCGCAGAGCACGTTCGACTTCGAGCCGTGGGCGCCCTCGCCGATCTCGACGAGACCGCGGTAGGACGTACGGCCGCCACCGCGCGCCACGGACTTCGACACGATGTTCGAGGAGGTGTTCGGCGCCATGTGGACCATCTTGGAGCCGGCGTCCTGGTGCTGCCCCTCGCCCGCGAAGGCGATGGACAGGGTCTCGCCCTTGGCGTGCTCGCCCATCAGGTAGACGGCCGGGTACTTCATGGTGACCTTGGAGCCGATGTTGCCGTCGATCCACTCCATGGTCGCGCCCTCGTACGCCACGGCGCGCTTGGTGACCAGGTTGTAGACGTTGTTCGACCAGTTCTGGATGGTCGTGTAGCGGCAGCGGCCGCCCTTCTTCACGATGATCTCGACCACCGCGGAGTGCAGGGAGTCCGAGGAGTAGATCGGCGCCGTACAGCCCTCGACGTAGTGCACGTAGGCACCCTCGTCGACGATGATCAGGGTCCGCTCGAACTGACCCATGTTCTCCGTGTTGATACGGAAGTAGGCCTGGAGCGGAATCTCGACGTGCACGCCCTTCGGCACGTAGATGAACGAGCCGCCGGACCACACCGCGGAGTTCAGCGACGCGAACTTGTTGTCACCCACCGGGATGACGGTGCCGAAGTACTCCTTGAAGAGCTCCGGGTGCTCCTTGAGCGCCGTGTCGGTGTCCATGAAGATGACACCCTGCGCCTCGAGCTCTTCGTTGATCTGGTGGTAGACGACCTCGGACTCGTACTGGGCCGCGACACCGGCGACGAGGCGCTGCTTCTCCGCCTCCGGGATGCCGAGCTTGTCGTACGTGTTCTTGATGTCCTCGGGCAGGTCCTCCCAGGACTCCGCCTGCTTCTCCGTGGAGCGCACGAAGTACTTGATGTTGTCGAAGTCGATGCCCGACAGGTCGGAACCCCAGTTGGGCATGGGCTTCTTCTCGAAGAGGCGCAGGCCCTTGAGGCGGAGCTTGGTCATCCACTCGGGCTCGTTCTTCTTCGAGGAGATGTCGCGGACGACGTCCTCGTTGATGCCGCGCTTGGCAGAGGCACCGGCCGTGTCGGAGTCGGCCCAGCCGTATTCGTACTTGCCCAGGCCATCGAGTTCGGGGTGGGCAGTCTCCGTGGGGAGCGTCATGCGGGGTTCCTCCCGGCCGTGCTTGCAGATGCGTTATGAGTGGTTTGCGAAATCTTGGGGATGAACGTCGTGCACACCCCGTCGCCATGGGCGATGGTGGCCAGTCGCTGGACATGCGTGCCGAGCAGCTGGGAGAAGAACTCCGTCTCCGCCTCGCACAGCTGCGGGAAGCGCTCGGCGACATGCGCGACCGGGCAGTGGTGCTGGCAGAGCTGCTCGCCGACCGGTGCGCTGCGCGCCGTGGCAGCGTACCCGTCGGCACTCAGTGCCTTGGCCAGCGCTTCCGTGCGTTCCTCGGGGGTCGCGGCCTCGATGGCCTCGCGGTACGCCCCGGCCTGCGCGGCGATCCGGGCGCGGGCGAAGGAGAGGATCGCCTCGTCGCCGCCCTCGCGCTCGGCGATCCAGCGCAGGGCGTCCTCGGCGAGCTTGTCGTAGGACTGGTCGAAGGCGTCCCGGCCGCAGTCGGTCAGGGCGAACACCTTGGCGGGACGTCCGCGCGTACGCGCTCCGTAGACCCGCTGCTCACGTGCTTCCACGACGTCGTCGGCGGCCAGCGCGTCGAGATGACGGCGTACGGCGGCCTGGGTCAGCCCCAGCCGGCCCGCCAGGTCGGCGACGGTCGACGGGCCGTGGTCCAGGATGGACCGCGCGATCCGGTTGCGCGTCGAGCGCTCACCGGTCGCGAGTTCCTCCTGCGGGGCCCCCGTGGGGGTCTCCCGAGCCTCGCCAACGTTTTTCACAACACCATTGTTGCGTAATTCCTCAGGGCCTGACAAGCCGCCCCCCTCCGGGCGGCCGGTGCGCTGCATCACTTAGGTATACCTAATGTGACCTGGGCGAACGATCTTTGATCGATCAATTCGCTGGTGTACGGACCGTCTCTCGGGGAGACTGCCGAACCATGCCGACACCCCCTCCGACCGGCCCACTCGTAACTCGGGACACCCTCGCCGGGGACCTGCGCGCCCTGGGCGTACGACCGGGAGAAACGCTTCTCGCGCACTCCTCGCTCAGTGCTCTCGGATGGGTCAACGGCGGCCCCGTGGCCGTCGTACAAGGCTTGCTCGACGCCCTCGGTCCGCACGGCACCCTGGTGGTCCCGACGCAGTCCGGCGACCTCTCCGACCCGGCTCTGTGGAGCCGCCCGCCGGTTCCCGAGGAGTGGTGGGCGACCATTCGGGCGACCATGCCCGCCTACGACCCCCGAGTGACGCCCTCCCGCGGGGTCGGCGTGATACCCGAGACCGTCCGCAACTGGCCCGGCGCCCTGCGCAGCGCGCACCCGGAGACCTCCTTCGCGGCGCTCGGCCCGCGCGCGGCGGCGATCGTGGACGGGCACGCGCCCGACTGCCGGCTCGGCGAGCGGAGCCCGCTGGCCCGCCTGGAGGCGAGCGGTGCGCGCGTCCTGCTCCTCGGCGCGGGCTACGGCACCTGCACCAGCTTCCACCTGGCCGAATACCGCATCCCCTCGCCCGTCGTGGAGGTCGGACGGCCGTCCCCGAGGGGCTGGGAGAAAGTGCGGGAGGTGTCGATCACCTCAGAGCTGTTCGAGGAGCTGGGAGCCGACTTCGAACGGGACCGTCCCGTCGTACGGGGCACCGTGGGCGCGGCCGGGGCTCGGCTCTTCCCGGTGGCCGACGCGGTGGCGTACGCGGAGCGGTGGCTGCCGCTGCACCGGCCACGGGACCTCTACGCGGATGTCGCCCCCGGCGGTTCCCGGCCGCGCGGACGTCCCTAGACTTGCTCCTCATGCGAAGCGAGCCCGTGGTCCAGGTCCAGGCCCTGGTGAAGCGGTACGGCACGAAGACCGCGGTGGACGGCCTCGACCTGGTGGCCACGGCGGGCATCACCGCCGTACTCGGACCCAACGGCGCGGGCAAGACGACCACGGTCGAGACCTGCGAGGGATACCGCAGGCCTGACTCCGGCACGGTGCGCGTCCTGGGCCTCGATCCGGCGAGACAGTCCGGGGAGCTGCACTCCCGTATCGGCGTGATGCTCCAGTCCGGCGGCGTCTACTCGGGCGCCCGCGCGGACGAGATGCTCCGCCATGTCGCGAAACTGCACGCCCATCCCCTGGACGTGGACGCGCTCATCGAACGGCTCGGTCTGGAGGGCTGCGGCCGGACGACGTACCGGCAGCTGTCGGGCGGCCAGCAGCAGCGCCTCGCGCTCGCCATGGCGGTCGTCGGCCGCCCCGAGCTGGTCTTCCTGGACGAGCCGACCGCCGGTCTCGACCCGCAGGCCCGCCGCGCCACCTGGGACCTGGTCCGCGACCTGCGGTCCGACGGTGTCTCCGTGATCCTCACCACGCACTACATGGACGAGGCCGAGCAGCTCGCCGACGATGTCGCGATCATCGACGCGGGCCGGGTCGTCGCCCAGGGCTCCCCCGAGGAGCTGTGCCGCGGCGGCGCCGAGAACACCCTGCGCTTCACCGGCCGCCCCGGGCTCGACGTGGGCTCCCTGCTGAAGGCCCTCCCCGCGGACTGCACGGCGGCCGAGCTGACACCGGGGGCCTACCGGATCGGCGGCAAGGTCGACCCGCAGCTGCTGGCGACCGTGACGTCCTGGTGCGCCCAGCACGGCGTGATGCCGGAGAAGATCTCGGTCGAACGCCACACCCTGGAAGACGTCTTCTTGGAACTGACCGGCAAGGAGCTGCGCTCATGAGTCAGGCCCAGCTTGGAACCGACCGGCAAGGAGCCGCGCTCGTGACCACCGCCGGTACGTACACCCCGAAGCCGGGCGCCGCCCCGCTGCCCCGCATGATCCGCGCGCAGGCCGCGCTGGAGACGAGGATGCTGCTCCGCAACGGCGAGCAGCTCCTCCTCACCGTCGTCATCCCGACGCTGCTGCTCGTCCTGTTCAGCTCGGTCGACATCATCGACACGGGTGCGGGCAAGGCGGTCGACTTCCTGGCGCCGGGAATCCTGGCGCTCGCCGTGATGTCGACGGCGTTCACCGGCCAGGCGATCGCCACGGGCTTCGAGCGCCGGTACGGCGTCCTGAAGCGACTGGCCGCCTCCCCGCTCCCCCGCTGGGGCCTGATGACCGCGAAGACGGCGTCGGTGCTGGTCACGGAGATCCTTCAGGTGATCCTGCTCACCGTGATCGCCTTCGCGCTGGGCTGGTCGCCGCACGGCAACCCGCTCGCCGTCCTGCTCCTGCTGGTCCTCGGCACAGCGGCCTTCTCCGGGCTGGGTCTGCTCATGGCGGGCACGCTCAAGGCCGAGGCGACACTGGCCGCCGCCAACCTCGTCTTCCTGCTGCTCCTGGTCGGCGGCGGGGTGATCGTGCCGATGGACAAGTTCCCCTCCGGCGCCCAGGACGTGCTCGGTCTGCTGCCCATCTCGGCGCTCTCCGACGGTCTGCGGGACGTGCTCCAGCACGGAGCCGGGATGCCCTGGGCCGACCTGGGGATCCTGGCGGTCTGGGCGGTCGTGGGGCTGGGCGCGGCCGGCCGGTTCTTCCGCTGGGAATGACCGGATGGTCCGCCGCGCGGCCGACCCTCGTGAAAGCGTGCACAAGCGGCCCCCTACGATGGTGCGCGTGCAGAACCTGACCCGAGCCGACGCCCTCAGCGCGGTGCGCAACCCGCTCGCCTTCATCGCCGAACGCTGGACCCCGACCTCCCGGACGGTGCAGCGCGCGGCCCTCGCCGCGCTCGTCATGGCGGTCGTCATCGTGGTCACCGGCGGTGCCGTGCGGCTCACCGGCTCCGGCCTCGGCTGCCCGACCTGGCCCAAGTGCACCGACGACTCGCTCACGGCGACGAGCGCGATGGGCCTGCACGGCGCCATCGAGTTCGGCAACCGCATGCTGACGTACGTGCTGTGCGCCGCCGTCGGGTGGGCGATCATCGCCGCCCGCTCGCAGAAGCCGTGGCGGCGGAGCCTCACCCGGCTCGGCTGGGCCCAGTTCTGGATCGTGATGAGCAACGCGATCCTCGGTGGCATCGTCGTCCTGGTCGGCCTCAACCCCTACACGGTCGCCGCCCACTTCCTGCTCTCCACCGCGCTCATCACCGTCGCCGCGCTCATGTGGCAGCGCACCCGCGAGGGCGACGCGGCGGCGCGTCCGCTCGTCGGCAAGTCGGTGCGGCAGCTCGTGTGGTTCCTGGTGGCCGCCGCTGTCCTGCTGATCGCGGTCGGCACGGTCGTCACCGGCGCCGGCCCGCACGCGGGTGACTCCAGCAAGGTCGACCGCATCCACGTCAGCTGGGAGAACGTCGCCAAGCTGCACGCCGTACTGGCCTGGATCGTCGTCACACTGGCCTTCGCCCTGTGGTTCGTCCTCAAGGCGGTCGACGCTCCCCAGGGTCCGCTGCGGCGTACCCGCGACCTGTTCCTGATCCTCCTGTCCCAGGGCGTCATCGGCTACGTCCAGTACTTCACCGACCTGCCCGAGGCCCTGGTCGCCCTGCACATGCTCGGCTCCTGCCTGGTGTGGATCGGCGTGCTGCGCGTCCTGCTGGCCCTGCGCGAACGTCCGGAGGCCGTGGCGGATCTGCCGGGTCCCGCGACGAAATCGGCGCTCACGCGCGCGTAGCGCCTGGGCGGGGCACCCTCGCGCCGTACAACGGCACCTTCACGCGTGCGTGCGCCTCTCCACGCGTGCGTGCGCCGCGCGCGGGTCCGCGTCCCGTGCGTGGACGGATTCACTCCACCGAGTACACCCGACGGGCGTTCCCCGCCGCGATCAGGGCCGCCACCCGCTGGGCGTCGGCCGGCGACCAGGCCCCTTCGGCGACCCAGTCGCCGAGCACCCGTGCGAGCGCCTCACGGAAGGTGTGTGCTCCGATCACATGGAGTTCGGGCAGGCCATGTGCTCCGCTGGAGAAGAGGAGTTTGCCGAAGGGGGCGAGTTCCAGGATCTCGGCGAGGACGGCCGCCGCCCGTGCGCCGGTGCGGACGAGAGCGGCGCCCAGGTCCGCGTACACATGCGGGAAGACCCAGGCGAGGTGGGCCGCGTGCCGGTGGTACGGGTAGCCGTGCAGCAGGACCAGGTCGGTGCCGAGGCCGGCCGTGGCGCGGGCGAAGTCGGTGAGCAGCACCGGATCGGCTCGGTCGATGCGCTGTCCGGGCTCGCCGTGTCCGGCGTGCAACTGCAGGGGCAGGCCCGAAGCGACCGCGATCCACAGCAGATGGCGGAGCAGGACGGGGTCGGTGAGCGTGGCGCCCACCCGGCGGCCGGCGAGCCAACGGCCCGCCGCTCCACGTACCTCCCCCGGCCCCGGCGGTTCGGGGGCCAGTGCCAGACCGTGCCGCACGCCCGCGACGGAGGTGAAGGCCACGGCGTTCGCGGCGGCTCCGTGGACGGACTCGGCGAGATTGGCGAGAAAGCACTCGACGGTCCCGGAGGTGTCGGCGACCTGTTCGGCGAGCAGTTCGAGACGGACGATCTCGTGTGCCCTGGCGGCTCCCGTGGAGGCCATCTCGCCCGGCCCGGTCAGATCGCCGGGCAGCCCGGTGTCGACGAGATAGGTGGTGATGCCGCTGCCGCGCAGCAGTCTGCGGCCCGATTCCAGTACGCCGAGTTCGCGGCGCCGGGCCAGATAGCGGGCGGGCGTGCAGTGCGGTTCGAGCCCGAGCAGGGGTGGGCACCAGCGTCGTACGGCGAACCCGGTCTGGGTGTCGAAGAAGGTGGTGCCGGCGGCCGGTGGCCCCTCGGTTCCGGCGAGGTGGGCCTCGAACGTGCCGAGGCCCAGCTCCGTCCGCAGTACGCCGTGGCAGTACTGGTCCACCAGGGACGGCGTTTCGATCATCCGGACTCCCCGCGAATGGACCGTTGCTTTCCAGGTCCTAACGGCTGAGCCGGGTGTCAGGTGTTGGTCGCGCACACCCCGTGCGAACAGCCGACGATTGTCGGCCGTCCGTGCGACGGGTGACCCGTCAGTCGTTGGCGGGGCCACCGAGCTGGATGCCGGCCATGCGCTTCCACTCGTAAGGACCGGTCTTGACCTTGGCCGCGAACTCTCCGTCGAAGGCCTCGTGGACGGTGATCCCGGCCTTCTTCACGGCGTCCTCGGCGATCTCGTAGCTCGTCGCCACGAGGTCGCCCCAGCCGCCGTCCTCGCCGACGAGCACGATGCGGGCGCCACGCTGTCCGATGTAGGCGACCTGCGCCTCGGCCCCGCCGTGCGCCTTGGAGAAGGCGGTGATCCGGTGCGCGAGCTTGGCGGCGGCACGCTCGGCCTTGGGGTCGTGCACGGTGCCGGGGGTCTCGTCGATCTGCTGGGTGTCTGCCATGGCCAGGATGCTACCGACGGGTAGATCAGACGGCGACGGGAGGGGTGCGTGGCCTTGGCCACGCACCCGGGGCTTTCGGCTCCGAAGCCCTCGGTTTCGCTCCGGCGGATGGCGGGGAGCGGGCGGTCTAGCGGAGGAAGGGGTCCACCGCTACGGCCACGAAGAGGATCGACACGTAGGTGATCGACCAGTGGAACAGCCGCATCTCCTTGAGCTTGCCGCCGGTCACCTCGGCCTTGGCCCGGTTCTGCAGGCCGTGGGCCTCCCACAGCCAGAACCCGCCCGCGCCGAGCGCGACCACGGTGTAGAACCAGCCCGTGTACCCGAGCGGGGTGAGCAGCAGCGAGACCGCGACCATCACCCAGCTGTAGATGACGATCTGGCGGGCGACCACCTTGTTGCTCGCGACGACGGGCAGCATCGGCACGCCCACGCGCGCGTAGTCCTCGCGCACCTTCATGGACAGCGGCCAGTAGTGGGGCGGCGTCCAGAAGAACATGACGAGGAAGAGGATGACCGGCGCCCACGACATGGAGTTCGTGACGGACGACCAGCCGATGAGGACGGGCAGACAGCCGGCGATGCCGCCCCACACGATGTTCTGCGAGGTACGGCGTTTGAGGATCATCGTGTAGACGACGACGTAGAAGAGGAGCGCTCCGAGCGACAGCCAGGCGGACAGCCAGTTGACGGCCAGACCGAACAGCAGGGTCGACACGACGGCCAGCGTGACGCCGAACGCGAGGCACTCACGCGGGCTGACCATGCCGGTGACGAGCGGGCGCTGCGAGGTGCGCTCCATGAGGGCGTCGATGTCGCGGTCGATGTACATGTTCAGCGCGTTGGCGCCGCCCGCGGACAGGTAGCCGCCGAGGCAGGTGAGGAGCACCAGCTTCAGGTCGGGCACGCCCTGCTGGGCCAGGAACATCACCGGAACGGTGGTGATCAGCAGCAGTTCGATGATCCGCGGCTTGGTCAGCGCCACGAACGCCTTCAGACGGGCCCCGAACGGCCGCCGGCCCCGGCTGCTGCTCGTCCCGAGCTCCCCCACAGCCCTAACGGCGTGGGAGGTGCCCCCAGCCGCTGGACGGGATTCGACGGCCGTCACGCACACCCCTGACAGAGACATCCCAGCAAGCCCCGGGAATGAATTCCCCGTAAAGGCTCACGCGTACCACGCCACTGTAGACGTTGCCCAGACCCCGGCATTCGCGGGGGTGTGCTCGTGTTGAGGAGTGCCGCTGGAAGAGCTGATCGACACTCGATTGAGCACTCGGACGAGCGGCTCCGTATTCACGTGTCGAACCAGGAACATCCCAGTCGGGAGGCGGATCCCGACGAGTCCCGGCAGTCTGGAATGACTCGAAAAAACGCACGTACTCACGGGGGTAGGCTCGACAACGGCCGGGGCGCCCAGTGCACCGGCATATCGACATGTGTGACATGTGGAGAGGAGCCCTGACCCAGGGTGAGCACCAAGCCGACCACCACAGACCTCGAGTGGACCGAGCTGGACCAGCGGGCGGTCGACACCGCCCGCGTCCTGGCCGCCGATGCCGTACAGAAGGTCGGCAACGGCCATCCCGGTACGGCCATGAGCCTGGCGCCCGCCGCCTACACCCTCTTCCAGAAGGTGATGCGGCACGACCCGGCGGACACCGACTGGGTTGGACGCGACCGCTTCGTGCTGTCCGCCGGCCATTCTTCCCTGACCCTCTACACCCAGCTCTACCTGGCCGGGTTCGGCCTGGAGCTGGACGACCTCGAGTCCTTCCGGACCTGGGGCAGCAGGACCCCCGGTCACCCCGAGTACGGGCACACGCCGGGCGTGGAGACCACGACCGGGCCGCTCGGCCAGGGTGTCGCCAACGCGGTGGGCATGGCGATGGCCGCCCGCTACGAGCGCGGTCTGTTCGACCCGGACGCGCCGCAGGGCGAGTCCCCGTTCGACCACTTCATCTACGCGATCGCCGGTGACGGCTGCCTCCAGGAGGGCATCTCCGCGGAGGCCTCCTCCATGGCCGGGCACCAGAAGCTCGGCAACCTCGTGCTCCTGTGGGACGACAACCACATCTCGATCGAGGGCGACACCGAGACCGCGGTCTCCGAGGACACCGCCAAGCGCTACGAGGCGTACGGCTGGCATGTCCAGCGCGTCGCCCCGAAGCCGGACGGCGACCTCGACCCGCACGCCATCTACAACGCCATCGAGGCCGCGAAGAAGGTGACGGACAAGCCGTCGTTCATCGCGATGCGCTCGATCATCGCCTGGCCCGCCCCGAACGCGCAGAACACCGAGGCCGCGCACGGCTCGGCGCTCGGCGACGACGAGGTGGCGGCCACCAAGCGCGTCCTCGGCTTCGACCCCGAGAAGTCCTTCGACGTCGCCGCCGAGGTACTGGCCCACACCCGCCAGGCCCTGGACCGGGGTGCCCAGGCCAAGGCCGAGTGGGAGAAGGGCTACGCCGCCTGGCGTACCGCCAACCCGGAGCGCGCGGCGGAGTACGACCGCATCGCGGCGACCGAGCTGCCGAGCGGCTGGGAGGAGAAGCTCCCCGTCTTCGAGGCGGGCACGGGTGTCGCCACCCGCGCCGCGTCCGGCAAGGTGCTGCAGGCGCTCGGCGCGGTCATCCCCGAGCTGTGGGGCGGTTCCGCCGACCTGGCCGGCTCGAACAACACCACGATCGACAAGAACAGCTCGTTCCTCCCGGCGGACAACCCGCTGCCGGAGGCCGACCCGTACGGCCGCACGATCCACTTCGGCATCCGCGAGCACTCCATGGCCGCGGAGATGAACGGCATCGCGCTGCACGGCAACACCCGTATCTACGGCGGCACCTTCCTGGTGTTCTCCGACTACATGCGCAACTCGGTCCGTCTGTCGGCCCTGATGCACCTGCCGGTGACGTACGTCTGGACGCACGACTCGATCGGCCTCGGCGAGGACGGTCCGACGCACCAGCCGGTCGAGCACCTCGCCTCGCTGCGCGCCATCCCCGGCCTCAACGTCGTCCGTCCCGCGGACGCCAACGAGACGGCCATCGCCTGGCGCGAGATCCTCAAGCGCTACACCAAGGTGTACGGCAAGGGCGCCCCGCACGGTCTCGCGCTGACCCGTCAGGGCGTTCCGACGTACGAGGCGGACGAGAACGCCGCCAAGGGCGGCTACGTGCTGTTCGAGGCCGAGGGCGGCTCGCCCGAGGTCATCCTGATCGGCACCGGCTCCGAGGTGCACGTGGCCGTCGAGGCGCGCGAGCAGCTCCAGGCCGCGGGCATCCCCACGCGCGTCGTGTCCATGCCCTGCGTGGAGTGGTTCGACGAGCAGGACCAGGGGTACCGGGACAGCGTCCTGCCGCCTTCGGTGAAGGCCCGTGTCTCGGTCGAGGCAGGAATCGGCCTCACCTGGCACCGGTTCGTCGGGGACGCCGGACGCATTGTTTCGCTGGAGCACTTCGGTGCTTCGGCCGACGGCAAGGTGCTCTTCCGCGAATTCGGTTTCACTGCCGAGAACGTCGCCGAAGTCGCCCGGGAATCGATCGCCGCAGCCCAGCGCTGACGCCGACAAACGACACGTAGGAGATGCAATTTCCATGACAGACGCACTCAAGCGCCTCTCCGAGGAAGGCGTCGCGATCTGGCTGGACGACCTTTCGCGCAAGCGGATCACGTCCGGCAACCTTGCCGAACTGATCGACCAGCAGCACGTCGTGGGCGTCACCACCAACCCGTCGATCTTCCAGAAGGCGATCAGCAGCGGAGACGGTTACGAGCAGCAGGTTTCCGAACTCGCCGCCCGCAAGGTCACCGTCGAGGAAGCCATCCGCATGATCACGACGGCGGACGTCCGCGACGCCGCCGACATCCTGCGCCCCGTCTTCGACGCGACCGGCGGCCAGGACGGCCGGGTCTCGATCGAGGTCGACCCGCGTCTTGCGCACAACACCCCGGCGACCATCGCCGAGGCCAAGCAGCTGGCCTGGCTGGTGGACCGCCCGAACACCCTCATCAAGATCCCGGCCACCAAGGCGGGTCTGCCGGCGATCACCGAGGTCATCGGCCTCGGTATCAGCGTCAACGTCACGCTGATCTTCTCGCTGGAGCGCTACCGCGAGGTCATGGAGGCCTTCCTCCTCGGCCTGGAGAAGGCCAAGGAGCGCGGCCTGGACCTCTCGAAGATCCACTCCGTGGCGTCCTTCTTCGTGTCCCGTGTGGACACCGAGATCGACAAGCGGCTCGACGCCCTGGGCACCCCCGAGGCCAAGGCCGCCCGCGGCAAGGCGGGCGTCGCCAACGCCCGGCTCGCCTACGAGGCGTACGAAGAGGTCTTCTCCACCGACCGCTGGGCCGTCCTCGACCGGGCGCAGGCCAACAAGCAGCGTCCGCTGTGGGCCTCGACCGGTGTCAAGGACCCGGCGTACAAGGACACCCTGTACGTCGACGAGCTGGTCGCGCCCAACACGGTGAACACCATGCCGGAGGCCACGCTGGAGGCCACCGAGGACCACGGTCAGATCACCGGCAACACCATCGCCGGTACGTACGAGCAGTCCCGCGCCGAACTCGACGCCGTCGAGAAGCTCGGGATCGCGTACGACGACGTGGTCCAGCTCCTTGAGGACGAGGGCGTCGAGAAGTTCGAGTCCGCCTGGAACGACCTGCTCAAGTCGACCGAGGCGGAGCTCCAGCGCCTCGCCCCTTCGGAGGGCTGAAATCTTGTCGAGCAGCAACCCGCTGCGTGACCCCGCAGACCGACGGCTCCCGCGCATCGCGGGGCCGTCGGGCCTGGTCATCTTCGGCGTCACGGGCGATTTGTCACGTAAAAAGCTGATGCCCGCGGTGTATGACCTCGCCAACCGGGGACTGCTGCCGCCGGGCTTCTCCCTCGTCGGGTTCGCCCGTCGCGAGTGGGCCCACGAAGACTTCGCCCAGGAGGTCCACGACGCGGTCAAGGAGCACGCCCGTACGCCCTTCCGCGAGGAGGTCTGGCAGCAGCTCGTCCAGGGCATGCGCTTCGTCCAGGGCACCTTCGACGACGACGACTCCTTCGAGCGGCTGCGCTCCACGATCGACGAGCTGGACAAGGCACAGGGCACGGGCGGCAACTTCGCCTTCTACCTGTCCGTGCCGCCGTCCGCGTTCCCGGTGGTCATCCAGCAGCTGAAGAAGCACCGGCTGGCGGACCAGTCGAACGGCTCCTGGCGGCGCGCGGTCATCGAGAAGCCCTTCGGTCACGACCTCAAGTCGGCCGAGGAACTCAACTCGATCGTGCACGAGGTCTTCGCCCCGGACCAGGTCTTCCGCATCGACCACTACCTGGGCAAGGAGACGGTCCAGAACATCCTGGCGCTGCGCTTCGCCAACACGATGTTCGAGCCGATCTGGAACCGGTCCTTCGTCGACCACGTGCAGATCACCATGGCCGAGGACATCGGCATCGGCGGCCGGGCCGGCTACTACGACGGCATCGGCGCCGCCCGTGACGTCATCCAGAACCACCTGCTCCAGCTGATGGCGCTGACCGCCATGGAGGAGCCCTCCTCCTTCGACGCGGACGCGCTCGCCGCGGAGAAGACCAAGGTGCTCGGCGCGACCCGGCTGCCGAAGGACCTGGGCAGGAGCACGGTCCGCGGCCAGTACGCGGCGGGGTGGCAGGGCGGCGAGAAGGTCGTCGGCTACCTCCAGGAGGACGGCATCGACCCCAAGTCGAAGACCGACACCTTCGCCGCGATCAAGGTGGAGGTGGACAACCGCCGCTGGGCGGGAGTCCCGTTCTACCTGCGCACCGGAAAGCGTCTGGGCCGCCGTGTCACCGAGATCGCGGTCGTCTTCCAGCGCGCCCCGCACTCCCCCTTCGACCACACGGCGACGGAGGAGCTGGGCCAGAACGCGATCGTCTTCCGCGTCCAGCCCGACGAGGGCGTCACGGTCCGCTTCGGCTCCAAGGTCCCCGGCACCTCCATGGAGATCCGGGACGTCTCGATGGACTTCGCGTACGGCGAGTCCTTCACGGAGTCGAGCCCGGAGGCGTACGAGCGCCTGATCCTCGACGTGCTGCTCGGTGACTCGAACCTCTTCCCGCGCACCGAGGAGGTCGAGCTGTCCTGGAAGATCCTCGACCCGATCGAGCAGTACTGGGACAAGCACGGCAAGCCCGCGCAGTACCCCTCGGGCACCTGGGGTCCCGTCGAGGCGGACGAAATGCTCGAGCGAGACGGACGGAGCTGGCGTCGCCCATGAAGACCGATCTCACGGACACCACGGCCAGCAAGGTCAACAAGGCACTCGTCCAGGGCCGCCGCGCCATCGGCACGCCCGCCGTCGGCATGGTGCTCACCCTGGTCATCGTCACCGACGAGGAGAACGCCTACGACGCCCTGAAGGCCGCCAACGAGGCCTCGCGCGAGCACCCCTCGCGCACCCTCGTGGTCATCAAGCGCGTCTCCCGATCGCCCCGCGACCGCACGAAGTCGCGCCTCGACGCCGAGGTACAGCTCGGGGCGGAGGCCGGCACCGGCGAGACGGTGGTGCTGCGCCTGTACGGCGAGGTGATCAACCACGCCCAGTCGGTCGTCCTGCCGCTGCTGCTCCCGGACGCGCCCGTCGTCGTCTGGTGGCCGGTGAACGCGCCGCTCGACCCGGCGAACGACCCGCTCGGCTCGCTCGCCCAGCGCCGGGTCACCGACACCTACGCCGCCGAGGCCCCGGTACGGGAGCTCAACGCCCGCGCCGATGCCTACACCCCCGGCGACACGGACCTGTCGTGGACCCGCATCACGCCCTGGCGTTCGATGCTGGCCGCGGCCCTGGACCAGGTCACCTGCGACGTGGACGCGGTCGAGGTGGAGGGCGAGGAGTTCAACCCGAGCTGCGAGCTGCTCGCGATGTGGCTCGCGGACCGGCTGGAGGTCCCCGTCAAGCGGTCGCTGTCCTCGGGCCCCGGCCTCACCGCGGTGCGGCTGGAGACGAGCTGCGGCCCGATCGTCCTGGACCGCGCCGACGGCACGCTCGCCACGCTGTCCATCCAGGGGCAGCCCGACCGCGCGGTGGCGCTCAAGCGCCGCGACACGGCCGAGCTGATGGCGGAGGAGCTGCGCCGTCTCGACCCGGACGACACCTACGCCTCGGCGCTGCGCTACGGGGTGAACCGGCTGAACACGGCGGCGGACGCCGCCGGAGCCGGATCCTCGGGCGGTACCGCCACCGCCACGAAGGCGGCCCCGGCCGTCAAGGAGACCCCCGCGGACGTGGCCGAGAGGGCGCTCGCCAAGAAGGCCGCGGCCGACAGGGCGGCCGCCGAGTGAACACTCCGCAGCTCGTCGTCCACCGCGACAAGGAACTGATGGCCCAGGCCGCGGCGGCGCGGCTGATCACGAAGATCGTGGACGCGCAGGCCTCGCGCGGCTACGCGTCGATCGTGCTCACCGGCGGGCGCAACGGAAACGGGCTCCTCGCGGCGCTCGCGTCCGCGCCCGCCCGGGACGCCGTCGACTGGGCGCGTCTCGACCTGTGGTGGGGCGACGAGCGCTACCTCCCCGAGGGCGATCCCGAGCGCAATGACACCCAGGCCCGCGCGGCCCTGCTCGACTCGGTGCCGCTGGACCCGGCCCGGGTGCACTCGATGCCCGCGTCCGACGGTCCGCACGGCGCCGACGTGGAGGCGGCGGCGGAGGCGTACGCGGCGGAGCTCGCGAAGGCCGCCGGTCCGGAGAACCACGGCCCGGTCCCGTCCTTCGACGTCCTGATGCTGGGGGTCGGCCCGGACACCCACGTGGCCTCGCTCTTCCCTGAGCTGCCCGCGGTGCGGGAGACGGAGCGGACGGTGGTCGGCGTGCACGGAGCGCCCAAGCCGCCGCCGACCCGGATCTCGCTGACGCTGCCCGCGATCCGCTCCGCCCGCGAGGTGTGGCTGCTCGCGGCCGGCGAGGACAAGGCGGAGGCGGCCGCCATCGCCCTGTCCGGCGCGGGTGAGATCCAGGCCCCGGCCGCCGGCGCGTACGGCCGCTCACGCACCCTGTGGCTCCTGGACGCGGCGGCGGCATCCCAGCTGCCGCGCTCGCTGTATCCACCGGCTTCCGCCTGAGCGGGGAGCGAAACAGCGTTACGGGAAGCGGGCGGACTCCCACCGCCCGCTTCCCCGCATTCAGGGCCTAACGGCCGCGCAGCGTCCGGTACTTGGCGACCAGGGCCTTGGTCGACTCGTCCAGTCCCGGCACGTCGGCGCCGTCGGTCAGGGCCGGCTCGACGCGCTTGGCGAGCACCTTGCCGAGCTCGACGCCCCACTGGTCGAAGGAGTCGATGTTCCAGATCGCGCCCTGGACGAACACCTTGTGCTCGTAGAGGGCGATCAGCTGGCCGAGGACCGAGGGGGTCAGCTCCCTCGCCAGGATCGTGGTCGTGGGGTGGTTGCCCTGGAACGTCTTGTGCGGCACCAGTTCCTCGGGCACCCCCTCGGCACGCACCTCGTCGGGAGTCTTGCCGAAGGCCAGGGCCTGCGTCTGCGCGAAGAAGTTCGCCATCAGCAGGTCGTGCTGGGCGACCAGCCCCGGCAGCAGGTCGGCCACGGGCTCGGCGAAACCGATGAAGTCGGCGGGGATCAGCTTCGTGCCCTGGTGGATCAACTGGTAGTACGCGTGCTGGCCGTTGGTGCCGGGCGTGCCCCACACCACCGGGCCGGTCTGCCACTCGACCGGGCGGCCGTCACGGTCCACGGACTTGCCGTTCGACTCCATGTCGAGCTGCTGGAGATACGCGGTGAACTTCGACAGGTAGTGCGAGTACGGCAGCACGGCGTGCGACTGCGCGTCGTGGAAGTTGCCGTACCAGACCCCCAACAGACCCAGCAGCAAAGGGACGTTGGCCTCGGCCGGGGCGGTGCGGAAGTGCTCGTCGACCAGGTTGAAGCCGTTGAGCATCTCGCGGAAGCGGTCCGGACCGATCGCGATCATCAGCGAGAGGCCGATCGCCGAGTCGTAGGAGTAGCGTCCGCCGACCCAGTCCCAGAACTCGAACATGTTGGCGGTGTCGATCCCGAAGTCGGAGACCTTCTCGGCGTTCGTCGACAGCGCCACGAAGTGCCGCGCCACCGCCTCCGGCCCGGCCTTCAGACCGGTCAGCAGCCAGTCACGCGCGGAGGTGGCGTTCGTGATCGTCTCGATCGTGGTGAACGTCTTCGAGGCGATGACGAACAGCGTCTCCGCCGGGTCCAGGTCCCGCACGGCCTCGTGCAGATCGGCGCCGTCGACGTTCGACACGAACCGGAGCGTGAGGTCGCGGTCGGTGAACGAGCGCAGCACCTCGTACGCCATCGCGGGGCCCAGGTCGGAGCCGCCGATGCCGATGTTGACGACGTTCTTGATGCGCCTGCCGGTGTGCCCGGTCCACTCGCCCGAGCGGACCCGCTCGGCGAAGCCGGCCATCTTGTCGAGCACGGCGTGCACGGCCGGCACGACGTTCTCCCCGTCGACCTCGACCACCGCGTCCCGCGGCGCCCGCAGCGCGGTGTGCAGCACCGCCCGGTCCTCGGTCGTATTGATCTTCTCGCCCCGGAACATCGCGTCCCGCAGCCCGAACACATCGGTGGCGGTGGCCAGCTCGCGCAGCAGTCGCAGCGTCTCGTCGGTGATCAGATGCTTGGAGTAGTCGACGTGCAGATCGCCGACCTGGAGCGAGTAGCCGGAGCCGCGCGCGGGGTCGGCCAAGAACAGGTCGCGCAGATGGGTGTCCGCGAGCTCCTCGCGGTGCTTGGCCAGAGCTGTCCACTCGGGTGTCTGGTTGAGCCGGGTACGGCTTTCTGCGTTCATCTCGGACTTCCGCCTTCTTTCCTGCCTGTGCTGCTGCGTACCTTGCCCCGCTGCCGGTCCCAACCTAATTGATCAGGGCTGGACACGAGCTGTCGTAGTGCGTCCTCCGGCTCAACAACAGATACGTCGTGCTTGACCTCAGGTGTCAGCGCGATGACGGCGAACGTGAAGACCCGGGCCGCGAACCGTGCCGCTCCGTTCGGCCCGCGGGCCGCCGCGCCCGGCCGCCCGGCGGTGCCCGGGGCGGGGTGCCCGAGGCCGAGGCCGTGCGGAATGCCGGGCTGACGCGCTCAGCGTGAATTCCGGGGCGCGCTGCTGCATCGGCGTGACCCGGCTGTCGCTCCGCGCCGCCCGGCCGCGGGATCCGGGCGCGATGCGTGAACCCGGCGCCCGGTACGACGATTCAGGCACGGTACGACGATCGGGCGCGGCGGGGAATCACTCCGCGGCACGGCTACCCGCACGGTGGGCCCGCGAACCGGGCATCCCGGAACCGGCGACGGGGCGGTGTCCCGGCCGCGAAGTCGCCGTGAAACGGTTCCGGCCAGACACCTGTGGGTGCCCGGCCGGCTCTCAACTCCTAGATCTCGCCCCGCAGTTTGGCGAGCGCCTCGGCGAGGATCGCCTCGCCGTCCGCGTCGCTGCGCCGCTCCCGTACGTACGCGAGGTGCGTCTTGTAGGGCTCGGTACGCGGCGGGTCCGGCGGGTTGTCCCGGTCCTGTCCGGCGGGGAAGCCGCAGCGCGGACAGTCCCAGGTGTCGGGAACCTGCGCGTCGCTGGCGAAGCTGGGCTGCGTCTCGTGCCCGTTGGAGCACCAGAAGGAGATGCGCAGCCGCGGCGCGGACTCGCCGCGCTCGGCCTCGCCCATCGGCCCCGCCCCGACCCGGCTTCCTCGGATCGCGTTGCCACTTGCCACGGTCGTAACTCCCTGCGTGATGGTGCCGCGAAGCGAGTCGGCGTGACGCTTCGCTGCGAGCCGCCTCAGTCTACGTAAGGCCCAACGCGCGTCCAGTGATTGGAGTTACCTCCCCACCCCTAGACGCAAGCCCCATGATAGGCGGCGCTTGGAGGCGCGTACCGGACATGGGGCCTTACGTACGGAATGTGCTTGCGTAATGAGCAGGTGTACTGCCGTACCGATGTCGATCGGCGATCAGTTGTTGATCTTCATCAGGACACCGAGCACGACGATGCACGCGAACCAGAGCAGACCGATCATCAGCGTGATGCGGTCCAGGTTGCGCTCGGCGACCGAGGAGCCGCCGACGGACGACTGCATGCCGCCACCGAACATGTCGGACAGGCCGCCGCCCTTTCCCTTGTGCATCAGCACCAGCAGCATCAGCAGCAGGCTGAAGACGATCAGGGCGATCGAGAACCCCAAAACCACGGCTGGACCAACTTCCTCGGAACTGGATGGACGACGGGGGCCCGGTGCAACGGCACCAGACCCCCGCAAGGGTACGACGAATCGCCGCTACCGCATACTTACTGGTCGCGGAACCGGACGATCTTGACGAACTCGTCGGTGTCCAGCGACGCGCCACCGACCAGAGCGCCGTCGATGTCGGGCTTCGCCATGATCTCGGCGACGTTTCCGGACTTCACCGAGCCGCCGTACTGGATACGGACCTGGTCGGCCAGCTCCTGCGAGTACAGCTCGGCGAGCTTGGCGCGGATCGCGGCGCAGACCTCCTGCGCGTCGTCGGCACCGCAGACCTTGCCGGTGCCGATGGCCCAGACGGGCTCGTACGCGATCACGACGGACTCGGCCTGCTCGGCCGGGAGGTCCTTCAGACCGCCCTCGACCTGCGCGAGCGTGTGCGCGACGTGGTTGCCCGCCTCGCGGACGTCCAGCTCCTCGCCCACGCACAGGATCGGGGTCAGACCGTGCTTGTAGGCGGCCTTGACCTTCGCGTTCACGATCTCGTCGGTCTCGTTGTGGTACTGACGGCGCTCGGAGTGGCCGATCGCCACGTACGTGCACTTCAGCTTGGCCAGCATCGAGCCGGAGATCTCGCCGGTGTAGGCACCGGAGTCCTGCGCCGAGAGGTCCTGGGCACCGTACTTGATCTTGAGCTTGTCGCCGTCGACCAGGGTCTGCACGGAGCGCAGGTCGGTGAAGGGCGGAAGGACGGCGACCTCACAGGCCTCGTAGTCCTTGTCCGCCAGGGCGAAGGCGAGTTTCTGGACGTGCGCGATGGCCTCGAGGTGGTTGAGGTTCATCTTCCAGTTGCCCGCCATCAGCGGCGTGCGCGTGCTCATCTAGGTCAGTCCTCCAGTGCGGCGAGGCCGGGGAGCGTCTTGCCCTCGAGGTATTCGAGGGAGGCGCCGCCACCGGTCGAGATGTGGCCGAATGCGTTCTCGTCGAAACCGAGGGTGCGCACGGCGGCGGCGGAGTCGCCACCGCCGACGACGGTGAAGCCCTTGGAGTCGACCAGGGCCTGGGCGACCGCTTTGGTGCCCTCGGCGTAGTCGGGGTGCTCGAAGACGCCCATGGGACCGTTCCAGAACACGGTCTCGGCGTCGGCGAGCTTGGCTGCGTACAGGGCGCCGGTCTTCGGGCCGATGTCCAGGCCGAGCTGCCCCTCGGGCATCCGCTCCGCGTCGACGACGGTGTGCTCGGTGGGCGCCTTGGCCTTCAGGTCCGGGAATCCGGGGGCGACCACGACGTCGACCGGGAGCACCAGCTCGACGCCCAGCTTCTCGGCGCGCTCCATGTACTCGGTGACGGCCGGGATCTGGTCCTCCTGCAGCAGGGAGGTGCCGACCTCGTAGCCCTTGGCCTTGAGGAAGGTGAAGGCCATGCCGCCGCCGATCAGGATGCGGTCGGCCTTGCCGAGCAGCTGGTCGATGACGGCCAGCTTGTCGGAGACCTTGGAGCCGCCGAGCGCGACGACGTAGGGCCGCTTGACGTCCTCGGTGAGCTTCTTCAGGACGCCGACCTCGGTGGCGATGAGGTAGCCGGCGTAGTGCGGCAGACGGGCCGGGAGGTCGTACACGGAGGCGTGCTTGCGGTGCACCGCGCCGAAGCCGTCGCCCACGTAGACGTCGGCCAGGGCGGCCAGCCGGTCGGCGAACTCGCCGCGCTCGGCGTCGTCCTTGGACGTCTCACCGGCGTTGAAGCGGAGGTTCTCGATGACCGCCACCTGGCCGGGCTGGAGGCCGTTCACCGCGTCGTGGGCGGCCGGGCCGACGGTGTCCTGCGCGAACGCGACCGGCGCGCCCAGCAGTTCACCGAGTCGCTCGGCGGGCTGGAGCAGCGAGAACGCCGGGTCCGGGGCGCCCTTGGGGCGGCCCAGGTGCGAGGCGACGATGACCTTGGCGCCCGCCTCGGCGAGAGCCTTGACGGTGGGCAGGACGGCGCGGATGCGGCCGTCGTCGGTGATGAGGTCATTGGCCAGCGGCACGTTGAGGTCGGCGCGGACGAAGACCCGCTTGCCGGCCACGCCTTCGGCGAGAAGCTCGTCGATCGTCTTCATAAAGGGACTCCTAGGAGGGCTCTTCAGATCCGAGAGGGCTGATCGATCACTACGTAGCACAGGGCTCGGACAGCGCGGCGTCGCGCTGCCCGAGCCCTGGCTCACATCGAGGTGCCTGCTCTGGGAGTTAGAGCTGGCCGCCGACGAAGACCGTGAGGTCGACGAGGCGGTTGGAGTAGCCCCACTCGTTGTCGTACCAGCCGAGGATCTTCACCGTGTTGCCCTCCTGGACCATGGTCAGGGAGGAGTCGAAGGTGCAGGAGGCCGGGTCGCTGACGATGTCCGAGGAGACGATCTCGTCCTCGGTGTACGCCAGGTAGCCCTTGAGGTCGCCGTCCTCGGAGGCCTTCTTGAACGCGGCGTTGACCTCGTCCTTGGTGACCTCGCGCTGCAGCGTCACGACCAGGTCGGTGGCCGAACCGGTCGGGACCGGGACGCGCATGGCGATGCCGTCCAGCTTGCCCTTGAGCTGCGGGAGGACCAGGGCGGTGGCCTTGGCGGCACCGGTCGTGGTCGGGATGATGTTCTCGGCGGCGGCGCGGGCGCGGCGCAGGTCCGAGTGCGGGAAGTCCAGGATGCGCTGGTCGTTCGTGTACGCGTGAACCGTCGTCATCAGGCCCTTGACGATGCCGAAGTTCTCGTCGAGAACCTTGGCCATCGGCGCCACACAGTTGGTGGTGCAGGAGGCGTTGGAGATGATGTTGTGGTTCGCCGGGTCGTACTTGTCCTGGTTGACGCCCATCACGATCGTGATGTCCTCGTCCTTGGCCGGAGCCGAGATGAGGACCTTCTTGGCGCCGCCGGCGATGTGCTTCTCGGCGTCGGCCTTCTTCGTGAAGATGCCGGTCGACTCGATGACGATGTCGACACCGAGCTCGCCCCACGGGATGTCGGCGGGGTTGCGCTCGGAAAGGACCTTGATCGTGTGCCCGTCGACGGTGATCGTGTCGGCGGTGTGCGACACCTCGGCCTTGAGGCGGCCCAGGATGGTGTCGTACTTGAGCAGGTGGGCGGTGGTCGCGGTGTCACCCAGGTCGTTGACAGCCACGATCTCGATGTCAGCACCCTGCTCCAGCAGCGCGCGGAAGTAGTTACGACCGATGCGGCCAAAGCCGTTGATGCCTACGCGGATCGTCACGAACCGATCTCCTCGTTAGGTACGCCGACTCAGATGTCGGCGAGTTGTATGGGATGTCCCCGACCGAGTCCGACCCTACCTCCCTGGAGCCCCCGGAGTGACATCGAGTAGGGCCATACACGGCAGGGCGATCCGTACCCGCCAGTAGGGGTACGGATCACCCGCGCTGTTCATGCGATTGTCACGCACAGTCAGCTGTTGAGTGCCGAGAGCGCCTTTCCGATCAGGGCCGCGCGGTCGGCCGCCGAACCGACGTGTTCGAGGCCGAAGCCCAGCAGTACGGAGTCGTCCGTGGTGACCGCTCCGTATGTCTTGAACAGTTCTCCGGTGCGTGCCCAGTCCCGCAGGACGGCCGGGCTGCCCGCGGGCGGGCCGGCGACGCTCCAGGGACCGAGGGAGGACTCGAAGCCCTCCGTCTCGGTGGCGGCGCCGCCGACCACGAGGGAGGCGTTGTCGACAAGGAGGCCGTGGCCGCCCGAACCCGGGTCGGTGACGTAACTGAACGAGACCTCGATCGACTTGCCGGCGTACGCGCTCAGGTCGAAGGCGACCTGCTGCCAGCCGCTTGAGGCGCCGGTGAAGCTGTTCCACGCACCGCTGGTACCCGTGGCGGTGCAGCCGGCCGCGCCCACCGTCAGATAGTGCTTGATCCACGGGTGTTCCCGGGCGAGGAAGCCGGCCTCGCACTCGGTCGGGACCGTGGCCGAGGTGGCACCGCCCGCCTCGGGAAGCGTGGTCCAGTCGTCGGCCCCGGTCGTGTGGACCTCGACGATCGCGTGGTCGTAGCCGGGCTCGGTGTCCCAGAGCAGCTGGGAACGGAGCGTCGGCTTGTCGGCGGCACCGACCCCGGTGAGGTCGATGGTGCGGGTGAGGCGCTTGTAGGCGTCGTCGGTGTGGACCGCGGCGGCCATGTACGAGCCCGCGTACGGCCCGTACGGGTTGACGGTCCCACTGAACTGGCCCGCTCCCGCGCCGGAGGCGAACTGCGGGTACTGCGCGGCGGCGAGCGAGTCCGAGGTGACGCCGTAGGTGCCCGCCGCGTTCAGCGGGTTGCCGGGCGTGTCGCCGAGCGTTCCCGTGGCGCCGCCGAGCTTCCCCGAGCCGGTGAAGCCGCTCGCGCCGGGAGTGGACGTACGGGAGTAGGCGCCCAGGTAGTACTGGCTGAAGTCGTTCGAGAGGGTGCCGCCGCCGAGGTCGACGTTGCCGCCGGCCAGCTCGCCCGCCTCGACCAGCTTGCCGCCCTCGTTGAGGAAGGCCCGCAGCTGGAGCTGGGTGGCGTTGCCGGGCCGCAGGGCACCGGTGTAGTGGACGACGGTCCCGAAGTGGTCGAGGACGCCGAGCGCGTCCGGCGCGCCCTGGGTGGCGACGTCCCAGACGAGGGCCTTCCTGCCGTTGGCCTTCAGCGCGTCGACGTAGGTCTGCGCCTGGGTGGCGGCCGCCCCCTCCTCGGCGACCACGAGCACGTCGGCCCGGGGCCGCTGGGCCACGGTGTACGTGAAGTGGGTGCTGGAGGTGGGCTTCCCGCTCCTGGTCTCGCCGGTGAACCAGACCTCGACCTTGTCTCCCGGGCCGCCGTCCTCGACCTTGGCGCGGTACTCGTCGAAGTAGAGGTTGTCCGTGCCGCCGTAGGTCTCGCCGCCCCGCCAGGGCCTGAGCGCCATGTCGAGCGTACGGCCGCCGTTGACGCGGTACTTGAGTTCCTTGTCGCGTACGGACTTGCGGACGACGACGGAGACTTCCTGGTCCGCGCCGCGGGAGTACGAGGTGGAGAAGGCGGCGGGGGTGAAGTCGGGGGCGTCGAGACCGACCGATGACGACGGCTGGTCGGGGTGGGCCGCGGTCTCGGCGACGGAGAGTGCGAACGGGACGTTCTTCTCGAACTCCTGCTCGATCAGCTTCTCGTCGTCCGGGAAGGTGAAGACGGAGGCACAGTCCGCCGCGTTCCAACCGTCGTTCGGGTCGAGGTCCGACGCGGTCTGACAGGTCGACATCTCGGGAGTGAACATCGCCATGCCGTTGACGTTGCCCGCGTGGCCGTCCGCCTCGCCGTTGGTGGTGTACAGCTCCGAGGAGACCTGCGGGTGATACCCCGGGACAGCGGACTTCTCAGGGGTTCCGGCGAGCGCCTTGTAGAGAACGTCGTCCGGGGTGGGTGTCGCCACCTGCCAGCCGACTCCGTAGAGGAGCAGTTCGGCGGCGGAGTGGTAGTTGATGCCGTACGTGAAGCCGACGCGCTTCTCGAAGGCGTCCAGCGCCTTGGTCTCGGGCTCGGAACCGGGGCTCGCGCCGCGGTAGGTCTCGCTGGTGGGGTTGGGGGACGAACCCTCGTCGTCGTAGCCCCACTTGTAGGCGAAGTTGCGGTTGAGGTCGACGCCGTCCCCGGTGGAGATGACGCCGTCGCCGTTCACGTCCCGCATGTTCTTGCGCCACTGGCGGGCGTCGGCGTCCTTGAACGTGTAGTCGTAACCGTCGGGGTTGGCCGAGAGGACGAACCACAGCTCGGTGGAGTCGACGATCTTCTTGACGCGTTTGTCCGTGGCGTAGTTGTCCAGGTAGTAGTGCATCAGCCGCCGCGTCATCTCCGGCGTGATCCACTCGCGCGCGTGCTGGTTGGACATGTACAGCACCGACGGCTTGGCGCCGTCCCTGGTCTTCTTCGCGCCCTTGGTCAGTTTGAGCGCGAGGATGTCCTGGCCGTTCACGGTCTTGCCGATGGAGACGACCTTGGTCAGGCCGGGGTTGGCCTCACCCGTCCTGATGATCTCCTCCTGGAGGTTGCCCTTCCCGCTGTACGGGCGGAACACTCCCTGGGCGGCGCCCTCGACCCGGTTCTCGGCCTTGGCGGAGAGCGTGTGCTCCTTCAGGTCGACGCCCTGCTTCTCCAGCTTCCTGGCCTGCTGGTCGGTGACGTAGACCTCGACCGTGCTCCTGCCGTTCTTCCAGGTCGTGTCGCCGAGCTCGTGACCGTCCTGGCCCGCCGCGAGCAGCAGGGGTACCTGCTGCTTCGTGACCTCGGCGCGGAACACCTTCACGGCGTTCGCGCCGGGCTCGGGCGAGCTGTCGTTCTGCGCCTGGGCGATCGGCGCCACGGCCGCACCGCCCAGCAGGAGCGCGCCGGTAGCGAGGATCGCGCTCGCTCTTCGTCTCATGAGCCCCCCTTGCACTGGTTCGCCACAGCAGCGAACAGATGCCAGGCTCATGACACTTCAAGGTCAAGTCAAGGGTGCCTCGCGGGCGGACGGACACGGGTGCCGACGCCCCAAGCGGACGTCGGCACCGGCATATTGAGCTTCTGTCAGGTAATCCCGCACGTTTTTCACACCGTCCCGCGGTCCGGGTCAGCCCGCGAGGTTGTCCGCCATCTCCTCGGACAGACTCGACTCCGTCCCGGGGATCCCGAGATCCTGCGCCCGCTTGTCGGCCATCGCCAGCAGCCGGCGGATACGGCCCGCGACGGCGTCCTTGGTCAGCGGCGGGTCGGCGAGAGCGCCCAGCTCCTCCAGGGAGGCCTGCTTGTGCTCCATGCGCAGCCGCCCGGCGGCCGCGAGATGCTCGGGCACCTCGTCCGCGAGGATCTCCAGGGCGCGCTGGACCCGGGCCCCGGCCGCGACGGCGGCGCGTGCCGAGCGGCGCAGATTGGCGTCGTCGAAGTTGGCGAGCCGGTTCGCCGTGGCGCGGACCTCGCGGCGCATCCGCCGCTCCTCCCAGGCCAGCACCGACTCGTGCGCACCGAGACGGGTCAGCAGCGCGCCGATCGCGTCGCCATCGCGGACGACCACCCGGTCCACCCCACGCACCTCGCGGGCCTTGGCGGCGATCGAAAGCCGCCGGGCGGCGCCGACCAGCGCGAGCGCGGCCTCCGGCCCCGGGCAGGTCACCTCGAGGGACGAGGAGCGGCCGGGCTCGGTCAGCGAGCCGTGGGCCAGGAAGGCCCCGCGCCAGGCCGCCTCGGCGTCGCAGGTGGCCCCCGAGACCACCTGCGGCGGCAGCCCCCGGATCGGGCGGCCCCGCCCGTCCACGAGCCCGGTCTGGCGGGCCAGCTGGTCACCGCCCGCGACGACGCGCACCACATAGCGCGAGCCGCGGCGCAGCCCGCCGGGCGCCATCACGATCAGTTCGGAGGTGTGGCCGAAGATCTCCAGGACATCCCGCTTCAGGCGGCGCGCCGCCATGGCGGTGTCCAGCTCCGCCTCGATCACGATCCGGCCGCTCACCAGGTGAAGGCCGCCGGCGAACCGCAGAACGGCGGAGACCTCCGCCTTCCTGCAGCAGGTCCGGGTGACGGGGAGCCGGGAAATCTCATCCTTCACCGCTGCCGTCATCGCCATGGGCCGATCCTTCCATGCATCCGAAAAATACGGTCGTACGCGGCGGCCAACAGTTCCGGGTCGTGCCGCGGAGATCCGTCGGTCCGGGCCACCGGCGCCAGCTCGACCGCGGCACCGAACCGCTGGGCGGCGTCGGCGAGAGAGTCGCGGTCGGGCACGGCGGCCTCGTCGGCCAGCACCACGTCCAGGGCGAGTTTAGGGGCGTGTCGTCCCAAAACCTCCAAATGACGCTGCGGGGAGAAGCCTTCGGTTTCTCCGGGCTGCGGGGCGAGGTTCAGGGAGAGTACCCGGCGCGCCCTCGTCTGGATGAGGGCGTCCAGAAGTTCGGGCACCAGAAGGTGCGGTATGACCGACGAGAACCAGGAGCCGGGGCCGAGAACCACCCAGTCCGCGTCGAGGACCGCGGCCACGGCCTCGGGCACGGCCGGCGGATCGTGCGGTACGACGTGCACGGACTGGACCTCGCCGGGCGTGAGCGCCACATTCGCCTGGCCCCGGACCGTCTCGACCCCGTCGGGCCGGTCCGGGTCGTGCCCCCTGACCAGGGCCTGGAGCTCCAGGGGCACGGCGGACATGGGCAGCACCCGTCCGTGCGCGCCCAGCAGCTTGCCGACCAGGTCCAGGGCCTGGACATGGTCGCCGAGCTGCTCCCACAAGGCGACGATCAGCAGATTGCCGACCGCGTGTTCGTGCAGTTCGCCCTTGGACTGGAAGCGGTGCTGGATGACGCGGGCCCAGGTCTGACCCCAGTCGTCGTCGCCGCACAGCGCCGCCAGCGCCTTGCGCAGATCACCGGGCGGGAGGACGCCGAGCTCGTCGCGCAGGCGGCCGCTGGAACCGCCGTCGTCGGCCACGGTGACGACAGCGGTGAGGTCGCCGGTGATCCGGCGCAGCGCGGCGAGCGAGGCGGACAGCCCCATGCCGCCGCCGAGGGCGACGACCTTGGGCTGGGCGCCGCGGCGGCGCGGCCTGGCGCCGCGCGCCGCGACCGGCTGGGTGGCTCGGACCCCGGGGATCTCCCGGCGCAGCCGGCTCAGCCGCAGGGTGGTACGTCCGGTCACTCTCGCCCCATGTCCCGGTGCACGAGCACGGTCTCCACGCCCTGGGAGACAAGGCGGGCGGCGAGCTTCTCGGCGGTCGCCACCGAGCGGTGCTTGCCGCCGGTGCAGCCGACCGCGATGGTCACGTAGCGCTTGCCCTCGCGGCGGTATCCGGCGGCGATGAGCTGGAGCAGTTCGGCGTAGCGGTCGAGGAACTCCTTGGCTCCGGGCTGGTTGAAGACGTACGCCGAGACCTCTTCGTTGAGGCCGGTGAAGGGGCGCAGCTCGGGAACCCAGTGCGGGTTGGGCAGGAAGCGCATGTCCACGACCAGGTCGGCGTCGACCGGGAGGCCGTACTTGAAGCCGAAGGACATGACGGTGGCCCGCAGCTCGGGTTCCTCGTCACCGGCGAACTGGGCGTCCATCTTGGCGCGCAGTTCGTGCACGTTCAGGCTGGAGGTGTCGATGACCAGGTCGGCGTCGCCGCGCAGCTCGCGCAGCAGCTCGCGCTCGGCGTCGATCCCGTCCACGATGCGGCCGTCGCCCTGGAGGGGGTGCGGCCGGCGCACGGACTCGAAGCGGCGCACCAGGGCCTCGTCCGAGGACTCCAGGAAGACGATCCGCCGGGTGACGCCCTTGGACTCCAGGTCTGCGAGGGATTCGCGGAGGTTGTCGAAGAACCGCCGGCCGCGTACGTCGACGACGACCGCGATCCGTGCCACATTGCCCTGGGAGCGGGCGCCGAGCTCCACCATGGTGGGGATCAGGGCGGGCGGCAGGTTGTCGACGACGAACCAGCCGAGGTCCTCCAGACACTTGGCGGCCGTGGACCGGCCGGCTCCGGACATGCCGGAGATGATCACCAGCTCGGGAATGACGGCATCCGGAACTCCCGTTCCGGCCGTCTCGATGCCCGTACCCACCTGTTCTCCGTCTTCCCGTGGTGCTTCCCGCTCCGCGTGGTCTTCGCCGGCTTCCGTGCGTTCTTCCTGGCCCCGCGCCGGGCGTTCCTCTTCACGCGCGTCGTTCTCGGTCATGTCTCCTGCCCCCGTCGCTCGTCCGAGGCGCCCGCGGTCACGGGCTCCTCCGCGGGGCCCGCCGTCGTTTCGGGCGCCGCGTGTTCGTCGTCTTCCATGATCTCTCCAGTCGCCGTGTTCACGGCGGGTACGGCCGGAGCCGCCTCGGCGAGGGCCACGGCGATGGTCTCCGCCGTCTTTCGTCCTATGCCGGGAACCTCGCAGATCTGGTCGATCGTCGCGGACCGGAGCTTCTTCACGGAACCGAAGTGTTTGATCAGTGCCTGCTTGCGGGACTCGCCCAGGCCCGGCACGTCGTCCAGGGGGCCCGACCTGAAGCGCTTTGCCCGCTTGGCGCGCTGGTAGGTGATCGCGAAGCGGTGGGCCTCGTCCCGGACCCGCTGGAGCAGATACAGGCCTTCGCTGGTGCGCGGCAGGACCACCGGGTCGTCCTCGCCCGGCAGCCACACCTCCTCCAGGCGCTTGGCGAGTCCGCACACGGCGATGTCGTCGATGCCCAGCTCGTCGAGGGCCCGCTGGGCGGCGGCGACCTGCGGCCGGCCGCCGTCGACGACGACGAGCTGCGGGGGGTACGCGAAGCGCTTGGGCCGGCCGTCGTCCTCGGAGAAGGGACTCACGGAGAGGGGGGTCCCGGAGGCGTCGATCTCGGAGGGTGAGGTCCCGGAGGGTGAGGTCCCGGAGGCAGCGGTCCCTGAGTCGAGGGTTCCGGAGGCAGCGGTCTCCGGCAGCGGGGTCCCGGAGGCGAGGCTCTCGGAGGCGAGGCTCTGGGAAGCACCTGAAACGGCGTTCTCGCCGTCCGTCCACTCCCCTGTCCTCTCCTTCTCCACGAGGTAGCGCCTGAAGCGGCGGGTGATCACCTCGTGCATGGAGCGAACGTCGTCCTGGCCGGCGAAGCCCTTGATCTGGAAGCGCCGGTACTCGCCCTTGCGCTGGAGCCCGTCCTCGAAGACGACCATCGAGGCCACCACGTCGTCGCCCTGGAGGTGCGAGATGTCGTAGCACTCGATCCGCAGTGGCGCGCTGTCCAGGCCGAGCGCCTCCGCGATCTCCTCCAGGGCCCGCGAGCGCGTGGTCAGGTCGGAGGCGCGCCGGGTCTTGTGCAGGGCGAGCGCCTGGAGCGCGTTGCGCTGCACGGTCTCCATGAGCGCCTTCTTGTCGCCGCGCTGCGGGATGCGGAGCGACACGTTCGATCCGCGGCGCGCGGTGAGCCACTCCTGAACGGGCTCCACCGGCTCGGGCAGCGCCGGGACCAGCACCTCCTTGGGGACGGAGTCGCCCGTCTCCTCGCCGTAGAGCTGCTGGAGGGCGTGCTCGACGAGGCCACCCGTGGTGACCGCCTCCACCTTGTCCGTGACCCAGCCCCGCTGGCCGCGCACGCGTCCGCCGCGCACGTGGAAGATCTGCACCGCGGCTTCCAGCTCGTCCTCGGCGACGGCCATGAGGTCGGCGTCGGTCGCGTCCGCGAGGACGACCGCGCTCTTCTCCATGGCCTTCTTCAGCGCCTCGATGTCGTCGCGCAGCCGGGCCGCGCGCTCGTACTCCATCTCCTCGGCCGCGTCCATCATCTGCTGTTCCTGCCGGCGGATGTACGTCCCCGTACGCCCCGCCATGAAGTCGCAGAACTCCTCGGCCAGGTCGCGGTGCTCTTCGGCCGAGACCCGGCCGACGCAGGGCGCGGAGCACTTGCCGATGTAGCCGAGGAGGCAGGGCCGGCCGGTGCGGGAGGCGTTCTTGAAGACACCGGCGGAGCAGGTACGGACCGGGAAGACGCGCAGCAGCAGGTCGACGGTGTCGCGGATGGCCCACGCGTGCCCGTAGGGACCGAAGTAGCGCACACCCTTCTTCTTGTGGCCGCGCATCACCTGCACGCGCGGGAACTCCTCGTTCATCGTCACGGCGAGGTAGGGGTAGCTCTTGTCGTCGCGGTACTTGACGTTGAACCGGGGGTCGTACTCCTTGATCCAGGAGTACTCCAGCTGAAGGGCCTCGACCTCCGTGGACACGACCGTCCACTCCACCGACGTGGCCGTGGTGACCATGGTGCGGGTGCGCGGGTGGAGATTCGCCAGGTCCTGGAAGTAGCTCGCCAGGCGCTGGCGCAGGCTCTTCGCCTTTCCGACGTAGATCACCCTTCGGTGCTCGTCGCGGAATTTGTACACCCCGGGGGAGTCCGGGATCTGTCCCGGCTTGGGGCGGTAGCTGGAGGGGTCGGCCATGTCACACACCCTACTGGCGTGGGCCGACAGCGCGGTCGGCTCCCGGCCCCCCTGTGGACAGAAGGTGGGAGACCGCGCCGGTGCGACTTCGGGAACATCGACCGACGGTGACGACGACGGTCGTCCGGCCCGCACGACGGTGTTCTCACGGCCCGCCGGGGGGCGGACTCCGCGCCGAACGCTCCGGTCCGGCTCTCGGCGGCCCCTCGCGGTGTCAGCCGCGGCGTCTGCGCAGGGCCCGCGAGACGCTCAGGACGAGCGCGACGAGGGCGCCCACCCCGGCCGTCGCCGACGCCACCACGACGAAGGGGTCGGCCGGATCCGTACCGCCGGTACGGACGCCTCCGCGCCCGGGTCCTCGGTCCCCGCCAGGGCCCCGGCCGTCTCTGCCAGGGCCCCGGCCGTCCCCGCGCTCTCCGCGCTCCACCCGGGTTGCGCCGGGTCCGGCCACCCGGAGCGCGTCGGGTCCGGCCGCCGCGCCGAGCCGCGTGAACGCTGACCCCGGAAGCCGGCCCGCGTGCACGGACGTGCCCAAGTGGCCGGCCGCGCGGCCGACGGCCGCGGTCGCCGGGGTGGCGCCCAGGGCGGCCAGAACCGCGGTGAGAGCGACGAGTCGTCGTCTGTGGCGCATCGTGTCTGCTCCCGAGTGGGGGTCGAGGAGGGAAGGAGCGCGTCCGGGGGGCTGCGGTGAGCCATGTTGAGCATCAGGTGTTGTCGGGACTTGGTCAACACGCTTCAATGCGGGGGAACTCGGGGCGTGAACGGCGAAACCCGCCTGTGAACAGCCCCCGCGCGCCCACCGGGCAGCGCCGACGAACCGCTCGAACGGCCTGACCAGCCGTAGTGAGCATCCACAGAGAGGCCCCTGCATGCGGCATGGCACACAGCACGCGGACGTCGCCACGGCGGAACTGGAAACGGCCCTGCGGGGCGGGCCCTTCCATGTCGCTCTGCGCGCCGCGATCACCGCCCGCGGGCTGCCTCTGCAACGCGTCCAGCACCATCTGTCTCGGTACGGCGTCAAGGTCGGCGTGACGAGCCTGAGTTACTGGCAGCAGGGCGCCCGGCGCCCCCAGCGCCCCGAGTCGCTGCGAGCCGTCCGCGCCCTGGAGGAGATACTCCAGCTGCCCGACGAGTCCCTGATCAGACTGTTGGCCGAGGCCGAGGAGCGCTCGGATCCGGAGCGCCCCACGAGGCGTTCGTACCGCTCCCTGGTGGAGGCCTCCGGTGTCCTGGAACGGCTGCTGGCGGAACTGGAATCCCCGCTCGACGGCGGTCTGCACACAATCGGCCATCACGAACGGGTCCGCATAGGCGCCCATCGCGAACTGCTGGGCCGCGATTCGCACCACATAGTGCGTGCCCACAAGGACGGCGTGGACCGCTATGTGGCCATCCATCACGGCGACCCGGGATGCGCACCGGAGCGGACGGCGGTCCGGGCTCTGGAGAACTGCCGTACGGGCCGGGTGCGCTGGCACCGCGACACCGGCGTGCTCGTCGCCGAACTGCTCTTCGACACCAGGCTGCGGGCAGGCGATACGTTCCTCTTCCGCTATGCCTTCGAGGACGGTACCGCCGGGGCGTCGAGCGAATACGTCCGCGGGTTCGGCTTCGCGGGCGGACAGTACGCGCTCCAGGTGCACTTCACCGAGAACGCCCTGCCCGTGCGCTGCCACCGCTTCTCCCAGCACTCGGCGGCCGCGCCGCGCAGTGGCCGCCAGGAACTGACGCTGAGCGGTCGGCACCGCTCGGTGCATCTGGTCGAGCCGCGCGTGCGGTCGGGGATCGTGGGGATCGGATGGGACTGGGAGTGATCGCACACGCGGGCACGGGCGCGGCCGCCTGGCCGGTCCGGCCCGCACTCGGGCACAGACACCCGGCCGGCAGGTGAGCTCAGGCACCCGGCCCGGCGACGATCTTCCCGTCCTTCTCCTCGA
The DNA here is from genome assembly GCF_042888885.1 of Streptomyces sp. NPDC002742. Taxonomy (NCBI): domain Bacteria; kingdom Bacillati; phylum Actinomycetota; class Actinomycetes; order Kitasatosporales; family Streptomycetaceae; genus Streptomyces; species Streptomyces sp. NPDC002742. Next base: position 57,655 of record NZ_JBIAQF010000008.1, read on the forward strand.
CGGACAGCTCGTGGAGCGGCACGGTGGCCGGTGCCCGCGGCACCTCGCCCGTCGCGGCGTCGAACTCACTGCCGTGGCACGGGCACACGAGCGTCGTCCCCTCCAGCTTGTCGATGGCGCACCCGGCATGGGTGCAGATCGAGCCGAACGCCTTGAGCGAACCGTTCCCGGCACGGCTGACCACGACGTTCCGTTCCTGGTACAGCTGAGCCCCGCCCTTGGGGACCTCGCCGTCCGCGCCCAGCACGACGGGAGCGGTCTGCGTCTGCGGGGTTCCGCCGCCACCACCGGAACACGCGGCGAGGCCCAGCCCGGCGACCGGCGCGAGCGCGGCTCCCCGCAGGACGGTACGACGGCTCGCGGACGGCCGGCCGGACATGGCATCTCCACCGGTCCAGGGTGCTCACCGAAACTCCGCCGAGCGCGACGAGGCCGAACACGGCAAGGGGCGTCGCGCACCGACGATATCGGCACAGACCGTTCCGCTCCGATGCCGGACGGGTCGGTCCGATGATCGACACAAACGCTTGCGCGGTCGTCGGCGTAAGCGTTTACGTCAATCGTCGGCTGGGGTACGTTCGCCCTCGAACGGCCGATTTCCGTTCGCCGGCCAGTACCCGGTTTCCGTTCGCCGGCGAGCGCCCAGGGCCTGTTCAGCGGCGAGCGCCCGAGATCCAGGAGAAGCGGAGCCATGGCGACGATGATCGATGTGGCCCGGCGGGCGGGCGTGTCCATCGCGACCGTCTCGCACGTCCTCAACGACACCCGTCCCGTCCTGCCCGGGACACGCCAGGCCGTTCTCGACGCGATCGACGAACTGGGCTACACGCCCAACACCCTCGCCCGTTCGCTCGTCACCTCACGTACGCGGTCCGTCGGGCTCGCGGTGTCGGCGATCAGCAACCCGTACTTCACACAGATCCTCCAAGGCGTCGAGGCCAGAACCCTGGAACACGGCTACGGCCTGCTGCTCGCCGATCCGCACGACGACCCCGGGCACGAGCGCAAAGTCGTCCGACTGCTGCACGAACGACGCGTGGACGGAATGATCATCGCGCCGTCGGCGACCCCGGACGCGCTTGTGCGCTACCTCGGGCAGCACGACGTACCCACCGTCTTCCTCGACCGGCTCGTGGACCCTCCCGCCGGGAGCGACTTCCGCCACGACCAGGTCTGCGCCGAGAACACCGGACCCATGGCGAGCCTGGTCACGCACCTCGCCGAGCGAGGACACCGGCGTATCGGACTGGTCGCGGGCCTGCCCGGACTCAGTACGACGGCGGAGCGGATGACCGGCTACCGGCACGGCCTCGCGCACGCCGGACTCCCCTACGACGAACGGCTCGTCGCGCACGGCGACTCCCGTGCGGAGACGGCCGAGGAGGCCACTCACCGGTTGCTGTCCCTCGGGGCACCGCCCGGCGCGCTGGTCACCGCCGACAACGCCATGACCGTCGGCGCGCTGCGGGCCCTGCGCGACCGGGGCCTGTCCGTGCCCGACGACATCGCGCTGTGCTGCTTCGACGACTTCTCCTGGGCGGATCTGTTCACGCCCCGCCTCACCGTGATCGCCCAGGCCGGCAGGGAGCTCGGCGCCACGGCCGTCCGACTGCTCCTGGAACGACTGGCGTCACCGCGCCTGGAGAGCCGCACCGTCCGGCTTCCCTCCGCCTTCGTCCACCGCACCTCGTGCGGCTGCCCCGAGAGCGCCGGACACCCCGAAACCCCCGAGACACCGAGGAAAGGACCCGAGTCGTGATCGTCGTCGCCGGTGAGGCCCTGATCGATCTGGTGCCGCAGGGCGCGGGCGCCCTGGCGGGCCTCCTGCCTCGTCCCGGCGGCGGTCCCTACAACACGGCGGTGGCACTCGGCCGCCTCGGCTCCCCCACCTCCTTCTGCTCCCGCGTCTCACGGGACGCGTTCGGCGAGGCACTCCTGGCCGGGCTGGGCGACGCGGGCGTCGATGTGGCGTGCGTGCAGCGCGGCGGCGAGCCGACGACCCTGGCCCTCGCCACGGTCGGCGCGGACGGCTCGGCCGCGTACTCCTTCTACGTCGAGGGCACGGCGGACCGACTCTTCACTGCTCCGGACCGACTCCCCGACACGGCGCGGGCCGTGTCGTTCGGCACCTGTTCACTCGTTCTGGAACCGGGCGCCGGCGCGTACGAGGAGCTGATGCGGACCGCCGCCGCGCAGGACGTCTTCACGGCCCTCGACCCGAACATCCGCGCCGGTCTGATCCCCGACCCGGACGCCTACCGCGCCCGGTTCAGGAGCTGGCTGCCGTCGGTGTCCCTGCTCAAGCTGTCCGAGGAGGACGCCCGGTGGCTCGGCGGCACCCCGCGCGAGTGGCTGGCCGCCGGACCCGCCGCCGTGGTGATCACGCAGGGCGGCGACGGTCTCACCGCGTTCACCCGGGACGGCTCGGTCCACTCCGTGCCCGGGGAACCGGTCGACGTCGTGGACACCATCGGCGCCGGCGACACCGTGAACGCGGCGCTGCTGCACGGTCTGGCCGCCCGGAACGCCCTGTCCCCGGCCGCACTTGCGGAACTGGGCCCCATGGGCTGGACCGAAATCCTGCGCTTCGCGGCCCGTGCCGCGGCCGTCACCTGCTCCCGCGCCGGAGCCGAACCCCCGTACGCCCACGAACTCGGCGGACTCGCCGCACCACGCGACTTGTAAGAACGCCCGGCCGGCACACCTCGGTCCTCGAACCGTGACGGGCGGGGCCGCCCCCTTCACAACGGAGGGCGCCCCGGAGGGAGTTCCTCCGGGGCGCCCTCCGTTGCGGAGTTGCCGGGCCGACGCGTCGGACCGGTCGGGTCAGGCCTTGCGGGCCCGTGTGGTCCTCTTCGCGGGGGTCGCCTTCTTGGCGACCGACTTCGTGGCCGTCTTCTTCGCCGCGGCCGCCTTCTTCGTGGCCGTGCTGTTGACGGACTTCGTCGCCGTCTTCCTCGCCGTCGCCCCCGCCGCGACCGTCTTCTTGGCGGCCGTCTTGCGAGGTGCCTTCACAGGTGCCGCGTCGCTGATCCGGTCGGCGCCGAGGATCTCGCGCAGGAACTTGCCGGTGTGGCTGGCCGGAACGCCGGCGACCTCCTCGGGCGTGCCCTCGGCGATCACGAGACCGCCGCCGTTGCCGCCCTCGGGACCCATGTCGATGACCCAGTCCGCGGTCTTGACGACATCGAGGTTGTGCTCGATGACGATGACCGTGTTGCCCTTGTCGACCAGACCGGACAACACCGTGATGAGCTTGCTGATGTCCTCGAAGTGCAGACCGGTGGTCGGCTCGTCGAGCACGTACACGGTGCGGCCGGTGGAGCGCTTCTGGAGCTCGCTGGCGAGCTTGACGCGCTGCGCCTCACCGCCGGAAAGCGTCGGCGCGGACTGGCCGAGCCTGACGTAGCCGAGGCCGACGTCGTTGAGCGTCCTGAGGTGGCGGGCGATCGCCGGGACCGCCTCGAAGAAGCCGAGCGCCTCCTCGATCGGCATGTCCAGGACCTCGGAGATGGACTTGCCCTTGTAGTGGACCTCCAGGGTCTCCCGGTTGTAGCGCGCTCCGTGGCAGACCTCGCAGGGGACGTACACGTCCGGCAGGAAGTTCATCTCGATCTTGATGGTGCCGTCGCCGGAGCAGTTCTCGCAGCGGCCGCCCTTGACGTTGAAGGAGAAGCGGCCGGGCAGATAGCCCCGCACCTTCGCCTCGGTGGTCTCGGCGAACAGCCTGCGGACGTGGTCGAAGACTCCGGTGTACGTCGCCGGGTTGGAGCGGGGCGTACGGCCGATGGGCGACTGGTCGACGTGCACGACCTTGTCGACCAGGTCGTCGCCCTCCACGCGCGTGTGCCGCCCCGGTACGTTCCTCGCGCCGTTCAGCTCGCGGGCCAGGTGCGTGTACAGGATGTCGTTGACCAGCGTCGACTTGCCGGAACCCGATACACCGGTGACGGCCGTGAGGACGCCCAGCGGGAAGGACACGTCGATGTCCTGGAGGTTGTTCTCGCGGGCGCCGTGCACCGTGAGCCTGCGGCCCGGGTCGGCGGGGCGGCGGATGTCCGGGGTCGGGATCTGCCTCTTGCGCGACAGGTACTGGCCGGTGATCGACTCGGGGTTGGCGAGGAGTTCCTTCAAGGGTCCGCTGTGCACGACCTTGCCGCCGTGCTCGCCCGCGCCGGGGCCGATGTCGACGACCCAGTCGGCGACCTTGATGGTGTCCTCGTCGTGCTCGACGACGATGAGCGTGTTGCCCATGTCACGGAGTCGGACCAGGGTCTCGATCAGCCGGTGGTTGTCGCGCTGGTGCAGACCGATGGAGGGCTCGTCGAGGACGTAGAGGACGCCGACGAGTCCGGAGCCGATCTGGGTGGCCAGGCGGATGCGCTGGGCCTCACCGCCGGAGAGGGTGCCGGCCGCGCGGTTCAGCGACAGGTAGTCGAGGCCGACGTCGACCAGGAAGCGCAGTCTTTCGTTGACCTCCTTCAGGACGCGCTCGGCGATCTTCTTGTCGCGCGCGTTGAGCTTCAGCTGCCCCAGGAAGTCCGCGCAGTCGCTGATGGACATGGCCGCGACCTCGGCGATCGACTTCTCCATGACGGTGACCGCGAGGACGAGCGGCTTGAGGCGCGTGCCCTGACAGGTGGGGCAGGGCACCTCGCGCATGTAGCCCTCGAAGCGCTCACGGCTGGCGTCGCTCTCGGACTCGCCGTGCCGCCGCTTGACGAAGGGGACGGCCCCTTCGAAGGGCGTGGTGTACACGCGCTCGCGTCCGTACCGGTTGCGGTAACGGACCTCGATCTGCGTCTTGTGGCCGTAGAGCAGGGCCTTCTTGGCGCGCTGCGGCAGCCCGGCGAAGGGGATGTCGGTCCGGAAGCCCAACGCGTCCGCGAGGGCGCCGATCAGCCGGCCGAAGTAGTCCTTGGTGTGCCCGTGCGACCACGCGTGGATGGCGCCCTCGTCGAGGGACTTCTCCTCGTCCGGGACGATCAGCTCGGGGTCGACCTCCATCCGCGTGCCGATACCGGTGCACTCGGGACAGGCGCCGAACGGCGAGTTGAAGGAGAAGGAGCGGGGCTCCAGCTCCTCGAAGGAGAGGTCGTCGTACGGGCAGTACAGGTGCTCCGAGTACATGCGCTCACGCTCGGGGTCGTCCTCGGGGAGGTCGACGAAGTCGAGCACGACCATGCCGCCGGAGAGGCCGAGGGCGGTCTCCACGGAGTCGGTGAGACGGCGCTTGGCGGAGTCCTTCACCGTGAGGCGGTCGATGACCACCTCGATGGTGTGCTTCTCCTGCTTCTTCAGTGTCGGCGGCTCGGTGAGCTGGATCGTCTCGCCGTCGACCCGGGCACGGCTGTACCCCTTGGTCTGGAGATCGGCGAAGAGGTCGACGAACTCTCCCTTGCGCTCGCGCACCAGCGGCGACAGGACCTGGAAGCGGCTCCCCTCCGGGAGCTCCAGAACCTTGTCGACGATGGCCTGCGGCGACTGACGGGAGATGGGACGGCGGCACTCGGGGCAGTGCGGCTTGCCGATGCGCGCGAAGAGCAGCCGGAGGTAGTCGTAGACCTCGGTGATGGTGCCGACCGTCGAGCGCGGGTTGCGCGAGGTCGACTTCTGGTCGATGGAGACGGCCGGGGAGAGACCTTCGATGAAGTCCACGTCCGGCTTGTCCATCTGACCGAGGAACTGCCGGGCGTACGAGGACAGGGACTCCACGTAGCGCCGCTGGCCCTCGGCGAAGATCGTGTCGAAGGCGAGGGAGGACTTGCCCGACCCCGACAAGCCCGTGAAGACGATGAGCGAGTCGCGCGGGAGGTCGAGCGAGACATTCTTCAGGTTGTGCTCGCGCGCTCCACGGACGATGAGACGGTCGGCCACGCCGGTCCGCACCTTTCTTGAGAGAAGTGACAGGGGCCGCAGGCCCCCGTCTTCTCAGACTAGGGCGAGCCACTGACAACGCCGGTTGCTTTCGCTGGTTCACAACAATCCCGGACCATCCAGCATGCCCGACGCCACCGACGAGCGTATAGCACGTGCATTCGATTTACGGGGGCGGCCGACCAGCTTCACCCGAACGTGTGGCGGGGCTAGGGTCGACCTCATGATTGATCATGTGCGCGACCTGGCGTCTGTACGTGACGCGACGGAACGACTGCTCACCGCAGTCACCAAACTGGACAACGCCGCCGTGGCCGAGCCGTCACGGCTTCCCGGCTGGAGCCGCGGGCACGTGCTCGCCCACCTGTCCCGCAACGCGGACGCTCTGGTGAACGTTCTGGAGGGGCGCCCCATGTACGCCTCCGCGAGCACCCGGGACGCCGACATCGAGCGGGACGCGCCGCGCCCCCTGGACGTACAGCTGGCGGACCTTCGCGAGAGCGCGGCCCGTTTCGGGGAGACGGGAGCCACCCCCGCGGACTGGTCCCGCACGGTGGAGCTGCGCAACGGGGTCACGGACTCCGCGGCCCGGGTGCCGTTCCGGCGGTGGGTCGAGGTCGACCTGCACCATGTGGATCTGGGAATCGGATACGAGCTCGAGGATCTGCCGGAGGAGTTCGTGACCCGGGAGATCGACTTCCTCGCGGAGCGGTTCGGCGGCCACAAGGACGTACCCTCCACGGGGCTCGACGCCGGTGACGGCCAGGTGTGGACCACCGGCGGGGGCGCCGAGGGCGGACCGGTCGTGGTCCAGGGCTCGGCGGCCGATCTGCTCGGCTGGCTCTGCGGCCGCCGCGACGGCACCGCTCTGACGGTTCACGGCGGCCCGCTTCCGGCCCTCCCTCCGCTATAGGCTGCCGTCATGACGTACAGCGGAGCGGTGACGGTCGGCGGCCCTGCCGACGTGCACGAACTGCAGGACCTGATGATCTCCAAGGTCGCGGTCGGTCCGATGGACAACAACGCGTATCTGCTGCGCTGCCGGGCCACCGACGAACAACTCCTGATCGACGCGGCGAACGACGCCTCGACCCTGCTCACCCTGATCGGTGACGACGGCATCGCGTCCGTCGTGACCACGCATCAGCACGGTGACCACTGGCAGGCGCTGGCCGAGGTCGTGGCCGCCACGGGTGCGCGCACCTACGCGGGCCGGGACGACGTCGACGGCATCCCGGTACCGACCGACGTCCCCCTCCAGGACGGCGACACGGTCAAGGTGGGGAACGTGGAGCTCACCGCGCGCCACCTGGTCGGGCACACGCCGGGCTCGATCGCCCTCGTCTACGACGATCCGCACGGTCACCCACACGTGTTCACGGGCGACTGCCTCTTCCCCGGCGGGGTGGGCAACACGCGCAAGGACCCGGAGGCCTTCGCCAGCCTCATCCACGACGTCGAGACGAGGATCTTCGACGTACTGCCGGACGAGACGTGGGTCTACCCCGGCCACGGCGACGACACGACGCTGGGCGCCGAGCGCCCGCATCTGCCGGAGTGGCACGCGCGCGGGTGGTGAACTCGACGCCGGGCAGTGCGCGGGCGTGACGCCTCGCGCACACCCGGCGCGCGAGGCAGCCTTGGCGGCCCTGGCAGCTCGTAACCCTGCGGCTCCGCAGCTGCTCCGCAGCTCCGCCGGAACCCTTCCCGCTGCCCGTGGCTGACGAGTCCGAGGCGCGCGCCTGAAGCCGTCGCGTCCAGGGTGTTCACAGGACTGCAACACACGTTCCCACCATGCGGACAATTGTTGCCGTGACCTGGACAAACAGCATGGTTCGCTGTCACTCTCCCGCCATGCATCTCGCCCAACACGCCCTGCGCCGCGCCGCGTCCGCCAGCACTGTCGCCCTGCTCGCCCTCGCCGTGGGCTGTGCCCCGCAGCCGGAGGAGAAAGCGTCCGGCAAGGCGTCGGGGAGCACCGCCGCGACCTGTGCCAAGGGCGCGTTGAGCACACAGACCTCGGGCAAGCTCACCATCGCGACCGACGAGCCCGCCTACGAGCCGTGGTTCAAGGACGACAAGCCCGCCAACGGCAAGGGCTTCGAGTCCGCGGTGGCGTACGCCGTGGCGCGGCAGCTCGGCTACGCCGAGGGTGATGTCGTCTGGCAGAGCGTGCCCTTCAACAAGGCCTTCGCTCCCGGTGCGAAGACCTTCGACTTCGACATCAACCAGGTGTCGATCAGTGCCGAGCGCAAGAAGGCCGTGGACTTCTCGTCCGGCTACTACGACGTGCGCCAGGCCGTCATCGCGCTGAAGGGCTCCAAGGCCGCGAAGGCGAAGAGCCTCGCGGACCTCAAGGGCCTGAAGCTGGGCGCCCAGGTCGGCACCACCAGCCTGAACTACATCGACGACGTGGTGAAGCCGGCCCAGCAGCCGGCCGCGTACGCGAAGAACGACCAGGCCAAGTCGGCGCTGAAGAACGGCCAGGTGGACGCCATCGTCACCGATCTGCCGACCGCCTTCTACATCACGGCCGCCGAGGTGACCGACGCGAGGATCGTCGGACAGTTCGAGAACCAGGGTGGTACGCCCGAGCAGTTCGGGCTCGTCCTCGACAAGGGCAGCGCGCTGACCTCCTGCGCGACGAAGGCCGTGGACGCCCTGCGCGCGGACGGCACGCTGGCGAAGATCGAGAAGCAGTGGCTGTCCGAGGCCGTCGACGCCCCGGTGCTCAAGTGACGGAGATGACGGAGGAGTCGGGAGAGGACACCGCCGAGGGCGACATGCCCGGCGGGGGCGAGGTGTACGTCCCCTCCCGGCGGAGGATCGAGCGCGAGCGCCATCGGCGCGCCCGCGCCCGCCGTTCGGCGGCCGTCGCCGCGCTCTCCACGCTCGCCACGGCCGTGGTGCTGTACCTCGTCGTCGTCGACGCGCCGGGCTGGCCGCGCACGAAGGAGACGTTCTTCGACGCGTCCTTCGCGCGTGAGGCCTTCCCGAAGGTCCTCGAAGGCCTCTGGCTGAACCTCCGGCTGTTCGTCGTGTGCGGCGTCGTGGTGCTGGTGCTCGGCACGCTGATAGCCGTCGCCCGTACCCTGCGGGGCCCGATGTACTGGCCGGTGCGCGCCCTCGCCACGGCGTACACGGACTTCTTCCGCGGTCTGCCGCTGATCATCTGTCTGTCGATCGTCGTGTTCGGCGTCCCTGCGCTCCAGTTGCAGGGCGTCACCAACGACCCCGTCCTGCTCGGCGGCACGGGCCTGGTCCTGACCTACTCGGCGTACGTCGCCGAAGTCGTCCGCGCCGGCATCGAATCCGTCCATCCCTCGCAACGGGCCGCGGCGCGTTCGCTGGGCCTCACCACGCGACAGACCCTGCGCCATGTGGTGCTGCCGCAAGCCGTACGCCGTCAGGTGCCGCCGCTCCTCAACGACATGGTGTCCCTGCAGAAGGACACCAGCCTCGTCTCCATCGGCGGCGCGGTGGAGGCGATGCGCTCCGCGGACATCATCGTGGGCCGCAGCCTCAACTACACCGCGTACATCGTCGCGGCGCTGCTCTTCGTGGCCCTGACCATCCCCATGACCCGCTTCACCGACTGGGTCACCGCCCGTATGGACCGGCGCCGCAGCCAGGGAGGCACCGTATGAGCAAGGCCCCAGTCCCCGGCGGTCCGATACTGCGGATGGAGTCCGTCCGCAAGACCTTCGGTGACTCCGTCGTACTGCGGGACGTCGATCTGGAGGTCGCCCCGCACACGGTGACCGCGCTGATCGGCGCCTCCGGGTCCGGCAAGTCCACGCTGCTGCGCTGCGCCAACCTCCTGGAGGAGATCGACGACGGCGCGATCTGGCTGGACGGCGAGGAGATCACCGACCCACGGGCCGACCAGGACGCGGTACGACGGCGGATCGGCGTCGTCTTCCAGGCGTACAACCTCTTTCCGCACATGACCGTCCTGGAGAACATCACCCTCGCCCCGCGGCGGGTGCACGGCGTGAGCCGCGCGGAGGCCGAGGAACACGCGCGTGAGCTGCTCGAACGGCTCGGGCTCGGCGCCAAGGCGGGCGAGTATCCGGACCGGTTGAGCGGTGGCCAGCAGCAACGGGCCGCGATCGTCCGCGCCTTGGCCGTGCGCCCCAAGCTGCTCCTCCTGGACGAGATCACCGCCGCCCTGGACCCCGAACTCGTGGGCGAGGTCCTCAGCGTCGTCCGTGATGTGAAGGAGGACGGCATGACCATGGTCCTGGCCACGCACGAGATGGGCTTCGCCCGCGAGGTCGCGGACCAGGTCTGCTTCCTGGACGGCGGGGTGATCCTTGAGCGCGGCACGGCCGAGCAGGTCTTCGGCGACCCGCGGCAGGAGCGCACGCGACGCTTCCTCAAGCGGATCGTGGCGGCCGGACGCCTCTGACCTCAGGCGTCCGCGACCTCGGGCGGACGCCTCCGCACGACGGTCAGGTGTCCGCCCGTCCCGTCCCCGCGAGCGCCGCCACCCGTTCCACAGCGAACGCGTACCCCTGCACGCCGCAGCCCGCGATGACCCCGTCGGCGCGCAGCGACACGTACGAGTGGTGCCGGAACTCCTCACGCTGGTGGATGTTGGAGATGTGGACCTCCACCACCGGAAGTCCGTCACAGGTGTTGAGCGCATCCAGGATGGCGACGGAGGTGTGCGAGTAGGCAGCCGGGTTGATCACGATCCCGGCGTGGTTCTGACGGGCCTCGTGGATCCAGTCCACCAGCTCGCCCTCGTGGTTGGACTGCCGGAAGTCCACCGTGCCGCCGTGCGCTGCCGCCGCCTTGGCGCACAGCGCCTCCACGTCCGCGAGCGTGTCGGAACCATAGATCTCCGGCTGCCGCTGCCCGAGGAGGTTCAGGTTGGGCCCGTTGAGAATCATGATCGGGGCGTTGGCGAGGGTGCGGGGCACGGTTCCTCCGGTCCTTCAGGTCTGCCGGCCCGTCAAGGACCGCTGCTCGGACCCGGTTTATCACGATGCACCGAAAGGGTGACGGCTCGTACGCTCGCGCCATGACGACACCCGCGTACCCTCCCAAGCCCGCACCCGGCGACCGGGTGGCCGTGATCTCGCCGTCCAGCGGTCTGCCCGGCCGCTTCCCGCTCCCCTACGAACTGGGCCTGGAGCGCCTGCGCGAGGACTTCGGTCTGGAACCGGTCGAATACCCGGCGACCCGGAAGACGGGGTCGACTCCACGGGAACGGGCCGACGACGTCCACGCGGCGTTCGCCGATCCGGCCGTCAAGGCGGTCATCGCGTCCATCGGGGGCGACGACCAGATCACCGTGCTGCCGCTGCTGGACCGCGAGTTGATCCGCGCGAACCCGAAGCCGTTCTTCGGGTACAGCGACAACACGAACCTCCTCGCCCACCTGTGGAACGCCGGGATTGTCGGCTATCACGGCGGAACGGTGATGTGCGAGCTCGGCCGCCCTGGCGCCATGGACCCGCTGACCGCGGAGTCGCTGCGGGCCGCGCTGTTCACCTCCGGGCCGTACGAACTGCGTCCCGCGGACCGGTTCCGTGAGGTCGACCTGCCCTGGGACGCGCCGGAGAGTTTCCTCGCCGAGCCGCGGACCGAGCCGGGCACCGGCTGGACCTGGGTCCGACCGGACCGGGTGGTCGAGGGCCGCTCCTGGGGCGGCAACATCGAGATCCTGTCGTGGCTGCTGATGGCCGACCGCGAGATCGCCCGCGATCCTTCCGTGTACGACGGGCACGTGCTGTTCCTGGAGACCTCGGAGGACATGCCCGGGGCCGACGACGTCTTCTGGATCCTGCGCAGCATGGGCGAACGCGGCCTGTTGCGACGCTTTCCGGCCCTTCTCATGGGCCGACCGAAGGCCTGGTCGTTCGAACGGCCCCTCGATCCGGAGGCCAGGACCCGATACGCGCGCGACCAGCGCGAAGCAGTCCTCCGGGCCGTCGACCTATATGCCCCGGACATGATGGTCGTCTTCGATGTGGACCTCGGTCACACCGATCCGCAGATCGTCATCCCCTACGGAGGGGCCGTCCGGGTCGACGGACCGGCCCGGCGCATCACTGTCACCTACTGACGCACGCCGCGCTCCCGCACGCCCCCGTAACCGCCGGTCACTGTGGGTAGTTGTTCCGGCATGCACGACGTACGCACCGTAAGGGCACCCTCCATGCTGCGGCTCGCGGCCGCCTCGCTCGCCGGGACGGCCATCGAGTTCTACGACTTCTTCGTCTACGGGACCGCGGCCGCGCTGGTTCTCGGACCACTGTTCTTCCCGACGTTCTCGCCGCTGGCGGGGACGCTGGCGGCCTTCGGGACGTTCGGTGTCGGTTTCCTCGCCCGGCCCCTGGGCTCCGTGCTGTTCGGGCACATCGGGGACCGGCGCGGGCGGCGGCCGGTTCTGCTGGCCTCGCTGCTGCTGACCGGCGCGGCGACCGTCGCCGTCGGCTGTGTTCCGACGTACGACCGCATCGGCGCCGCCGCTCCCGTGCTTCTTCTGGTGCTGCGTTTTCTGCAGGGGCTCGGACTCGGCGGCGAATGGGGCGGGGCCGTGCTGCTGACGGCCGAGCACGCGCCCGCCGAACGGCGCGGGCTGTGGTCGAGCTTCCCCCAGATCGGTCCGTCCTTCGGGTTCGTACTGGCCAATGGCGTGATGCTGGCGTTGTCGGCGACGTTGTCCGACGCGCAGTTCGCGCAGTGGGGGTGGCGGGTGCCGTTCTGGGCGGCGGGGGTGCTCGCGGCGGCGGGACTGTGGCTGCGCGGTTCGCTCGAGGAGAGCCCGCGGTTCCTGGAGATGGGGGACCACGCGCGTGTGCCGCTCGTCGAGGTGGTGCGTGAGCACTGGCGGATGGTCCTGCTGACGGCCGGCGGACTCGCCGTCGGATACGCCGTGTTCTACGCGGTGACGACCTGGGCGCTCGCCTACGGCGTCGAACGGCTCGGCGTCGCCCGCACCGTCATGCTGACCTGCATCATGGCCGCCGTGGTGGTGCAGGGAGCCCTGACACCCCTGGTGGCCCTGCTGGGAGACCGCTACGGACGGCGGCCCCTGTGCATGGCGGGCTGCGCGGGCGCCGCGCTGTGGATGTTCCCGATGATCGGGCTTCTCTCGACCGGCGAACCCCTGCTGATGTTTCTCGGCTTCCTCGGGGCACTCATCGCGTTCGTCACCATGTTCGCGGTGATCGCCGCGTATCTGCCGGAGTTGTACGAGCCGCGGGTGCGCTGCACGGGCGCGGCCGTCGGATACAACCTGGGCGGGGTTCTCGGGGGCGCGCTCACCCCGGTCGTGGCGACGGCGGTGGCGAGCGGGGAGCGCGTGCCGTGGGGCGTGGCCGCCTATCTGACGGGGATCGCGCTGCTGAGCCTCGGGTGCTTCGCGCTGCTGCCGGAGACCCGGCCGGTGCCCCGGCTGACGGTCGTACCTGTCGCCGAGTGACTGTTGGTCAGGGGTTGATGGCCAGTTCCAGGTAGGCGGCGAACACGACCAGATGGACACCTCCCTGGAGCGGGGTGGCCCGCCCAGGAACGACCGTGAGAGAGCTCACCACCACGGTCAGCACGAGCAGAACCATCTCGGTGGCACCCAGACCGAGCACGAGTGGCCCGGAGAGCCACAGTGACGCCAGGGCGACGGCGGGGATGGTCAGTCCGATGCTCGCCATCGCGGAGCCGAGGGCGAGATTCAGGCTGGTCTGCACCCGGTCGCGGCGGGCGGACCGCAGGGCCGCGATGGTCTCGGGGAGCAGCACGAGCAGCGCGATGATCACACCGACCACGGAATGCGGCATGCCGGCCGCCTCGACCCCGGACTCGATGGTGGGCGACACGCCCTTGGCGAGGCCGACCACGCCGACCAGGGCCAGGCCGAGAAGTCCCAGACTGATTTTGGTCTCACGGGCGGACGGGGCGTCGGCGTGGTCCGCCACGTCGATGACCTGGCCCTGTCGGGTGATCGGCAGGAAGTAGTCACGGTGCCGCACGGTCTGGGTCGTCACGAACAGGGCGTACAGGACCAGGGAGGCGACCGCGGCGAAGGTGAGTTGCGCGGTGGAGAACTCCGGGCCCGGCTTGCTGGTGGTGAAGGTGGGAAAGACGAGGCTGAGTGTGGCCAGCGTGGCAACGGTGGCCAGGGCGGCTCCGGTGCCTTCCGCGTTGAAGACGGCCAGCCCGTGTCGCAGGGAGGCGACGAGCAGACACAGGCCGACGATCCCGTTGCAGGTGATCATCACGGCCGCGAACACCGTGTCGCGGGCCAGTGTCGAGCTCTTGGCGCCGCCGTCCGCCATCAAGGTGACGATGAGGGCGACTTCGATGATCGTGACCGCGACGGCGAGGACCAGGGATCCGAAGGGTTCACCCACCCGGTGGGCGACCACCTCGGCGTGATGCACAGCGGCGAGCACGGATCCCGCGAGGACCAGCGTCACCAGTGCGACAACCGCGGCGGGCAGATCGCGCCCCCAGGTGAACGCGAGCAGCACCACCGCGATCACGGGCACCGCGGTGGTCCACCGCGTCGCGAGTGACCGGAGGCGAACGATCATGCCGCGATCGTCGCAGTCGGAGGCGTGCCCCGCACTCCGGCGGCGCGGGGCACGCTCCAAAACCCGCGGCGGACGAGCCGCCCCCGGGAGCGGACCGCACTGTTTCAGCTCAGGACCGCTACTTCAGCTCGGTCATCTCCTGGACGTCACAGTCCGTGAAAGACGGCGGCCTCGTGCACAGCGCGGCCAGTTGCTCCGCCATCCTTCCCGTCTCCGGGTCACTGCTGTTGCGCATGGCGTCCTCGTAGGACTCGAACTCGATCAGTACGAGGTAGCGGTTGGGCGTGTTGCGGTCCTTCAGGACGAGCCGGTGGGTAGGGCCGCCCTCGCGGCCGGCGTTGCGCTTCTCAGCCTCCTGGACGAGCTGACGCATCTCGTCCATCCGCTCGGATTCGATGTCGATGATCTGCACGAACTTCATGGATTCCTCCACCCGTCCCGGGCGCTCCCGGGACGGGAGACGCTCGGGATCCAAGCAAGCACCGGGAGCGATGGCCGGCAATTCGCCACGCACCGCTCCCGGGGGTGGTTGTTGCTACGTTCGACGTGGTCAGACGTCGATGCTTTCCTTCGGAGCGCTCTCGGTCTGCTCGCGCGCCGCCCGCCTTCTGGTGGCGGTGAGGCTGGTGATCGTGGTGACCACGAGGACCGCGCAGATCACGCCGAGCGAGACCGGGATGGATATCTCGGGAACATGGACGCCGGACTCGTGCAGCGCGTGCAGAACGAGCTTGATGCCGATGAAGCCGAGGATGACCGACAAGCCGTAGCTGAGGTGGACCAGTTTCTTGAGCAGGCCGCCGATGAGGAAGTACAGCTGCCGCAAGCCCATCAGCGCGAACGCGTTGGCCGTGAAGACGATGTACGGGTCCTGGGTCAGACCGAAGATCGCGGGGATCGAGTCGAGTGCGAAGAGCACGTCGGTGGTGCCGATCGCCAGCATCACGACCAGCATCGGCGTCATGACGCGCTTGCCGTTCCGCCGGATCCACAACTTGGTGCCGTGATAGCGGTCGGCCACGCCGAAGCGCTGCTCCGCGGCCTTCAGCAGCCTGTTCTCCTCGAACTCCTCGTCGTCCTCGTCGGCACGGGCCTCCTGGATCAGCTTCCAGGCGGTGTAGATGAGGAACGCGCCGAAGATGTAGAAGACCCAGGCGAAGTTCGCGATGATCGCGGCGCCGGCGGCGATGAATATCGTGCGCAGGACGAGGGCTATGAGGACGCCCACGAGGAGCACCCGCTGCTGGTACTTCGAGGGCACCGCGAACTTCGCCATGATCAGGACGAAGACGAAGAGGTTGTCGACGCTCAGCGACTTCTCGGTGATGAAGCCGGCGAAGAACTCTCCGGCCGGCTCTCCTCCGGCGAAGAGGAGCAGCCCGAGTCCGAACAGCCCGGCGAGGGCTATCCAGACGACGGTCCAGACTCCGGCTTCCTTGATCGATACGTCGTGCGGCTTGCGGCCGATGAAGAAGTCGACCGCGATCAGTGCGGCCAGCCCCACGATGGTCAGGACCCACAGGGTCAGGGAAACATTCACTGCGCCTCCGGCAGTACGTAACGGCAGATTTCAGCGTCGTTCGCCACCGGAGGTCTCTTCCACCCGAGGCCGACGGGGCGCTGGGTGCGCCCCGGAGCCTGCGGGCCGACGTCCCGGGATCAGACTCGATCCGTATTGACGGGTGCGTCGCAGCAGGTAGGGAGTACTCCCCTCCGTATGGAAAAAGAGTACCCGAATCACCAAGAAAAGGTAAAGGGATCAGTAAAAGAAAGGCCAAGTTGCCTGGTCAGTGCGCTTTACGGATGCTTGGCAAAGCAGCTTGGACTCTGCGCTCGTGCCGGTCCCACGGAGAGGCCGAAGGAGGCTGGGTCAGCGGTTCCACGACCGGCGGGCCGCCGCGACCTGCGCGAGGACCTGCTGGAGCACCTGGCTGTTCGCGGGAACGAGCGAGGGCTCATAGGTCCACGCATGTCCGACCCATGGGTCGGCGAGATTGTCGTCGGGAACCGGCGTGATCCGCAGCAGTGACCGCCAGAGGGCGTCGAGCAGCGGTCCGTACGCAGCCGCGTCCTCCCGGTCGGCCACCATCATCAAATGGACGCCGACGGCCGGCCCTTCGTCCGCCAGATAGCGGAGCTGGGTCACGGCGCGATCGTCGAAGCCGTGCGGGAAGTCGTTGACGATCAGCAGCTGTTCGGCGGTGTCGAGACCGGGCGGCAGCGAGTCGGCCGCTCCCCCGCGCAACGCCATCTGCACCAGGTCGACGCGCTGGGTGAGACGGGTCAGGACGTCCGACACCCCCGCGGCACCCGCGGCCGGAGGGCTGCCTAGCACCCCGGACCGGGTCAGGGGCGCCAGGGACGAGGCTCCGGCGCCGGCCGGGTCGATGACGTGAACGGTGAACTCACCCGCGGGGTACACGGCGAGCAGCCGGGCGGCGTGCGCGACGGCGGTGTCCATGGCGAGGCGGCGCACTTGGTCGGAGTCGGCGAGCGTGCCCTCCAGGGAGGCGCGACCGCTGTCGATCCACAGGCCGCGCTCCAGCGGCAGGCGCACCAGCATCGGAATGCTCAGGTTCTCGCTCTCGGGCAGCCGGAGGTCGCCGAGCCGTAGCGCCATAGGGATTTCCATGGGCGCGCGGTAGCCGTGCCAGACCGGGTTGTCCCAGCTCGCGTAGGCCATCGGCAACGCGGGCTCCACGACCTCGACCTCGGCGGTGAGCTGGGCGAGATCCCGGTCGAGGACGGCCCGGGCCTGGTCGACCAGGTGTGCGTGTTTGGCGCGGGCGGCCTCGCGTGCGGCGTCACCCTCCCCGCCGATCCGGCTGCGCGGGTCGGACAGAACGTGGTCGAGCTCCTTCTCCATGCGCGAGTCGGCGAAGTCGACGGCGCTGCGGTACGCGGCGACGGTCCGGGCCAGGTCCTCGAACATTCCCCACACCTGGTTGTACAGGCGCTCCTCCATGGACCAGCCGGTCGCGTCTCCCGCGACGGGCAGGGCGGGCTGTCCGGGCTGGGCCGGCGGGGCGGTCGGCGGGGGCGGCGGCGGGGCGGCGGTCTGCCGGCCGGGGTGGCTGTAGTTGATCGTGCCACCGGCGGTGGGCTGCGGCTGTGCGACCGCGGAGGGGTCGGGTTGCGCAGAACCCCCCGGACGTCCGCTCAGCGGAGCGGTGGCTCCTTGCGGACCGGGCAGGTCGTACGGGGACTGCTGCGGCGTCACGGTCCCGGGGGTGCCCTGCGGTCCAGGTCCGGCGTACGGCTGGTCCGGCCCCGGCGCCGAGGCGGCCGCCTGTCGTGACCGGTCCGCTTCCGGGGTGCGCGGCGGAGGTGCCGCCACCGACCGCGCCAGGCCCTGGGCCACCGCTTCGTTGATAGTGCCCGCGAGCTGCCGGGCCTCGGGAAGCCCCTGGTCGGTGAGGAGTTCGGCGAGGCCGCCCGCGTAGCCCTGGCCGACCGCGCGGACCTTCCAGGCTCCCTGCCTGCGGTAGAGCTCCAGGGCCACGACGGCGGACTCGGCGTCCAGGCCGGTGAGGGTGTAGGTGACGACCTCGGAACCGTCTAGGCCGGTGACCGCGACGAAGGGGGCGGCGACGGCGCCGAACCGGACCGGGCCGCCGACCCCGGTGGGCAGCGCGAGCAGCACGCTGACCCGATGCACGGTCGGGGGCAGGGCGTCGAGGTCGAAGGCCAGGCGATGATCGGCCGCCGCCTGCTTGGAGACCTCGAGCCCGGGAAGCGTGGGCGCGCCCGGGTGGGCCACCCACTCGACGCCCCGGACCCTGCCCTGCTCGTCGCCGAGCGTGGCCCCTGCCACGATCGGCTTCCCGGCCGAGACACGGACCTCGAGACGGACGTGGGAGAGCGGGTGGTTCTGCCCCCTGACCAGCTCGGCCGTCATCGTCTTGTCCCCCTATGTCGCTGCGTGCGTGTGCGCCGACCGCTTACAGGTGCGGCAGGATCGCGGGCATCAGGTCCTGGAACGTGCGGCCGTTTGCCGGAGTACCGAGGGCCGTCATCTGCCAGCCGGTTCCGGAACGGTGCACCTTCGCCATGATCTGGGCCGTGTACTGGCCGCCGCCGGCCAACGTGTAGCGGGCGAGTTCCTGGCCGTTGGTCTCGTCGACCAGCCGGCAGAACGCGTTCTGCACTTCCTGGAAGGTCTGGCCCGTGAAGGAGTTCACGGTGAAGACGATCTGATCGATGTGGACCGGGATGCGCTGCAGGTCGACGAGGATGGCCTCGTCGTCGCCGCCCTGGCCCACGCCGCCGACCAGGTTGTCACCGGTGTGCCGCACCGAGCCGTCGTCGCTGACCAGGTGACGGAAGAACACCACGTCGACGGGCTGCTTGTCCGCGAACAGCACGGCGGAGGCGTCGAGGTCGATCTCCCGGGTGCGCGAGCCGAACAGGCCGCGCCGGGGGGCCGCCTGCCAGCCGAGTCCCATACGGACCGCGGTCAGCGTGCCCCCGTCGTTCTTCTGCAGACTGATGGCCTGACCCTTGGTCATGTTGACCGTCACGCGCTGTTCCCCTCTCGAACTGTCCCCTGTTGCCGCGGAGTCCGCGGATGAACAGAACCCTACGCAGCGGCACTGACAGCGCCGACCCCTGGGGCATGCTTTGTGTCGGTCTTGCAACACACCGAGCGTCGGCCGAGGTCCGGGCTCCACCAGCGTGACCGTCAGGCGATTCCCGCCTCCTTCATCTGCCGCAGCTCCTTCTTCATCTCGGACACCTCGTCGCGCAGACGGGCCGCGATCTCGAACTGGAGGTCGGCCGCCGCTGCGCGCATCCGCTCCGTCATCTCCTCGATCTGCCCCGCCAGTTCGGCCGCGGGGCGGTCGGTCGGTACGGCGTCCTTGCCCTTGGCGGACTTGGCGGCCCGGGTCGCCTTGCCGCCCAGCGCGGGGACGGGGGCCTTGGCGCCCTTGCCGTCCTTCGTCTTGCGGTAGCCGGAGCCGAGCAACTGCTCGGTGTCGACGTCCTCGCGGGCGATCTGCGCCACGATGTCGTTGATCTTCTTGCGGAGGGGCTGCGGATCGATGCCCCTCTCCTTGTTGTAGGCGATCTGCTTCTCCCGGCGGCGGTTGGTCTCCTCGATGGCCTTCTCCATCGCCGGGGTGATCTTGTCGGCGTACATGTGGACCTGGCCGGAGACGTTGCGCGCCGCGCGGCCGATGGTCTGGATCAGGGAGGTTCCCGAGCGCAGGAAGCCCTCCTTGTCCGCGTCGAGGATCGCCACCAGGGAGACCTCGGGGAGGTCGAGGCCCTCGCGCAGCAGGTTGATGCCGACCAGGACGTCGAACTCGCCTGCGCGCAGT
The DNA here is from genome assembly GCF_042888885.1 of Streptomyces sp. NPDC002742. NCBI lineage: Bacteria > Bacillati > Actinomycetota > Actinomycetes > Kitasatosporales > Streptomycetaceae > Streptomyces > Streptomyces sp. NPDC002742. The sequence continues at coordinate 77,399 of NZ_JBIAQF010000008.1, forward strand.
TCGCGCAGCAGCTCGACACGACGCAGGGTGTCGACGTCGCTGTGCAGGTATCGCACCTGGATGCCCAGTTCCAGGAAGTAGTCGGTGAGGTCCTCGGCCATCTTCTTGGTGAGCGTGGTGACCAGGACGCGTTCGTCCTTCTCGGTACGCTGCCGGATCTCGTGCACCAGGTCGTCGATCTGGCCCTCGGTGGACTTGACGACGACCTGGGGGTCGATGAGGCCGGTGGGACGGATGATCTGCTCGACAAAGCCGTCCGAGCGGGAGAGCTCGTACTTCCCCGGGGTCGCCGAGAGATAGACGGTCTGACCGATGCGCTTCTGGAACTCCTCCCACTTCAGGGGGCGGTTGTCCAGGGCGGAGGGCAGCCGGAAGCCGTGGTCGACGAGGGTGCGCTTGCGGGAGGCGTCACCCTCGTACATCGCGCCGATCTGCGGAACGGTGACGTGCGACTCGTCGATGACGAGCAGGAAGTCGTCCGGGAAGTAATCGATCAGCGTGTTCGGCGGGGAGCCGGGTTCACGGCCGTCGAAGTGCATCGAGTAGTTCTCGACACCGGAGCAGGAGCCGATCTGGCGGAGCATCTCGATGTCGTACGTCGTCCGCATGCGCAGGCGCTGGGCCTCCAGGAGCTTGCTCTGCTTCTCCAGCTCGGCGAGACGCTCCCCGAGCTCCTTCTCGATGTCGTTGACGGCGCGCTCCATGCGCTCGGGACCCGCCACGTAGTGGGACGCCGGGAAGACGTAGATCTGCTCGTCGTCGCTGATGACCTCGCCGGTGAGGGGGTGCAGCGTGGACAGGGCCTCGATCTCGTCGCCGAACATCTCGATGCGGACGGCGAGCTCCTCGTAGACCGGGAAGATCTCGATGGTGTCGCCCCGGACCCGGAAGGTGCCGCGCGCGAAGGCCACGTCGTTTCGTGTGTACTGGATGTCGACGAAGCGGCGCAGCAGGTCGTCGCGGTCGATCTCGTCGCCGACCTTCAGGCTGACCATCCGGTCCACGTACTCCTGCGGAGTGCCGAGGCCGTAGATGCAGGACACCGAGGCGACCACGACGACGTCGCGGCGGGTCAGCAGCGAGTTGGTCGCGGAGTGGCGCAGGCGCTCCACCTCCTCGTTGATCGAGGAGTCCTTCTCGATGTAGGTGTCCGACTGCGGGACGTACGCCTCGGGCTGGTAGTAGTCGTAGTACGAGACGAAGTACTCGACCGCGTTGTTCGGCAGCAGCTCGCGGAACTCGTTGGCCAGCTGGGCGGCCAGCGTCTTGTTCGGTGCCATGACGAGCGTGGGGCGCTGGAGCTTCTCGATCATCCACGCGGTGGTGGCGGACTTGCCGGTGCCGGTCGCACCCAGCAGGACGACATCCTTCTCACCTGCGCGGATGCGCTTCTCCAGGTCGGCGATGGCCGTGGGCTGGTCACCGCCCGGCTGGAAGGAGCTGACGACCTCGAAGGGCGCCACCGAACGTTCGATCTTGGATACGGGCCGCATGGAATCCACCGTACGACCCCGCACTGACAACCGGGCCCGATCACCTGCTCTGCGGGGCGCGGGAGCGGCGGTAGGCACGCTCCTGCACGGGACGGACAGCCGGACGACGGCCGGCGTGCCCGGCGACGTGATGGGCCGGGATGCCCGGTCGCCTGATCTCCGCGGGACGCCGGTCGGGCCGGCCCATGACCATCTGCGGATCGAACATCATGACGACGCCCGCCAGACACAGGAAGGCCAGGGGGCCGATCATCATGGGCGCGAGCAGCGCCGCCGCCGAGTCCCCGGCAGGGGCCGCGCCGGTCGAACCGTGCAGATGGACGCTGAGCGCGGCCATGCCCGCGTAGTGCATACCGCTGACGGCCAGCCCCATGACAAGGCTCGCGCCCACGCTCCAGAGGAATCCGCGGACCTGTCCCGCTGCCCAGAGGGCGGCGGTGGCGGCCACGACGGCTATGACGACCGAGGCGGAGACCGTGAGGGTGTTGTACGCGAGCTTCCCGTTGAGCCTCATTCCGGCCATGCCCAGGTAGTGCATCGAGGCGATGCCCAGGCCGGTGACGGTCCCTCCGGTGAAGAGCGCCGTCCCGGTGGCGCCCTGGTAGCCGACGATGAAGATCCCGGCGCCGACCATCAGGACGGCGACGCCCAGACTCGCGAACGTCGTCGGCTTGTCGTAGTGGACGGGGGTCTCCTCGACCGTGAATCCCATCATCGCGATGAAGTGCATCGTCCATATGCCGGACGCGATCGCGACCGAGCCGAGCGCCAGCCACCCGGCGCGCCAGGAACCGGCGACGAGCAGGGATCTGGTGGTGCAGCGAAGTCCCAGCGCTCCGCCCAGACAGGCCATGAAATACGCCACCAGCGGTGTGACGAGCCCGTAGGTGAAGCCGTCGACCGTGCCCTGCATACGCGGCTGCCTTTCCCGCCTGTTACTCCTGGAACTGCCCGGAACGCCCCCGCCCTCCGGACCGCCGGAGCGGACCGGGCTGAGGCGAGAGTATGACCCCCACCGGAATGGTCGAACGATAATCCGGCAAAGAATCACGACCTCTCCCCACTTCTGCGGCGCCAGTGAGCGGACTTGGACAACTCCATTCAATCCGCGGCCATCTCGCTTCACCCCTCCGTCGACTCTCTGCTGTCAATCTTGTGCTGTCCGTGATCGTCCGACGCGAGGAGAACGCATGCACGCGCGCGTTGCCGCCGCCACGACCGCCGCGCTTCTTGGGGGAGCCGTTTTGATACTGCCCAGCCCGCATGCCAAGGCCGGCGGCCGAATCACGGCACCGCTGGTCGTAGCCCACCGCGGCGCCTCGGCCGATGCGCCCGAGAACACCCTGGACGCCATCGACCGCGCGGCCGAGCTGGGGTTCGAATGGGTCGAGAACGATGTCCAGCGCACCAGCGACGGCCGGCTGGTCGTCCTGCACGACGCATCGCTGGCACGCACGACCGACGTCGAGGAGGTCTACCCCGGGCGAAGCCCGTGGAACGTCAGGGACTTCACCGCGGCCGAGATCGCCCGCCTGGACGCCGGGAGCTGGTTCGGCCCCCGGTTCGCGGGCGCGAAGGTGCCGACGCTGCGGGAGTACATGGAACGCGTCTCGCGCAACCACCAAAAACTCGTCCTGGAGATCAAGAACCCGGAGCTCTATCCGGGCATCGAGCGACAGACGCTCAGGCTCCTGAGCAACGAGGGCTGGCTCGACCCGGTGCACCTCAGGGACAGGCTGATCGTCCAGAGCTTCAGCGCGCACAGTGTCCGGACGGTGCACCGGCTGCGGCCCGGCATCACGATGGCCTTCCTCGGGACGCCTCCGGTCGCGCGGCTGCCCCGGTACGCGGAGTTCGCCGACCAGATCAACTCGGATCACCGGTCGCTGTCGTCCGACTACGTCTCCGCGGTCCACGCCCTCCACGGTCCGCACGGCCCGATGAAGGTGTTCGCCTGGACCGTGGACGAGCCGGCCACCGCGCGGCGCCTGGCGGGCTTCGGGACCGACGGCGTCATCACGAACGTGCCCGACACGATCCGCCGGGCTCTGCGCTAGCACGCCATCGCCCGGGGCGCGGACGGATGCCGTTGTGGGCGCCCCGGGCGTTGTCAGTGGCGGGCCGTACGGTGGATCGCATGAACAGCCACACGCGGTACGAGCAGCGGGTCGTGTGGTCCGTCGTCGGCACGGACATCGGTCCGCTGCTCCTCGCGGCGACGCCCCACGGCCTGGTCAATGTCGTCTTCCACGCGTCGGACGCGGTACGCGACAAGGCACTCGACAGGCTCGCGTCCCGTCTGGGCGGCGAGCTCGTCGAGGCGCCGGAGTCCCCTCTGCTGGCCGAGGCGATACGCCAGGTCGAGGCGTACTTCGCGGGCGAGCGGCAGGATTTCGACCTGCCGCTCGACTGGTCGCTGATCTCGGGGTTCAACCGCCAGGTGCTGCGCGAGTTGCACTCGGGCGTGCCGTTCGGTTCCGTCGTGGCCTACGGCGACCTGGCCGGGCGGGTCGGCGAGCCCCGGGCGGCGCAGGCCGTGGGGGTCGCCATGGGCTCGAATCCACTGCCGGTCGTGGTGCCCTGTCACCGGGTGGTCGAGAGTGACGGCGGGATCGGTGGTTTCGGCGGCGGCCTGGAGACCAAGCGGAAGCTGCTGGCGCTCGAAGGAGTCCTCCCGGAACCGCTGTTCTGAGGTCGCGGAGGGAGCTGAAGGGGCCTCGTACGCATCGCGGCCTCCCGGGCACAGCCCGCGCGGGAGACCGACGGCGCGGAAAGGCGGCCCCGCGGGAGAACAAGCCCGCGTGAGTACGCCCCGAAGAGCGGCTCACGGCCGCCTCCCGGCCTTCGGGCGGAAGGCGGGGACGTGCGCTGTGCGCGTGCCGTGGAGCGTCCGCTCCTGAGATCCTCAGAGGCTGATGTGGTAGGCCTTGCGCAGCGTCTCGTGGACGGTCCACGTCGTACGGTCGCCCTCGCGCAGGAAGGCCGCGTCGCCGGGGCCCACTTCGATGACGTCGCCGCCCTCCACCGCGATCGTGGCGCGGCCGCTGACGACGACGAAGAGCTCGTTCGCCTCGGTGTCGGTCACCACGCCGGGCGTGATCTGCCAGATGCCGCGCAGCTGCTTGCCGTCGGCGGACTCCCACAGCACCTTGCCCGTCACAGCGGGGTCGCCGGAGACGATCTGGGCCGGGTCCAGCGGCTCGGGTTCGAGTTCGGCGTCTGGAATGTGCACGGCGAAGGACGGTGTGGCCTGGGAGTTCATGGTCATGAGCGGACACCCTAAAGGCTTGCCCGCCCCCGGGGCGACGAGGGTCCACTCGTTGTGCGGGGCCTCGAAGACATTCCGCGCCAGGGTTTGGCCGGGCGCGCCGCCCGCCAGAGATCCAGGGACGGGGAACGTCGACCGACAGCAGGAGGCAGGCACGTGATCGTGGTGTCCGAAGAGGTACGGGAGGCGCTCGACGCGCACCGGCCGGTGGTGGCCCTGGAGTCGACGATCATCGCCCACGGGCTGCCCCGCCCGCGCAATCTCCAGGTCGCACTCGAACTGGAGGAGGTCGTCCGGGAGGAGGGCGCCGTACCCGCGACGATCGCCGTGCTCGACGGCCGGCCTCACGTCGGTCTGGGCAAGGACCAGCTGGAGCGGGTCGCGAACGAGGACGGCATCCGCAAGCTGGGCCACCGTGACCTGCCGCTCGCGGTGGCCGCAGGGGCGAGCGGAGCGACGACCGTGTCCGCGACGGCCCTGCTGGCGGCGCGCGCGGGGGTACGGGTGTTCGCGACGGGAGGGCTCGGCGGTGTGCACCGCGAGTGGACGGTGACCCAGGACGAGTCCGCTGATCTGGGCCTGCTGGCACGTACCCGGATCACGGTGGTGTGCGCGGGCGTCAAGTCGATCCTGGACGTGCCGGCGACGCTCCAACGCCTGGAGACGCTGGGCGTGGCGGTGGCCGGGTACGGCACGGAGCGGTTCCCCGGCTTCTATCTGTCCGACTCGGGGCACCCCGTGGACTGGACCCTGGAGTCTCCCGAGCAGGTGGCGGAGGTGATGCGCGCCCAGGACGCGCTGCACGCCCCCGACTCGTCGCTCATCGTCGCGAACCCCGTCCCCGAGGAGGACCAGCTCGATCCCGCGCTCCACGCGCGCGTGCTGGCCGACGCGCTGCGCGCGTGCGAGGAGGAGGGGGTGACCGGACAGGCGGTGACACCGTTCCTGCTCGGTTATCTGGTCCGGCACACGGACGGTGCCTCACTCGGCGCCAATCTGGCGGCGGTCCGCGGCAACGTACGCCTCGCGGGGCGGATCGCGGCAGCCTGGGCGGGGGCGTGAGCGACGCGGACCGAAGCACCCTGGTCGGCAGCGCCGTAACGGCTGATCGCGGCGACCTGGCCGAAGGCGCTCTGCTCGTCGTCGGGGACGTGGTCACGGATGTCGTCGCCCGGCATCGCGGACCGCTGGCGGCCGGTACCGACACGGTCGCCGCCGTCCGGACCGTACCGGGCGGCGCCGGTGCCAACGTCGCGTGCTGGGCCGTGTACGACGGCTGCGCCGAGGTGCGGCTGCTCGGCCGGGTGGGCGTCGACTCCGCGGCGTGGCACGAACGCGAACTCGCGGCGAGCGGCGTACGGCCCCTCCTGGTGACCGATCCGCAGACGCCGACCGGAACGGTGATCTGCCTGGTGGACACCGGCGCGTCGGCGGAGCGGACGTTCCTCACGGACAGTGGGGCGTCACTGCGGCTCGCACCGGGCGACTGGTCGCCCGCGCTGCTCGACGGGGTCGCGCGGCTGCATCTGTCGGGCTATCTGTTCTTCTCCGAGCCGAGCCGGGCGCTGGTCTCGGTGGTACTGGAGTCGACGCGCGCGCGTGGTGTGCCGGTGAGCCTCGACCCGGCGTCGGCGGGGTTCCTGACGGAACTGGGCGTGGACCGCTTCCTCGAACTCTGCGCGGGGGTGGACGTCCTGCTGCCCAGCCGTGACGAGGCCTGCCTGCTGACCGGGCTGCCCGATCCGGCCGACGCGGCGGCCAAGCTGAGCCGCCACTTCCCCTTGGTCGTCGCCAAGCTGGGGAGTGACGGGGCCCTGGTAGCCCGTTCCGGATCCGTCCGGGCCCGTGTCCCGGCGCTGCCCGCGACGCCGCGTGACACGACGGGCGCCGGCGACGCGTTCACCGGCGCGTTCCTCGCCGCACTGCTCGCGGGCGCCGAACCCGAGGAGGCGACGACAGCGGGGTGCGCGGCGGGGGCGAAGGCCGTGGAACGGGTCGGCGGAAGACCGCCCGCGGGAAGCCGACGGCTGCACGAAGGAGAGACGCGGGTCCGCTGAACACCTCGGCCCCATGGCTACGTACCCGTGGCACCCGATTGCCGGTATCCCACTCTCATTCAGTTCTTGCGCCCCCAGGCCGAGATCATCGGCGCCGTCGCCAGGTCCATCGACCCTGCGGCGACGTTGGCCAGGTGCTGGTCGATCTCCTCCTGGGTGGCCAGGCCCGCGGTGACGAGCTGGTCGCGGATCTGCCGGACCGTCGCGGATTCCAGCGTGTCGCAGGCGGGTGAGGTGACGGGGAAGTACGCGTCGGCCTCCACGCCACGCAACCCGGCTTCCCGGAGCAGCCGCGGGAGTTTGCGGCCGTACGCGAGGTCGGCGCCGCGATCGGCGAGCAGTTTGCGAAAACCCTGGCGCAGTCGGTTCGCGAGCTGCTGCTCGGGGCCGTACTCGTCGGGGCAGAGCAGAGGCTGCAGTGCGGGGTCGGCGTCCTCGACGAGAAGCCGGCCGCCGGGCCGCAGGGCCTTGACCATCGACCGCAACGCCCTCTCCCGGTCCGGCACATGGACCAGTACGAGCCTGGCGTGCACGAGGTCGAAGCCCTCCCCCGGCGGTTCCTCGGCACCCACGTCGTGGACGCGGACCTCGACCGGCGAGCGTGCGACGGAGGCCGCCCATGAGGTGTCGATGTCGGTCGCGACGACCTTCCCCGTCGGGCCCACCTTCTTGGCCAGCCAGGACACGACGGACGTGCCGCCCGCCCCGACCTCCCAGCAGCGCCAGCCGGACCCGACGCCCAAGCGCTCCATGTGCCGGAACGTCGTGGGGTCGAAGAGAGCGGCGAGGGCGTCGAAACGCTGTCCCGCCTCGGACTGCTGGTTGTCGAGGAGATACCCGTCGGCTCGCGTCATGAGGAGATCATCCCAGTCGACCCGCTGTCGGGAATCGTTGACGCTCCCGTTGTCGGCACCCGCGTCGCCCGCAGGTCCACCCGGCGGTACCGGGCGCCGGACGAGTGACGCCGTGCGGCGTCGAGCCGGCGGAGCACTCCGCATCACGGAACGGAACGTTCCGTTCCCACAGCCTTTTCCGGTGTCCGACCAGGCCTGGCAGACTGGCGCGCCAGGCGCAAAGTGCGGCCCGAGGAGATCCACGCGAGGAGATCCAGATGTCCATGGCAGGGAATTTGCGGAGGGTGACGGCTCTCGGTGCGGTCGACGGCCTCCGCAGAGTGGCACGGCTGACGCGGCGCCGGCGCCGTGTCGACCTGAGTCACCCCGCCCGGTCGCCGTTGGGCTCCGCGGTCGTGAACTGCGTGGCGTACCGGAACGGCACCCGGATCCCCGAGGGCCGCGATCTGGTCGACACCGTGCAGCGGATCCGCAAGCGGGACGAGGGATTCGTGTGGCTCGGACTGCACGAACCGACCGACGTCGAGTTCGCGGACATCGCCGAGCTCTTCGACCTGCATCCGCTGGCCGTCGAGGACTCGGTGGAGGCGCACCAGCGTCCGAAGGTGGAGCGGTACGGCGACACGCTGTTCGCGGTGTTCAAGACCGTCTGCTACGTGGAGCACACGGAGTTGACAGCGACCAGTGAAGTGGTGAACACCGGCGAGATCATGGTGTTCGTCGGGCCGGACTTCGTCATCACCGTGCGGCACGGACGGCACGGCTCCCTGGGCCCGCTGCGCGAGGAACTGGAGTCCGATGCGCAGCAGTTGTCCAAGGGGCCGGCCGCGGTGCTGCACGCGATCGCGGACCATGTGGTCGACGACTACATGAGCGTCACGGACTCGGTCCAGGCGGACATCGACCAGGTCGAGGCCGATGTGTTCGCCGACAACGGCGCCCGCACCGACGCAGGCCGCATCTACCAGCTCAAGCGTGAACTCCTCGAACTGAAGCGGGCCGTGGTCCCGCTCGCCCGGCCCGTCCAGGAGCTGGCGACCCGGCCGACCCGCGTGGTCGACCCGGAGATACAGGCGTACTTCCGGGACGTCTCCGACCATCTGCTGCGGGCCACCGAGCAGATAGCCGCCTTCGACGAACTGCTCAACTCGATCCTGCAGGCGCATCTCGCACAGGTGACCGTGGCGCAGAACGAGGACATGCGGAAGATCACGGCATGGGCGGCGGTCATCGCCGTACCGACCATGGTCTGCGGCGTGTACGGCATGAACTTCGACAACATGCCCGAGCTGCACTGGAGGTTCGGCTACCCCATCGTCATCGGCGCCATATCCATCGGCTGCCTCGTCCTCTACCGAGGGTTCAGGCGCAACGGCTGGCTCTGACGCGTCTCACGCCCGGTGCACCGGCCGGACGAGAGCGCGCCGCGTATTCGGCACGGACCGAAGAGCGGGAGCGGGTGATGCGACGTGGTCAGCCTCGGGTCGCAGGTGCGGCCCGGTTGTCCGCTCTCTTCAAGTGCGCTCCCTTCGAGTCGGATCGCTTGGGACCCGGTCACTTCGAGCCCGGTCACTTCGAGCCGGGTCGCTCGGGTCGGATCGCCCGGGTCGCTGCGCAGGGCTTTTCGGTCGGTCGGATCGGGCCGGTCGGGAAGGTCGGGGAATCGACGGGGGTCAGCCCGTCGCGCTGCCCGCGCCCCTGGCGTAGACACTCTCGACCCAGGAGGCGAGTTGTTCGTCGCTGACGTGCTGGGCGAGGTCGGCCTCGCTGATCATGCCGACCAGCCGCTTGTCCTCGATCACCGGAAGCCGGCGGATCTGGTGCCCCTTCATCTCCTGGAGCACTTCGCCGACATCGGCGCCGGCGTCGATCCAGCGCGGTGTGCCCTGGGCCATCTCTCCCGCGGTGACCTGTGCCGGGTCATGGCCCATGGCCACACAGCCGACGACGATGTCGCGGTCCGTGAGGATGCCGCAGAGGCGTTCGTTCTGGTCGCTGATGGGCAGGGCACCCACGTTGAGCTCGCGCATCAGCTGGGCGGCGCGGTCCAGGGTCTCGTGGGCGGGGATCCACTGGGCACCACGGTGCATGATGTCTCCGGCGGTGGTCATGTAGTACCTCCCGGTGCCGGACGGCCGGCGCGGCGCGGAACACACCGCTAGTCCCGGCGCCCTATATTCTCGCCGCGCCCCAGGGGCCGCGCACCTGGAAGTACGCGTATCCGGGCGGGCGGCGGACCGGGCGAGGGCTGTCGGACCGGGGAAGGTCGAGGGGACGGGCCATGGGGCGACGGGGCGACGGCTGAGAGGAAGCGGACGGCAGTCGTGGGGAACCGTTCCATGCCGGTCAGCCGTTCCACGCCGGGTGGCGGGGGTCGTCGGCTCGGACCAGGACGTCGGCCGTGATGGCCGGGTCCACCTCGCTCACGTAGCGGGCGAACGCGGGGAGGGTCCAGTGCTCCGCCTCGGGGGTACGGCGGCGGAGGGCACCCGGGGAGAGAAGTACGTGGACGCTGAGGTCGAACGGGAACCAGTGGCGCAGGAGGAGGGGGCCATGGAGCAACAGGATTCCGCCGGGCGGGAGTTGGACATAGGGGCTGCGGGTGGCCCGGTCCTTGGCGGGGTCCCAGAGGTCGGGCAGGACCCTGCCGTCGCCGCCGGGTTCGAGGGGGCCGAAGACCTCGCGCCACAGAGCACCGGTGTCGACCCAGCCGTCGTAGTACGCCTCGACGTCCTGGTGACCGTATTCGAGCCGGAGCGAGGCGGGGCGCAGGAAACCCTCCGCGCCGACGACCAGCGAGGAACGGCCGCGTATGCGCAGCGCCTCGAAGACACGGTGCGCGAGTTCGCCGGGGCGGGCGGCCGGGGCTCCGTCGAAGGCGACACGTGGCCAGGGGCTGCCGTTCTCCGGTTTCAGATCGAGCAGACGGTCGGCGAGGAGGTCGCCGAGCCGTTCCCAGGTGATCGCTTCAAGTCGCACAGGGCCCATGATGCCGCGAGCCCGCGGAGACCTGGTCGGCGCGGCGGACCACGAGCGGGCGCGGGAGGCATCCTGCCACCGGGGCGCGGGACGTGCGGGGGCATCGCCCGACGACGTAGATGTGGCACCGGTCCGGGGAATGAACCGCGTATGGCACCGATCGCTGATCCCCCGCACCGGGGCGGGCTTCTCGTCGTCCAGCCGCTCAAGAAGCGGCGCTGTGTCGAGTGCGGGAGCGGGCCGCTCGCGCTGCTGGTGCTGGAGGAGGGGGCACCTCGGTGTCTGGACTGTGCGGATCTGGGGCACCTGGTGTTCCTGCCGCGGGGCGACACCGCGCTGACGCGCAGATCGCGGGAGGGCAGCACGCTGTCGGCCGTGGTGGTGCGGTTCAACCGGCGGCGGGGCCGGTACGAACGGCAGGGGGTCATGGTCGAGGAGATGGCGCTCGCCCTGGCCGAGGAGCGGTGTCTGGCGGACGCGGAGGCACGGCGGCGACGCCGGGCCCGGGACGCGCGACGCCGGGAGGCGGAGGACGTCCGCTTCACGGACGAGTTCGCGCGGGAGATACGCCGGCTGTTTCCGTACTGTCCGGCCGACAGGGCGCGAGCGATCGCCGCGCATGCCTCGGTGCGCGGCAGCGGGCGGGTGGGGCGGAGCTCGGCGGGCCGCGCGCTGTCCGAGGCGGCCGTCACCGCTGCGGTCCGCGCGTCCGTACGGCACACGGAGACCCCGTACGACCAACTGCTGATGAGCGGCGTTTCGCGGTACGAGGCGCGCCGCAGGATCGCGGCCACAGTGGACACAAGGCTCTGGGAATGGCGGGACGACATCACGGCACGGGCGTAAGCGAACGCTCGCG